>DASUJO010000001.1:0-17602 GCA_036279215.1 Saccharimonadales bacterium (SeqCode)
TGGCGCTTTTGATACCGGCTTCTTCACCGGGGCTTTCATCCACTACTTTGGCATTTAGCCCCTGTTTTTCCGCCCACCGCAGATACATCCGCTCGAGCATCTGCGCCCAATCCTGGGCATCGGTGCCGCCGGCGCCGGCATAAATACTTAAAATTACGTCGTGGTCATCGTACGGCCCTGAGAAACTCAAATCTTTTTTCAAATCCGCAAGCCGGGATTCCAAAGACAAAAGCTTGTCTGATAATTCTTCTTTCATGCCTGGATCACCCAGCTCTATAAGCTCTGATGTTTCCTCAAGCTCATGGCCTAAGTCGAGCCAGGGCCCGGCGCGCTTTGCCAGCCCGGCTTCTTGCTTGCTGACCTGCTGCGCGCGCTGGTTATCCTGCCAAAAACCGGGTTCAGCCATTTTGGCGCGCAACCCGTCCAGCTCATTCTGCAGTTCATCAAGCTTCAGTTTTTGAGCGGCTTGAGCAATTTGCTTGCGCAGATTTTCCGCCCTTTTTTGTAAGTCTTCCATGAATATAGGTTATAGGGTTTAGAGGTTAGGGTCTAGATAGTCTCAAACGCGCCAGAGCGGCTGCAGCTGCTCATGCAGTCGCTGGGCGATGCCGGCGTCTTCGCCGCCAAGCACGCCGATACCGCCGATATCTTCAGCAAATACCCGGTTCATAACGTCAGATATGTCTTTTTTACTTACGGCCTTGATTCGGTCAGGAATTGAACGCATATCTTCAATGTAGCCGTCAAAGAAGTACCGCTCGTAAGCTCCGGCCACGCTGCCTACCGTCTGCATTGAGCGTTCAAACGAGCCCAGAGCATACTGCTTGGCGGCGTCCAGGTCGGCGTCGTCTATCAGGCCTTTTTGGACTTTCTTGATTTCGCGCAGGATGATGTCGCATAGCGCCGGCGCGTTCTGCGGCAGTACCTGCGTACTGAGCGACCACTCGGCATATTTGCTGTTCTGGTGGTGGCCGGAATGGACGGCGTAAACCAGTCCCTTCTCGCGCGCCTGCCCGAAGATGTTTGAATATAAAGTATCAGTCAGCATCACCCGGGCGATGCCCAGCGCGTCGTCTTCGGCAACAGACAGTTTGTCGTTAACAACGCTGCTGATGCCAAAATATATGTTCGGCACCGATTTATTGCGGATAAACAGCGGCTTAGCCGGTTTTTTAGCCTGCTCTACCGGCAGTTTATGGCGGCTGGCGCCGACCGGCAGCTCGAGCGATTCCAAAACGTCTTTAATCGCCGCGCGGCGGCCCAGCAAATCTCCGGCGATAACAAACCGCATATTCTTGGTAAAATGGGTGTTTTTATAATGCTCGATCACGTCCTCGCGGCTGACGTTATCGATTAGTTTGGCTCGTTCTTTGTCGGTCGGGATTTTAAAACCGAAAGCTTTAGTCATCTCGCTGGCCAAAGTCCAGAAATGCTGGTTACTGCGCCCGGTCATCTCGTCCCGTATGTTGCCCACCTCGGCATTGAATTCGGCTTCCAAAAACAGCGGCTTTGAGATGGCTGTGGCCTGAAGCCTTAACACGCGTGCCCATTCAAAATCGGCCGCTTCGCCTACGTAATTAATGTTGTAGTAGCTCGTATAAGCGTTGGTATAAGCGCCGTTTTTGTGGATTTCCGCCTGGAACTTCTGGGTATCCGGATAATCCTCGTTGGCGCCCAGGATCACATGCTCCATGATGTGGGCCGTCTCCCATTTGCTTTTTGAAGGAGTCAGGTAATCGCCGGCGCGGAAATTTAGTTCGTAACTGCTTACGGTTGCGCCCGGTACATTTATAAGCAGGCCTTTGGCGCCATTTTTAAGCAGAACTTCACTGACCGTGTGTTTCATTGGGCTTCCTTATTTCTTCTTACGTTTCTTCGGTTTCTTTGCGGCTTTTTTACGCTGCCGCTCGGCCTTACGGGCTTTTTTGCGCTGGGACTTGAACCGCGCCTGCTCGGCCAGTTCTTCCTGGGTATCGATAAAATCGGACTCTTCGAAAGTCTCGGCCGAAAGTATCTGGCCGGCGTTGTCTACCGAGGCCCTGGCGGCCCGCGTCAGCTCGGTCTCTACCGGCCGCGCCATATCTTCCTCCGGCAGCGGCTGGGCGTGCAGGATTGCCCTTACTATGTCGTGGCGCAGCGTGGCCTGCATGTCGTCAAACAGTATCTGCCCTTGCTTGCGGTACTCAACCAGCGGGTCCCGCTGTCCAACCGCAATCCAGTGGATGCCTTCGCGCAGATGCTCCATATTTTCCAGATGCTGCATCCACAAGTTATCCAAAATCTGCAGGTATACGTCGCTTTCTACTTTGCGGAACATCTCCGGTGTAAATGCCTTTTCCTGCTCCGAATAAAGATTCATAGCGGCCTTTTCCAGCTCCGGCTGGAACTTATCCGACGGCAGGTCAAACAGCTTGTCCAGCGTCGGCTCGTCGAACGGGAAAACTTCGCCAAGCATCGCCTCAAAGGCTTCGGTCATGGAGTCCGGATGGGCTACCAGCGCGGCGGCTTCTTCGCTTATGAACTTTTTAACCCGCGGGCTGATGTCTTCTGCCCGCAGCACTTCGCGCCGCAGCGCATAAACGGCTTTCCGGTGGCGGTTCATAACATCGTCGTACTTAACGACGTTTTTACGAGTATCAAAGTTAAAGCCCTCAACTTTCTTCTGGGCCGACTCCAGGCTTTTGGTAATCATGCGGCTCTCTATGGGCGTGTCTTCGTCAACTTTTAGCCGGTCCATGATGGCGGCAATGCGGTCACCGCCGTAAATGCGCATAAGGTCGTCCTGACAGGAAACGTAAAACTGGCTGGCGCCGGGGTCGCCCTGGCGCCCGGAGCGGCCGCGCAGCTGGTTATCTATGCGCCGGGCCTCGTGGCGTTCGGTGCCTAGCACGAACAGACCGCCTAAGTCTGTTACGCCTTCGCCCAGCACGATGTCCGTTCCGCGCCCGGCGATGTTAGTCGCCAGCGTAACCGCGCCCCGCTCGCCGGCCTTGGCCACGATTAATGCCTCGCGTTCGTGGCTTTTGGCGTTCAGTACTTCGTGCGGGATATCAGCCGACTTGAGCAGTCGGCTTAAAATCTCGTTTTTCTCGATACTGACCGTTCCCATCAGCACCGGCTGGCCTTTTTCGTGCAGCTCCCTGATTTGCTCGACGATAGCCCGGAACTTTCCGGCTTCGGTCTTATATATTTTGTCCGGCATATCCTTGCGCTGCAGCGAACGGTTTGTCGGTACTTCCACCACATCCATTTTGTAAACCTGGTGAAATTCCTCTTCTTCAGTCTTGGCGGTGCCAGTCATACCGGCCAGCTTCTTGTAGAGGCGGAAGTAGTTCTGGAACGATATGGTGGCCAGCGTCATGGTTTCTTCTTTGACTTCAACGCCTTCTTTGGCCTCAATTGCCTGGTGCAGGCCTTCGTTGTAACGGCGCCCGCGGAGCAAGCGGCCGGTAAAGTCGTCTACGATGACGATTTCGCCCTCGTTTGTAACCACATAGTCCTTGTCGCGGTGAAACAACGCCTGGGCCCTCATCGCCTGCTCCAAGTGGTAAATTGTGCGCAGGTTTTCGGTTGAATAAAGGTTCTGGATGCCTAGGATTTTCTCTACCAACTCGACGCCGTCGTCAGTCAGGATAACGCTGCGGCGTTTTTCGTCTTTTTCGTAGTGGTCGGTCTCTTTCAGCTGGCGCACAACTTTGGCGAATTGGTCATATGCCGCCGCCGAAGCGGTTGCCGGCGCCGATATAATCAGCGGCGTGCGGGCTTCGTCGATCAATATCGAGTCTACTTCGTCCACGATAGCGTAATGCAGGTCGCGCTGGCGCAGCTGGTCTACTTCACGGACCATGTGGTCCCGCAGATAATCAAAGCCGAACTCGTTATTAGTACCATAGGTTATATCCGCCTGGTAGGCCTCCTGCCGGGTCGCCGGCCGAAGGTGCTTAAAGCGCGGGTCTACGTGGTCTTTATTCTCGTACTCCGGGTCGTAAATATAGGATTGGTCAGGGATTATAACTCCTGTAGTCAGGCCTAAAAAGCCGTAAACCTGGCCCATCCAGCCGGCGTCGCGCTGGGCCAGATAATCATTCACCGTCACAACATGGACGCCCTTGCCTTCCAGCGCGTTCAAATACACTGCCAGCGTTGCCACCAGCGTTTTACCTTCACCGGTTTTCATCTCGGCTACTTTGCCTTCGTGCAGCACCATTCCGCCGATAAGCTGGACGTCAAAATGGCGCTGGCCAAGCGTGCGCGTAGCCGCTTCGCGGACTGCCGCGAATGCCTCGGGCAGAATCTGGTCCAGCTTCTTGCCGTCTTCAAGCTGTTTTTTAAGCTCTTTGGTTTTGGCTTTCAGCTTGGCATCGGTGAGTTTTTGAAAATCATCAGCAAAAGCGTTTACAGCGGCCACCCGCTTTCTCATCCGTTTTAGCGTTGCGGCTTGCGGGTCACCCAGAATACGCTTGAGCGTCTTAGTACTCGGTATAATTGCCATAAATCTCCAGCTCTGTTGCTAATTTAATATTGTACCTTATTAGCCCGCCGCTTACCCAGACAATATTACTTGACTAGTCAAGTTATTTGCCGGCGGCGAATGTTTAGGCGGCGCATTAGCCGCTGGCGGCGGCCAAGCACATGCTTATCTTTGTATTTTTTGAGCTGGTTTTTGAGTTTTGCTTCTGCCAAATCTACCGCCGCATCTATGCTTTGGGCGGTTTGTTTGGTGGTAATGGTCTCTTTTGGAAGATGGATAATCACTTCGCAAGTGAATTCCTTCTTTCCCCTGCCCGCGCCTTTTTTAAGTTTCACGTCGGCATGCGCGCTGCGGCGGGCATGGCGGCTCACCAGATGGTCCAGCTTGCCTAATTTGTCATCTATATATTTATCCTGCTTGGCGTCGGTTTTTACGTGCAGATGGTCTACGGTTAACTTCATCCTATGGCCAGCTCCCCTCCCATGTAAGTGCGCAGGGCCATCGGAATGCTTACTTTGCCGCCCTCGGTCTGGTTATTTTCTATGATGGCGATAAGCATCCGGCTGTATGCGGCCGCCGTAGCGTTCAGCGTATGCACGAACTTTGTCTCGCCTTTATCGTTTTTATAGCGGATGTTCAGCCGCCGCGCCTGGTAATCGGTTACGTTGCTGCAGCTCATCAGCTCGTGGTAAGACTTATCGGCCGGGCTCCAATATTCAACGTCGTATTTTTTGTAAGCCGGCGCGCCCAAATCGCCGGCGGCAATCCGTACCACCCTGTATGGAAGCTCTAATTTTTGGCAGATTTCTTCCTCGATGGCAAGCAGCTTTTGGTGCTGTTCTTCCGACTCCTCGGGCCGGCAATATATGTACAGTTCAGTTTTATTAAATTGGTGCACCCGGTATAGCCCGCGGCTATGCTTGCCGTAAGCGCCGGCTTCTACGCGGTACGAAGGGCTGATGCCGGCCATCCGCGACGGCAGCCACTCGCTTGGAATAATCTCGTCGGCAAAGAATCCGGTAAGCGGGATTTCGGCGGTGGCGATTAGATTCAGGTCTTCACCCTCTATCTTATAAATCTGTTTTTCGTCGCCTTTGGCCGAGAATCCGGCGCCTTCCAGTATGCGCGTATTTACCATATGCGGTACCATCATCGGCCAGAAACCGTGCTTTTTAACCAACGCCAAGCTGAATTGCGCCAGCGCCAGCTCCATCTCCACCAAGCCGGCTTTCAAATAATAAAACTTGTTGCCGGCCACTTTGGCGCCGCGCTCAAAATCAATCAGGCCGTTTTTTTCGGCCCATGCCAGATGGTCTTGGACTTCAAAGCCCTTGCCGGCCGTATCGCCCCACTTTTTCTCTTCCCTGTTGGCTTCTTCGCCGCCCAGCGGCGTGTCATCCGGAAAAACATTTGGTATGGCGGCAAGCAGTTCCCTATAACCGCTTTCGGCAGGTTCCAGCTGCGCCTCTAGTTCTTCGGCCTTTTGCCGCAGATCTTTGCCCTGGGCAATCTGTTCTTCGGACGGTTTGGCGCCTTTGCTTTTTTCGGTAAGAGCGTTGCGCTGAGCCCGGATATCTTCCAGTTGTTTTAATAAATCGCGGCGTTTCTCATCGGCTTGCAGCAGCCGCGACACATCGGTTTTGTAACCCTTCTGCTGCGCCTTATTGGCTACCAGCTCGGCGTTCTCCCTTATAAAACGGATGTCCAGCATGACTTAAATTATATATAGATGGGCGGTTTTTGCATATTTGGCGCGGGTATCTATAATAAAGCTAAAGCTTTATGCGGAGGAAAATCGTGAAATACCAGTATAAGCACCCAACAGAGCGGGTGTTAATTTTTATCATTGTTGCCATAATCGCCTTGATGGCGGCAATCATCTGGGCATACGGCCAGAAAATAGATATTTTATGGAACGGCCAGCCGGTAGCTTCTACGTCAGACAAGACGTTGTCGCCTGATCTCAGGCAAGCTTTACAGAGCGCCCAGCGCAGCCTCTACAGTCCAGCCGCCGTCGATGCTGCCGCTAAGAAAGTCTACTTCCCTTCTTTGAAGATTTACGTGCCCCTAACGGATAAGTCAGAGACTTATATGTACAGCAAGCCGCTGGAGCAAGGCGCCGCGGCCGAATACGGCTTCAGCGCCTTATCAATCGTTAACACTTACATGAATAACCTGGACGAGATATCGTGCCTGGCAAAACCGGCCGGGGTAAGCGTTGGTAAAGCCAGCGGGTCATGGAAAGAGTCAGACAAAGCCGGCACCGTAAAACTGGCTGACGGGCGTACGCTTTACCTGTACAAGCACAGCGCTGCCGGCTGCAAAGGCACTTATGCCTATGTCAGCCCCGACGACATCGTGGCTTCGCTCAAAGAAGCTTCGTCTTACTGACGCGCTTTTGGCTTTGGATTGAATCCAGCGTAAGTTCGGTACGCGACCGGGCATAGCCGCAGTGCTCACAACCGGCTGATTCTTTGGGCATCGGGCCTTCTAAAGTCTCTTTTATCTTATTAAGCGCCGGCTCTACCCAGGAATCGTCTATTTTTTCTTCAATCAAGGTAATTTCGAACTCCAGTTTTTTGTCGAATACTTTGCCATCTTTTATGGCATTGCAGTATACCCAATACCCCTTATCGCTTACCTTCAGTCCGTTGCCCCGCAGCAGCCACTGGTAAACCGCCAGCTGGCGGCGGTAGGCGTCGTGCCACGACGCGTCGCCGAGTTTCTCTATCTTTTCCATCTTGCTGGTCGATTTATAATCAACAACCACGTATTTGCCGTCACCGTCCTGCCATAGGTCGTCTATGGCGCCAAATACCAGCAGGTTAGTCGGATCGTGCAGGTGCTGGACGCCGGTAAAGTTGTGCCGCCAGACGTTAAGCTTATCGTGGTCTACCGGCTTGGAGTCTATACCGTATTCAATCTGCAGCGGATGCTGCTTGCCGTCTTTACGCAGCGCGTCAAATTCCTGCTTAAGCAGCTGGTCGACGGCCGAGTTCAGCGTAAACGGCGGACCTGACGGCCGGCTGATTTTTAGCCGCGCGTCCAGCCAGAAACAGCGCGGACAATCAACGAACAGCTCGATTTTACTTCGGCTTATCTTATATGCGTCTTTTTGGCCGGGCTGGTACGGCTGGCTGCGGCCGTTATATCTGTATCCCATGTCGTTTTATATTATAGACCACTAAAAAGGCGGCGCTTTTTGCGCCGCCTTTAACTTGCGTTGTTTATCTTTGTTAACTAAGTGCTATTTCTTGGGCCAGCGCGTCATGGCTGCTACCACAAAGTAGCCGGCCACCGCGTAAGCAACCATAGCGAAAAGCGCCACGAAATCTACGACCCACCCTCGGTTTACCACGTTGTATGACGATGGAAAAACCCCGCGAAGCGGCTCAAGCAATGGTTGAGTCACGGTGTAGGCCCAATGTATGAAAGTAGCATCCGGGTTCCCGTTAAAGAACCTGAGCGCCACCCGCAGAAGCAGCAAAATTTCTGCTATTCCCACGAAGAAGTGGACCAGCCCCGAGACCGATTGCCTGTGAGTAAATGGCATACGCCTCCTCCTTAGTTGTTAATAAACCCATAATATGCCCGCACGGGCAAATGTTCAAATTCTATCCACAGGCCTACGGTATCGCGCAGACGTACGAATCGCCCGGCGTAAGCGGCTGGCGGCAGCCGCAATGGTTGTCAAAATAAGTGGTGTCTGACCCTTGGACGTATTCCGGACATACTGGAATTTTTGGCTTTATGCCGGGCGCCGGCGGTACTGGTGGGATTTCTCCAGGCTGTGGCTCGCTTGGCGGCACGCTGTCTGGCGGAGCGTTATTCGGCGGAGCGGTTTCTGGCGGCGCCAAATGGTTTTGCGGTTTGCCTACAAGTCCGGGCGGCTGCTTGGGCGACTGGCTGGCTCCATTACTCTGTATCAGTTGAAGAGCGGCTGGTTTTTCGGCTGGCACAGATAAGTCCGTGCTGCGGTATTGTCCGGCGGCTGGGCTTTTTATTAACAGTACGATTAAAAGCGCCAGAACTAGTGTTATAGCTAGTACTGGGCGTTTATATCGTTTAACGTTTAAAGCATTCATAACGGTACTATTCCATACTATGCCCGTCGGCGCAATCGCACAAGCTAAACGCCGCGGCGTTTGTTTTCCAGCTGGTGGATGCGGTCGTGGTCCAAACCGTAATAATGCGCCACCTCATGCCATACGGTATGGCGGATGTGTTCGCGCAGCTCATCCAGGCTGCGGCTGACCATCAGCGCCGGATTCTTAAAAATGGTTATCTTGTCCGGCAAGAGCTTAGTGGTTCCCTGTCTTTGCGGCAGCGGCACACCCTCATATAGGCCGAACAACAGCTCTCCTCTGAATAACCTAAGCTTATATAGCTGCTCCGGTGAGGGATCGTCTTCGGTGATAAACGCCACGTTTTGCAGATGTTTCTGGTAAAGCGGCGGTATTGCGTCAATCGCCTGGCTGACAATCTTGTCAAATTGTTTATCGTCCACCTGTATCACCCATACATAATAACCAATGGTGTAAATATATTTACAGCAAATTAATCAACCGGGCCATAAAATTAATTTGTATTAATTTATGGAGGATCATTATGCCTGATGCTGATGAGCTCGAATCCGAAGCCCGTGATAAAGAGGCAGAGGCCGAAAGCACAAAAGAGGAAGCCGAAAAATTAAAAGAAGCTGCGGAATCAGCGCGCGAAGCCGAAGAAAAAGAACGCGAGGCTGAAAACCCTCCCGGTATTTTAGGCTTCTAGCTGGCGGGCGTTACCAGCCGCCTCCGCCGCCTCCGCCGCCGCCTCCGCCGGCTCCCCCGCCGCCGCTAAAGCCGCTGCCGCTGCTGCTGGATGGCGGCGTGAATGTCTGGGCGCTGGCCGCCTGGAAACTATTTATTGAACCCACCAGATAGCCGGTGTTAAATGCCGCCCAATGCCCCTGGTACCAGTCCGGCGGCTGTTTATAGATGTCGGCAAACTGTTTAGCCCAGCTTTTTTCCAGGCCGAACAGAATCGCGTATGGCAATAAGGTTTCAAAAAGTTTTACTTTCATTTTAGGGTTGGTAGGGTCAAAGCTGCCTTCGGCAATCTTTTCGGCGCCTTCGGCGCTTTGGCCGAACTTAAGCCGGTCGGCCTCTGCCAGTTTGATGTAGTCCTTTAGGCCTAGCAGAGCGTCGTTTGCCTCTACACCCTTCTCTGTCCGCGCCGGCATCACGAACGAATATGCGGCTATTACAGCGGCCGCTAGTATCAGTCCGACGCCAAGCGGTATCACATAAACCGTAAAGAACAACAACGTGGCAAAGCCGAACAAGCCGCCGGCCCAAGCCCAGTAGCCGGTTCTAATTTTGCGAGGATTCTTTATAAAGTATCCCGTTTTATATAGCTCTTCAGCCAGCCATTTTTCCAAATCTTTCATCTTGTTATAAAGAGTCGCCTTAGTTTTTGCCTCTATTTTTATTTGGCTAATAGAAGTTTGCGAACCCAAAGCGGCATCACTGCCAAATATCAGGTTTATTACCATTTGTAAGTCCGCGGGCAGATCTTTGGTTTCTTTAGTAATCTTAATTGTAAAATCTTTGCTATCAGGACGAAGGCGTTTTTTTAAGACTACTTCATATAAAGTCAAATAACGGCCTATTGCCATTTCTATTACCGCCGCGGTTATAGCAGCATTCCGCAGTTTTTCCTGCAGAACAAAATCAGCAGTCAGCGTGTTCAGCCCTTTGGGAGGTTCATACTCCGGGATAATTACTCCGCGGCCTTTGGGGTCGTTGCCAAACTGGCGCCAGCGGCGGAACATAAAACCAAAGGCAATCAGCGGCGGCACGGCGGCCGCCGTGACGGCGGCTATAATCTCGGCGGTTCTGACACGTTTTTCGCGGGTGATTTCCGGACCTTGCTCAAAAGTTCCCTGGTTAAACGCCAGGACAAAAGTTAAGGTCTGGTATGCGCCAAGCTCCCTGGTCGTCTGGGTTTTTATATCTGTATCGGCCCCGCTTGATTCACGGTTGATGCTGCAGCCTGATTGGTTGGCGGATCCCGGGCTGCCGGCATAACAAACCTGCCTGTCCTGAAGCTGATCGGCTACATTTTTATCTATCTGGACAGTGGCGCTAACCCTGCCGAACGATTGCGGCCATTGGTCGCCGTTGACGTCCCAGTAAAGCTCCTGGTGGTCCGGCTGGAAATTAATTACGTTCCGGACGGTATACCTAATGACGTATGTCTGCGGGCCATGCACGAACACATCGGCATCGCCAATTTTTAATACCGTGTTGTCGTGGTCGGTAGAAGTTGTATATTTCCAGGCCGTGCCCTGGGCATTTTTAACGCTTTCTATGCTTAGGCTGACAGTATGGCCCTGATAGGACTTTGGGATGGCGCGCAGGATGCCATGGTTCTGGTCAAAGTCAGGAAATTTGGCGTTAATCGTTTCTATTACGTTCATGACGCTGGTTTTTTGGGTGTTGCGGTGCAAAAAATATTGGGCGTCAAAGCTGGTTACCGTGAAGTTTTGGGTGTCCTGGGCAGCAGCCCTGCCGGCCGGCAAAATAAGCCCGCAGCCGGCCAGTATTAATAAAGTAAATGCCCAAAACTTTCTCATGATTTCTACTATACAGAAGCATCAACGGCGCTAACAGCCACTTCTGCTGTGACGCAAATAACCGGCTTGGCGTTAATTAGCTCACAGATAAATCCGTGTGAATATTCTTTAATTTAGACAGCTTCGCAAATATATTACGGAGGGAAGCATGGTCATAAAATTCATTAGTCTGATCCTGGCCGTCTGTTCGATAGAGCTGGCGGTAGTTGCCGCCCAGTCGCCTGCCGACCCGTTGCTTCTGATAATATCGGGCGACCCGGTCGTATCAGCTATCCGGCTGGTACTGGTAGCGGCTGCCGTAAGATTGGCCTTCAAAGCGCGGTACAAGTATAAATTTAGCCGCGATGCCCTGATTGGCGGCGGTACTATTATGATGGCCGCCGGTTTGTGCGGCATGTTATCGCAGTCAATTACTGACGAACTGAGCGTTTACATTAAATATATGGACTTCTGGGCGCTGTTTTTAATCGGACTAGTGTTCGCGCTATCGGCACTGACCTCCCAAGCCGGCAACAGAAAACTAAAATTGAAGCCGTCGCTGTTTAAGCTGATACCCAAAACATGGACGGCAAAAACAAGCCCCTACCTTGCAAGCCAGCCCAAACAAAAGACCGCTGTATAAATCAGGCGGCAAAAAGAAAAACGGCTCTTGCGAGCCGCTTCTCTTTCGCTTGCTCTCTTGCGAGAGTTTGCTGAATCACCTCACGATGATCTGACTCCAGCATACCGGCGAATGCCGATACTTGTCAAACGCTTAAGTTTATTATTTAGTTGTAATATTTACTGTAGCGACTTTTCGTTGGAGGCCATGAATATTCCGGTAATTTTGCCGGCGTCATTGAAGACGAACGAAACTATGTGCCCGTCAGACGATTTGCCTACCAGCGCGCCTGTCGGGAAGTAAACCGAGTAGCTGCCATCCTGATAGGTTGCAACCACGTCGGCTTTAAGCGCGAAGTCCCAGTCTTTGCTGGATGCCAGGTATTTAAGGTCGCTTACCGCCTGGTCCGGCGTACGGCTGCCAAGCCCTTCTGAGGCGGCGATTACCACGTTGACCTTATCGCCCATAAGCACTTTCAAATCGGTGAATTTTCCGCTGCTGACGGCATCTTTGACTTTCTTAACCGTATCCTCGCTTGGGCCGGAAGTGGTTGTTGTTTGAGCCTGCTGCTTCTGGCTTTGGGCGGCGGCGTCGCGGGCGGTATTTAGCTGGTCCTGCAAGTCGCTAATCTGCTGGGCCTGCTTGGCAGCCTCGTCTTTGGCCTGCTTGTCGCGGTAGTACCAGGCGCCTGCGGCTGCGCCGGCTATCAGCAACAGAACTAGCAGGAATTTAAAAAATGCCTTTCCCTTTCCGCCCTTGCGGTGGTGCTGGGGCGGCGGCGAATCGTCGTATTGCGGCTGATGATGTTGCGGCGGCGCTTCGCGGTACGCCGGCTGCTGAGGATAGTGCCTTGTGGGCTCGCGAAAATCCATGTCCATTTTAGTTGTTTCCCCACATTACTTTTTTATAGTTATGGTTAAACTCTACCACACCTGATAATAAATACGCCAGATATTCGCAGGCGCATACAAAAAGGGCTTTTACAGCCCTTTTTGCGTAACCGCGGCGCCGAAACGCTTAGCTACTAGCCACCTCTCCGTGGTTGCCTTTAGCATAAGCATTCGCCAAAGGACTAGTCAATGATTTATCTCACACTTTTTGCTGGATTTTTGAAAAACCGGATATTTATTTATCTTCCGCGTTCAAGCGCGCCCAGCCGGCTGGCCGCTATGGCCGAAAGTACACCGCTGATGATGGCAGACAGGCCGATAATCCAAAGCAGCACCAATGCGCCGGCGCCCGGCTTGGCAAAGATGTAGAAGCCGAACAGTACCAGCACCACGCCCGACAGGATTAGCCACCAGTTATTGCGGCCTTCAAACCCGGCTACAACTTGCAGCGTTCCGGAAACAACCGCCCAGATGGCAATCAGGCTAAGCACCACCAAAGCGCTGATTGTTGGGTTGGCGAACACGTACAGGCCGCCGATGACGCTGATTACGCCGATAACGGCGCCCAGAATCCAGTGGTTCTCACGCTGCAGCAGCGAACCTACCAGCAGTACAAAACCGCTGGCTACCAGATACACCGCCAGAACAATCAAGAATGCCTTCAGCGATATGCCCGGCCAGGCCAGAACCAGGATTCCGAAGATAATTGATAAAATTCCCCACAGCCCCAGTGAACGCGAAGCGCCCCTTAATTGATCCTCCATTTGCGGATCCCTCCTTTAGATACTTTAACTATAACATTAGTTTTTAAGCTTTAACAAAATAAGCTGTAGTAATTTTATTAACGATTTATTTAGGCGTATTGTCCAGTGAATGCCATAAATGCCAGCAAGCGACGGTACGGTACGGCCGCCAGCTCTCGGCAATCTTTATAAGCCGGTCTTTTTTAGGCAGCGTTTTCCAGCCGTAGAGCTTCATCATTGCCCGCTGGATGCCAACGTCATCCGGCGCGAACACATCAAGCCGCACCAGCGTAAACATCAAAAACATCTGAGCCGTCCACTCGCCTATGCCTTTCACCGCCGTTAAGTCGGCGATTACTTCTTCGTCGCCCAGCCGGCCCAAATGGTTATATACAGCGGGATTGTCTACAAAATGGGCGGCCAAATCTTTTATATAGCCGGCTTTTTGGCGCGACAGCCCGATAGTTTTAATTTGTGTTTCGTTTAAGGCGGCGGCATTTTGCGGTTTTAATCCGGTTTCGGCTTCGAACCGGCCAAAAATCGTGGCGGCGGCCGTAACCGATACTTGCTGGCTGATTATCGAGCCGCATAAGCTGCGGAAATAGTCTGATCTTGGCTTGTGAATCAGCGGTTTTTGCAGTTCTATTATTTGGCCCAGCCGCTCATCTTGTTTTTGCAGCCGGCTTTCCGCTTCGGCAATCCGCTTTTCTAAATCCTTCATACCTCTATGTTAACAATGGCCGGTATGTTTTCGGTTAAGGGTTTACGGTTAATGGATAACATACAGTTAACTGCGCAATTAACTCAGCTAACATTTTTACAGTAACCATCTACAAAATACTGCCCACAACCTGTTTGACAAGTTTATACAAACGAGTTCATAATTTTAACCAAAATTAGGGAGAAATAGAAATGGATAGCCGCCAGCCCCGCGATGCCGAATATGATGATATCGGCAGCGAAGTATATTTATCACCGCAGATGAGGGAGGCGCTTACAAGCCGCCCGCCGGAGCCGCCGGAGCTTTTTGTATCGCTTACGGAAGAACCGGCGCAAAATAGCCGCGAACGGCACTTGGTCCGCAACGCCGTCATGATTGCGGCCGGCGGCGCGGCGCTTGCCGCCGCCGGCGCCGGTATGGGCGGTTACCTGGCTTACCGACGCAATCACCGCTAAAACTATAATCCGCGGCGTATACTTAAAGTATGAGTTCCGCGGAGTCTTTAGATAATTACGAGAATCCTATCGGCGAGGATTTTGGCGAAGATTTGGCCCGGCCGGTCGCCCGCCATGCCAACAGCCGGCTTAAACTGGCCGGCGGCGAAAATACCGTCATTGATTTAGGCGATGGCTACGGCGAGCACGGAACCAAAGACGTCCGCTTCCGCGACAGCTCCAAACCGGGTTACCTAACCGCCTACATCCGCACTAAAGAAATCGCTTCCGAACATAAAGCTACTACCATCACAGCTTCGGCAATAGCAATCGGCGCGGTAATCGCCGGTATTTACGCCCTAAAACACCGCCAGCGCTAATCTTCCTGGTCTGCCGCTTCCTGCCCGGCGGAGTCGTCCAGCAGGTTATGAAGTTCCGAATCAAGGTCAAGATCATTCGGATCCGGCATATTCCTTGCCACAGCATATCCGGATTCTCGTAAATTTATTGCCAGCTTTAGCGCGGCTTGGCCAAGCGTGTGCCTGTCTGAAATATGAGTTTTTAAGTACTCGGGGACGGTTTTTTCTACTGCCATTTCAAATAAAAGTTCGTCTGTCCGGCCATGAAAATCCTCGAGTTTTTCGGCCAGGCTGATGTAGTTGGGAAAACGCTCGATTTTAATATCCATTTCATCGCGGCGCCATTTAGACAGGCGTTTATCAAACTCGGTAAACGAGCTGGAATTACCTTTTTGAAGCCACAAACTTATATCTTCGGTAAACGCGGCGGCAATCACATCAATTTCTTCGCCTTCAAATGTTATCCGGTAGCGCGCGCCGCCGTCGTCAATCTCTTCAAACTTCAATTTCGCCGCTCATTTCCATTACCATAATTTTAGCGGTTCGTATGGGCTTTTAACATGAGCCATTATGCGTTCAACAACTCCGTCAATAGAAGTATCAGCATAATCTTCGTAGCCAATCAAGTAGCCTTCGGAGCTTAAATCTGCTGGATCGTAAATAATTCCGCTTTCCAGCAATGTCGCGGTAACTTCCTCGCCCAGCGGCTGTCCGTCGGCATCTAGCAGCTGAAGCTGCAATTCACTTTGTTCTTTACTGGCGTTTACGTATTTGACGCAGGTCAGCGCCTCTACAGCATAACTGCCCAGCTTTTTGGCATCATCGCAGGTTTCTCGCATCCAATACCAGGCATCTGCTTCAATTTCTTCCGGATACAATCTTTGGTTTATTCCTTCACGATATTCAGCTTCGCTAAGCTGTACGAAAAACTTCTCGCTCATAAATTCAATCCTAAACCGATGTTTCTTCCAGGTATTCAATAAGCGTCTGCTGCGCAAGCCCCATAGTTTCTATTGGTTCGGTATTTATTTTATATGGCACTATCGTGTTGTCTTCTGATGGGCCATATATAAGCGGGTTGTCCAGGAGTTTTTCTTTAACGTAGGCATATACAAAATAGCCAGCGTCGTCCGCGCCTTCTACATAGCCTCTGGCGTTCGCGCCTTGCAGCAAATTAAATCTGTAAGCCGCCGGTTCGGGTGCCTCAAATTGCTTAAAGCTGTCTGCTACCCATACCTTTTCGCCAACCAGCGCCCTGAGCCGGCGTTCCGTAAAATACTGTTCGCGCAACTGATCGTTTTTAAGCGCCAGCTCCAATGAAATCGCGAAGTCTTTTTTAGGCCTTATGCTCTCCATGCAGAAAATGTTTCCTTATTCGATAGAAGTCTCTTTAGTATAATCTTCCAAAGCTTTTTGAGCTTGTCCTAGCGTTTCGTATGGCTCTGTAACGTTTAGCAGAACAAGCGATGGTCCTATTTCGTCTTTTTCTTCTTCTGTTGGCGGCCTGTATGTAAAGTACCCGTCCCTGTCATTGCCATCAACGTACCCTTTCCACCCAACCTGCCAGTAAAAATCAAAAACATAACCGCGCTCTTTGCCGCTGCTTAGGCCTTTTATTGCACGCGGCATCCATACCTTTTCTCCGGCTCTTATAGCTTCAAGCCGTTCATCGCGGAATTCTTCCCATCGGCTTTCGTCTAACAAGACGTCATCAATTTCTACGGTAAATTGGCGTTCAGGTACTCCAAATGGCCTTTCGCTCATATAAGCCACCATACCCAATAACCCCGCGCCCTTGCAAGCACAAGCGTGTATTAAAACTCGATGTCGGCCATCAGGCCGAAGTGGTCTGAGGCGTAAAGTTTCTTGTCGTTGTGGGCCGGTTTGTTGAATACCACTTCGCATTTTTTTGCTTTAAGGCCTTTGCTTATAAAGATGTAGTCGATGGTGCCGGCCCAGTCTTTTTTTGCCCTGAACGTCAGCAGTTTCCATAGCAAAATAACTGCGCGGCGCAGCGAATGGCGCGCGCCCTTGCCTCGCCACAGCGGGCTGGGGTAAGTGCGCGCCGGTTCGCGGCCGTGTACTTTCTTGTGCGCGCTGGCAAATTCCGGCTGCATCATTTTTACCGATGTATTGCGCGGTAGGGCGTTAAAGTCGCCGGCGATTACCGCCGGCGAACCGGCAAACCGCAATACTTTAATAACTTGCTCTTGCCGCGCGCGGTCTTTAAACGGGCTGAAGTACAGATGTACGTTTACAAAGTTTATGCGCTTGCCGCCAATATTCAGCGGCACCAGTTGGGCCACGCGGTTTTGGCTAAATGCCAGGCGTCTGCTGCCAAGCGGTTTGTATTTGGTAAATACCGCCGAACCATAGCTACTGTCTATGCCGCTGCGGCGGCAGATGAGCATGTTATAGCCGGGCAGCGCCCGATTAAATATTTTGTGCACGCCGCCGCTAATATCTACTTCTTGCAGCATCAGAACATCCGGCTTTAACCGCTTTATTTCTTCCAAGGCTAAGTCAGTGCGCTCGCGGCGCAGCCAGTCGTCCTGAAGCAGATTTAGGGTAAGTATTCTAAGCGCGGGCACCGGCTAGTTCAGGTTGTAATGAGGTTTATGGTAGCGGTCCTTAAGCTCCAGCAGTACCATGCCCGAACCTATCCAGAAACTCACCAGCATCATAAAGAAGCCGATGTACGGTATCAGGAACAGCACCAGCAGAATCACGCCGCCAACCACGATTATGGCCAGCGGGTTGCGCT
>DASUJO010000002.1:0-2979 GCA_036279215.1 Saccharimonadales bacterium (SeqCode)
TTAAGGATGTCTTTCCTGATGGGGCGCGTCAGCATCAATATCAATATGGCCCGCTGTTCAGGCGGCAAGCCCAAAAACAGCTCTATGCGCTTTTCCGGGTGGAAGGAAATCTGGCTGACAAGCCCGCTTAGCTTGTTTTTATGATTTTTGTTGTTAGCCATATTAGTTATGATTATATGACAAAAAGGGTAAATTAGGGGCTAGGTTGCGGGCGCGGCCGCAAAAACTATTTGCTGGCGGCGATGGCGGCGTCTAGCTGCTGGGAGAACTTATCTACGCTGGGCGTGCCCTTATCATCAGACAAAGTGGTGTTAGATATATATTTGCCGTTGATAAAAAACGTTGGCGTGGCCTGTTCCTGGCCGGTTTTGCCAAAAGCTGCTAAATCGGCGTTTATGGCATCGTTTACTTCTTTTTTGGCGTAATCGGCCGTAAATTTGTTAACATCGAGCCCTATCTGCTGGGCGTACTGTTTAAAAATGTTTAGGGCGTTATTAGAACCGCTCCAGGAGTTCTGGTTCTGGTACAGCTTATCGTGCATTTCCCAATACTTATTCTGCATACCGGCGGCTTCGGCTGCCCGGGCAGCCGCGAAAGCATTAGGGTGGATTGATACCAGCGGCAGGTTACGGAACTGGAATTGGATATCCTTTTGGTATTTGTTATAAACCTGTTCAATCGTCGGCTCGTAAAGTCCGCAAATCGGGCACTGGTAATCGCCGTATTCCATCAAAGTGACATTTTTGGCGTTCTGGCCTTTGACGTGGTTGGTGGCCTCCTGTTTAGCGGCGCTGTTGTTTGCGCCTTTGTCATTCCCGCCCTGGGTGAAAATAAAAATGCCTATGAATATTGCCGCTATCACCCCCAGTATGGCTAAGAATCGCTTGTCCATTTTTGCTCCTAATTTTCGTACTAATGATATCACGGCGGACCTGCGCGAAGCGTTCATGTAAGATAAAAGTGTGCAGTGGGCATTAGCGATTATTTATCTTGCGTTATTTTTAGCCGGCCTGTTGCTGAGCGG
The DNA here is from genome assembly GCA_036279215.1 of Saccharimonadales bacterium (SeqCode). Classification (GTDB taxonomy): domain Bacteria; phylum Patescibacteriota; class Saccharimonadia; order Saccharimonadales; family UBA10212; genus 2-01-FULL-49-22. The sequence goes on from DASUJO010000002.1 coordinate 1,025, forward strand.
AGTACTGGCGGGGCTGCCGCCTAAAGAACTGCGCCGCCGCGCCCGCAGGGATAATAAGTCGGCTTCGGTTTATAAGCTGGCGGCATATGGAAATTCAGCCAAATTATTTTTACGGCTGCTGGCAGCGCTGGCGGCCGGCGGGCTGGTTGTCTTGGCCTTCGGCTTTGCCTGGCAAACCGGTTTGGCGGCGTCCGCCGCGGCTGTTTGGCTGGCATGGTACGCGGCCCGCCCGCAAACTTCGGGCTGGCGCTTTCAGGCCGCAGCCCGTATCGCGCCGTTATTCGCCGCCGCGGCTGGATTGTTCCAGCCGGTATTGGGGCGGGCGGCAAAACTGAATAAGAGCGCCACCGGCCAAACGGCTTTGGGGATTTTCGAAAAAGAAGATTTGCTTGAGCTTTTAAAACAACTTGTCCGCCGGCGCGACAGCCGGCTTGAAGAATCGGACCTGAAAACCGCATATGCGGCGCTGTCGTTGAGTGATAAGAAAGTAAGGGACGCCATGCTGACCCGCCGCCGCATTAAATGGGTGGCCGCCGATGAAGCTATCAGCCCGATTATAATGGATGAGCTTCATCAAACCGGCCGCGGGCGCTTCCCGGTGGTAAAAGACACGGCTAAAACTGCCAGTCCGGAAATCGTCGGCTGCCTTTATATCAGCGACCTGCTTGATAAGCTGGAATCCAAGGGCCGTATACGCGACGTAATGCACCCGGGCGCAAATTACATAAACGAAGAACAGGATTTACGCGGCGCACTGGACGGCTTTATAAAATCCGGCCAGCTTCAGCTCGTAGCGGTTAATAATTTTGAAGAGATAACCGGGCTGATATCGCTTGAGGACGTGCTTAGGCAGATTTTTGGCGAGTCGCCGGAAAGCGGCTTTGACCGCTATGACGATATCAGGTCGGTTGCCGCCGGCGCCGATAGCCAACTGGCGGATGCTAAGGTAGAATAACAGCGATATGGAAAGAGTTTTAACCCGGGACGTAAAATCCCATGCCGGCAAGAGAGTCCTTGTGCGCGGCTGGCTGCACAAAAAGCGGCTGATAGGCGGCATTAACTTTATATTGTTGCGCGACCGCGGCGGCGTGGTGCAAGTGGTGGTTCAGGACGAAGCCGAGCTGGAAAAACTGCGCTCGCTGCAAATCGGGACGGTCCTGGCGGTTGAAGGCGATGCAGTAGAAGAAGGCCGGGCGCCCGGCGGGGCGGAAATCCATGAACCGCGAATTACCGTGGAGGTTCCGGTGACCGACGAGCCGATCATCGAAATTGATAAGCCGCTGAGCCATAAGCACGAGAATCTGGACACCCTCTTTGATTACCGCCATTTGGGCCTTCGCAACTTAAAAGAGCAGGAAGTGTTTAAAATCCGCGCCGCTTTAGTCCGGCGGATTAGGGAATACCTGACCCAGAATGAATTTACAGAAATCCACACGCCCAAGTTGCTGGCAGGAGCAACCGAAGGCGGGGCGGAAGTGTTTAAAACGGATTATTTTGGCAAGGAAGCCACTTTGGCCCAAAGCCCGCAGCTATACAAACAGATGCTGGTCGGCGCCTTTGAGCGCGTTTATGAAATAGCGCCGGCCTTCCGCGCCGAACCATCTGCAACCACCCGGCATATGTCCGAGGTTTACATGCTTGATATTGAAATGGGTTTCATTAACGGCCTGGACGACGTGCTGAATACCGTGCAGGATATGACGCATTACGCGCTCATCAAAATCTATGGCGAGTGCGCCGAAGAGCTTAAAAATTGGGAGGCTCCGGAACTGGTACTTAAAGAAAAATTTCCACGCTACACGGTGGCCGAGGTCCACGAGCTTTACACCAAAGCCACGGGCACCGACACGACACACGAAAAAGACCTGATACCCGATGAGGAGCGGTGGATTTGCGAGCACGCCAAGAAAGAGCAGGGGTGCGAAGCGGTTTTTGTGACTCACTTCCCCAAAGAA
>DASUJO010000003.1:0-33395 GCA_036279215.1 Saccharimonadales bacterium (SeqCode)
GTTATTATGCCAAACATAAATGCCCACCAGAACGACGGCGATTATTACCAGCAGTAATAGTTTTCTAATCATCTTTATTAGGATACAGGAAGTTGAGCGATTGAAAATTGGTGGTTGCCATCCAAAGAAGCTTTTGGGAGCGGGGGCCGCAGGGCCCCCGCTCTTTTAGTACCAGGAAGGACTTCTGGAGTAGAACGCCGACAATGCGCTTGCCGGACTGCCGTATCTGCTCCTGATGTAGTTCAGCCCCCACGAGATCTGAGTACCCGGGTCATATCCGTACGAGCAATTGTTCATTGCTTGAGGGATGCCGCATGCATCAGAGGTGGGGTTGTTTGCGTATTCGTGCCAGTGGGACTCTTTGGTCCACAGCTCTTCTAGTGCGTACCACTGGCTTGATGAAGCCCAGTAGTCTGCGGCCATTTGGCAGCCGAGCTGCCGGTTTCCCGACAATCCGCTGCACCAGCTTGGCCCTTCGAGCTTCTCGATTCTGGCTTGCACGCGGGCTAGCCGGCGCTTATGATGCCGGAGCGAGCGCCTGGCATGCATGCATACCTTGCGCCCTTTGTAACCCTTCAACTGCCAGCAATTCTCATGCCGCAGGTGAAGGGCCCACCGGCCCTTGTTGTGCCAGAAGTTGATGACACTTCTGGATTTGTGCTCCTTCTTGCGAAGGTGCTTGAGCTTTACGGCTGTGGACGCCTGTTCGCGTTGTGTGGCGACTGATTTCGCCACCGCCACGCCGCTTGATGACACTAGAACGAACAGCGCGATAAGCGCTGCGAAAAGCAGGCCCTTGCGGTTCCTTGGCACCGTAGGTTCCTCCTTTGGTCACGGAGGGCACATCGTTGGGGGCCCCTCCTGTTGCACTGTTTGCCAGTTTGTAAGCCATCCTTGCTGCCCGGAAAAATCCCGAACGACTAGGCTTAATGTCTGAGCCCCTCAGGTTGGCGAGCGTTTTTGGCGCTCTCCCTGCGAGACATATTTCTTCAGACTGGTCTGGCAACCACCATAACTATTATAACATCACACCTCTGAGGCTAAGCTGATAGAACCGCTCCACGTTGCCGTGCGCGCCCGCTACGCCGCTATCGGCTTTGGCGCGAATAACGAACAAATCGCGGCTCCAGAATTCAAAATCTTTCATAATCTGCCGGCGCAGCTTGTCGTTTTTGACCACTCCTTTATTAAGAGAAGCTTTACCGGCTTCAAACTGGGGTTTTAGCAAGGCGATAATTTGTGTATTTTTTCCGGAAATTGACGCGATTGACGGCAAAACCTCGCGAAGACTTATAAAGCTGACATCAACCAGCACGATATCGGGATAATCTTCGGGTTTAAAGTTGCGGATGTCGGTGTTTTCGTGGAGCTCAATCCTGGGATTGCCGCGCAGCGACGGATGCAGCTGGTCCGTACCTGTATCCACGGCAATTACCTTCCTGGCGCCGTGCTTAAGCGCGTAATCGGTGAAGCCGCCGGTGCTGCTGCCGGCGTCCAACACCAGCTTATCTTTAAAATCCAGACCGAATTTACTGGCCGCGCCCTCCAGCTTTAACGCCGCCCGCGATACATACTGCTCTTTTAGCGACAACACGATTTTAGAATCGCCGCCTACAGGCAGCCCGGATTTTACAGCGGTTTTGCCATCTACCGTAACAAAGCCAAGCTTTATGTAATTCTCTGCCTGCGACCTCGTAGCGGCCAGGCCTTTTTGCACCATCATCCGGTCCAATCGGGCACGGTTCATTGAAGGTAGTACTCCTTAACTGCTCTTTTTATCATTGTACCGGTCTTTTTTTGGCGTAACTGCTCTACCAGCAGGAACGAGATTACCGGGATTATCTCGCCATCGGCTATCTCGCGCCGGCGGCGGTTGCGCTGGGTGATGTGCGGCTGGTATTCGGCGCCAAGATATTCTTTTTGGTGGATAGGATAACCGGCTTTTTCCAGGCTATGGAAGACGTCCAAATGCAGGCGGTGCAAGCTGCCGCCGTCATTCACCAAAGTTACATTGAATGATTCTTTTTTACCCCACTGCTGGGTCTTGCCGGCGCTGACATCGAACGCCTGGTGCCTTGATGCCACTTTTTGCAGTATTTCGTCCAGCTTAAGCTCGTCGTTCACAGGGAACCACGGCACGACGGTTATGTGCAGCGGCCAGACCACGAACTCGCGTTCGGGCACCGGCTGCACCATGATTACGACCAGATGCTCGTTACGTTTGGGCAAAACTATCCTTTTACGCGTTCGCGGTAGGCGCCGGAAGCAGTATCTACCGATATCAGGTCGCCCTGTTTGATGAAAGACGGCACCCTTACTACCAGCCCGGTTTCCAGGGTGGCGTCTTTGGTGACAGCGCTTGAAGTATCGCCTCGGACCGCGCCCTCGGTGTATGTAACTTTGAGCGGCAGATTCTTTGGCAGCTCAAGGCTTATTAAGCGGCCGTCAAAGAACAAGCCGGTGGAACTGCTGCCTTCAGTTAAATAACCCTTCTTATCTTCGGCCTGGGCGGCATTAAGCGCGAACTGCTCGTAGTTTTCTGTGTCCATGAAGTGGTACTGGCCGCCGTCGGCGTAAAGGAACTGTACTGGGCGGCTGGTAACGTCGGCGCTGGCTATATCTTCGGAACCTTTGAAAGTCTTCTCTACTATTTTGCCGTCAATCAGGTTGCATATTTTAACGGTGATTTTGGAACTGCCGCGCCCCATTACCTTTTGGGTGTATTCGAGTACCCTGTACGGCTGGCCGTCCATCTGGAATATGGCGCCTTTTTTGAGGTCTGTAAAACTTAGGGCCATCGATTGCTACCCGCTGGTTACGAATGGCAGCAAGGCGATATGGCGGGCACGTTTGATAGCCCGCGCCAGCTGGCGCTGTTTGCTTTCAGTCAGGCCGGTCTTTTTTCGCGGCTCAATCTGCCCGTACTGGTTAACGTAGCGCTGCAAGGTCTTAAAATCCTTGTAGTCAAAAAACGCTACGTCGGTCTTGTGTTTAAAAATCTTTGCCATAAATCTCCTTAAAACGGTATGTCGTCCAGGTTAATCGGCTCGTCGCCGATGTCTTCTATAACGACATCTTCGTCTTTCTTGCCTTTTTTGGCGGTATCTTTCTTGGCCGCCGGCTTATTTGCCGGGCCTTCCGCTTCGCCGTTGCCGGTGGCCGGACCGGCGCCCGGGCCGCCCAGAAACGTCACGTCTTGGGCTACTACTTCCACTTTGCTGCGCTTTTGGCCGTCCTGCTCCCAGCTGCGGCTTTGCAGCCGGCCGTTTACTAAAGCCGCCCGCCCCTTGCTGAGGTATTGCGCCACGCGTTCGCCCAGCGGGCCCCACGCTACCACATCTATGAAATCGGTAGCTTCCTGCCACTGCCCATCGCCGCCCTTGTAGCTGCGGTTCAGCGCCAAGCTGAAGCCGCATACGCTGGTGCCGTTAGGCGTGGTGCGCAGTTCCGGGTCGCGGGTTAAGTTGCCCATCAAAATCACTTGGTTAAAACTTCTCGCCATCTTAAATCTCCTGGTCTATGCCTATTTTACTCTTCCTGGGTTTCTTCTTCGTCGTCTTCGTTTTCGCTGCGTTCGGCGGCCTTTTTAGCTTTTTCTGCCCTAAGCGCTTCGGCCTTGGCAATCGCCTTAAGGTCCGGCCGGGTTATCAAGAAGCGGATTATTTCATCGGTGATGTTGAACGTCTGCTCCACCTTCTGGATGCTTTCGGCCGGCATGTCTACGGTATAAAACACGTAAACAGCAAATTCCTGTTTATCTATGGGATACGCCAGCTTGCGGCGGCCCCAGTTATCGGTTTTGGTTATCTTACCGCCGTTATCGGTGATAATTTTTTCTACTTTGCTGGATGCTTTTTCCAAATCTATCTCTAAATCGGGATGGTAAAGCACCGCCACTTCGTATTGATTCAAATACGACTCCTTCCTTTGGCCTAGGGCCAGCCGCCTAAAGTCGCGCTGACCTGAATTAGTTGTTTACGCGGCTAATTCTACCCCATCTACCTCTGTTTGTAAACTCTGAATTGCTAATTCTGCGAGCCTTTCACGGATCGAGCTCTTTAGCCGCCTGTGCTCAACTTTGGTTAAACCGCCTCTTATGGCATGCATCGGCACAATTACGTGCATCCGCTTCGGTTTGGGTTTAATTTCCATTTCCGTAGGCTCCATCCACTTCATTTTAACCTGAACATGCATATCACCTTGCGGGAGAGGTAAAACTACATCGGCTTTAGTAGGACTGCTATCCTCCTCGGCTGTACCATAACGCGCTTCAGGGTTTACGTATTTCTGCAAACTAACCTTAACCAGCCGCTCGGACAATATACTGCCGATGAACTGATGAGTATAAGTATCGGTTTCAGCACTTACCCATTCGTTGTTACTGACAAGCAGTCGCGCCATATTTGCTACGTCTATGAGCGTCTCATTTCGCACAGGAGCTGCCACATGCTCAAACTGCCTAAAGTAGTTGTCTACGTCGTCTTGAGCTACTTTGCGAGCTTCGAGATATGAAACCTTGCTTTCTTGAAAAGCCGGGTCCTTTTTGTTCAGCCAGAACCTGGCGTGTGTGAGCTGCCTAAGATGCCCTAACGCACTGATATTACTTAGATATAATCGTGATAATGCTAAGTTCGAACGCTCTTGGCGGGTTAAGTGCTGCTCGTCGGTGATCAGTTCGCTGTGATACCGCTCGGCTATATTGGCAGCCGTAAGACCCCTATTCAGCCACTCATGGCGATCCTTGAGCGAATATTTTAGGTGGTCTTGTAAGCCATAGACTGGCTCCAAGCCTATATTATCCCTGGTTTCTTCAATCGAGTATTCGAGTATTTTGCCCAGAATTTCGGGTTGAGCAGGCCGGTTTGCCGGCAACCTTTCCGCTATGGGCATATCAACCCCCTCTTGAAACAAAAATCCGCGCTGTTAAGCGCGGACAAAGGCACGACGGCCGGCCCAAAGGCGAAGATAGCGGCTAGTCTGCTTCTGCACATACACCTTTTCTCACCATTTTTATTTCCATCCTAGCTACATAGTAAAAAGCACGAGGTTTTTATGCAAGGACAAAATATTATTGCTATACCACAATTTTAGGCGTACTGTTAGCGCAGATCTTCGACAACTTGCGAGAGGAGGCCCCCTTGCGACACATGTGTAAGAAGCTTTGGGACCTCCTGGCGGAGGACCCCTGGCTGGCCGTCAAGTTTGCGGCTGTAACCGCTACGCTCGGCCTTATCGGCAAAGCGATGCTGCTAGCGGCCGTAGACGGATGCGGGCTTCAGCCCGCTTACGCCCAGTTCGTCCCCACCCTGCCGATGTTCGCTCTGACCTTCCTGGCTCACCGCTATTTGTGGAACCGCCAGGATGTCAGCTTGATGTCTTACGTCGGCGGTTTGTGGACCGCGGCCTACGTCACCAAGTTCGTGCTTGGGCACGGTGCGCTTTCTATCTGCACCGGCGTCCTGGGCTGGGAAGCCCAATGGCAGTACTTAACGCTGAGTTCGCTCATCGGTGCCGCCATGGCGGCAGGGACATTCTTGTTCAACAAGATTCTGCTTGGCCGCCTGTATCTTTCGAAGATCGCAACGGAGTGAGCCCCGGACGCAAGTCCGGGCTCGCTCCACACCCATGTTTATAAATGAAGACGCCCCCGAGCCGATTGGCCCGGGGGCGATGTATATCACACTCCTTTCGGGGTCTTTACCAGTTTGGCAAAGACAACCAGCCGGTAAGCGTCGCTTCCAGCCGGATAGCAGGTGGACAGCATGAGCCGTCCGGGAACTTCGGGGTTGAAGCTCATCCACGGACGGACGATTTCCATCCGGCTGACCGAATAGACGAAGGTTCCCCTTCGCGTCCGTACGCTGATTACGTATCCCTTCTTGAGTTGGTTCAGATGCCGGAACGGCGCCACATGCGTGGTGCGGTGCCCGGCGATGAACACCGTACCGATTTCCCAGGGGAAAGCCGAGCACGGGTAGTGCGCCACGCCCCTGTCCAGGGCGTAAGTTTCGGCGCCATCGCACATCTTCGCCTCGCCTTCGAACAGAGGCATGCTGAGGTGGATGGCGGGAATCAAAACACTGCCGAAGCGCGTTCCGGTTCCCGGGTTTGCCGGGGCGTTAGCTGCTAGTGACAGCGCGGCTGCCACGGCGGCTAGCGCCACGGCGGCAGCCCGCCGGTTCATCTGGTGTACGCCGGCTTAGCCGCCTTGACGACCCGCACCTTGTACTTGACCACGGTCTTGGTCTTGTGCCGGACCACGGTCTTGGTGCAGGCAACCCAGCCCTTACCTGACTTCACTTTCTTGAAGCTCTTGGGGCACCTGGGCTTGCCGTAGACGATGCGGGTCTTCTGGACGATTTGCTGGACTATCCGCTCGGGACCGGGGGTCTGGCAGACTACAGAACCCTCGCCGCGGGACATCTCTGTCGTACCGACGGGGCACTGCGGGTTGCCATAAACCGTCTGGTAGACGGTCTGGGTCGGGCCCGGCACCTCGACCGTGTTTGTCACGGTGTTGGTGACGGTCACTGTGCGGGTGCACAGCAGAACCTGAGGCGTGCTGTCCTTGTCCTGCGAGTAGCCGTCGGGGCAGTTGCCCTGCGGTGGCGGAGGCGGGGGCGGATTCTCGCCGCCGCATCCCGGCTTGTGGCCGTTGCCGTAGTCATTGCCGCCGTTGCCGGCGCCATGGCCGGTGTTGTTGCTCTGGTTCTGGTCGCAGTTGCCGGCGCCATCGCCGTTGTGGACGCAGTTGTTGGAACCGGCAGGTTCGCCGTGGTAGCCGGGCTGGCAGATATTGCCCGGGCCGGAAGGCGGATTGCCTCCCGCGCCGTTGGGCGGATTGCCGTTGCCGGCGCTTGCGATGACCGCAAATGCCAGAACGGCTAACACCGAAAGCATCGTGATGACTGACAGCTTACCCTTCATGGGGGCACTCTCCCTTCAAAGGGATAGGAGTAATGATAAATCAACGTTCTCTGCACCTCACATTGGCGCAGCGAGGCATATATTACCATAAAAGGTTTAAAAAAGCAATACCCTAAGGAGTACTATTGCTCGTCGTCATCGGGCATATCGTCGTAGACGTCGCCCTCTGTGTGGCCTGCCGCTACCGGCTCGCCTTCTTCCTCGCCGCCGAATACCTCGTCCAGGCTGCGTACCAGTACCTGGCGCGGTTTGGCGCCATCGGCCGGGCCGATGATGCCTTGCTCTTCCATCATGTCTATCAGCCGTGAGGCCCGGCCGTAACCGATGCGAAGCTTGCGCTGCAGTAGGCTGGTGCTGGCCTTGCCGCTGGTAACAATCACTTCCACGGCTTCTTTCCACTGCGGATCGTCGCCGCTGTCGCCGCTGCTCATTACCGTGGCGGCTTTGCCCGTCAGCTGTACCGGCTGGCTTACAACTTCCTCGTCGTAAGTCGGTTGGCGCTGGTCGCGCAAGAAACTACAGACTTTATTGGTCTCGGTATCAGTGGTCATGGCGCCCTGCACACGTATGGGCTTGTTGAATTCCGGTATGTTGAACAGCATATCGCCGCTGCCTAATAGTTTTTCGGCGCCGGCGCCGTCTATGATGGTGCGGCTGTCTACCTGGCTTACGACAGTGAAAGCGATGCGCCCCGGAACATTGGCCTTAATCAGGCCGGTTATAACGTCTACGCTGGGACGCTGGGTGGCGATTACCAGGTGTATTCCGGCCGCCCGGGCTTTCTGGGCGATGCGGACTATCAGGGCTTCTACATCGCGGGCGGCCATCATCATCAGGTCGGCCAGCTCGTCTATTACGATTACGATGTACGGCATCCCCTCTTCTTTTTTGATGCTGTTGTATTCGGCGATGTTACGCTTGCCTTCTTCGCGGAATGCCCGCAGCCGCCGCTCCATCTCGGCCACCGCCCACTTAAGCGCGCTGATGCACTTTTCGGGCTCGTGGATTACCGGGCTTAACAGATGCGGGATGTTATCGTAAAGGTTCATCTCTACCTGTTTGGGATCAACGAGTATCAGTTTGAGCTCGGACGGGCTGTTACGGTAAAGCAAGCTGGTAAGAAGCGTGTTTATCATTACCGATTTACCGGAGCCGGTCTGGCCGGCAATCAGCAGGTGGGGCATCTTATCCAAGTCCGCCAGCACTGGGTTACCTGATATATCCTTGCCGATAGCGATGGGCAGAGGGCTTTTGATGTCGTGCCACTGCTGGCTGGACATCAGCCCGTGGATGGATACTGTTGCCGGTTTGACATTAGGAACCTCTATGCCCACGGCGCGTTTGCCGGGGATGGGCGCTTCCATGCGGATACTGCGGGCGGCGAGGTCGAGCGCCAGGTTGTTTTCCAATGCCGTCAGACGGGACAGCTTGACCCCTGTTGGCGGTTTTAGAGTGTACTGCGTTACGCGCGGTCCGACGTTGGCGCCCTCTACCGCCACGTCTATATTGAAATTAGCGAAGGTGTCTTTAATCATCTCGGCGTTGCCGGTCACGTCGCCGGCGTCAGCTTTATCTTGCTTATCGGACAGCAGTGTTAACGGCGGGAACTTCCAGTCGGGATCGGCGGCGGTAGTCAGAGCGGCGTGGTTCTGGTCGGGCGCCATCTTTTCTGCGGTGTTGCGCAAAGACGCCATACGGCCGGCTTTGGCGGCATGGTGTTCCACCGGCACGCCTTCGTTAAGCTGGAAGGGCGACATCTTTGATTTTAAGCTGGCCAAGTCTTCATCGCCGGCCTCTTTTGGTTCGGTTTTGAAGACCCCGCCCAGTTTAAGCAATATCTTGGGGTCGATTTTAAAGGTGAAGAAAGCGGCGAACATCGTCAGGGCAATAAATATAACGGTGGCTAGGAACTGGCCGAGGGCGTTAATAAGCACATCGCCGATTCCCTTGCCGATACTGCCGCCGTGTTCGCCGGTGGTATGGAACAGGCCGGCGGCAAATACCGCCAGGCCGACCGTGCCGGCCATCTTGCTAAGCGGTATCTGGCCGTCTTCGCTCAAAAATTTAAGCGCACCCAGATACACCAGCAGGAACGGTATAAGTATTGTAGCCAGGCCGAACAAGTCCCAGGTGCCATCCCAAAGCCCGCGCGGTATAGGCGCGTTTATAAAACTGCCGAATCCCAGCACGATGCCGATGATAATCAGCGCTATAGCGCCGACGCCGCGCCAAAAGCCGGAAGACTGAACTTCCTCGGCTTTTTTAGTTTTTTTAGACTTTCTTTTTTTAGCCATTCGAATAGTTAAATTATACCTTAAGCATTACCTTGCAGGTAATGTTGTAGTTATTATAACACAATAATGCTTAAGCTGTCAATTGTCAGGCGGCTTGCTGCGAGTCGAGCATGCTGGACTCCGGAACGGCATCCCTTTGCGTTCCGTAGTAATACGGGTGGTGTAACACTTCTTGGGGGTCATCCTTTGCTGACAAATCCAGTTTCCAGGGGTCTTTGTCTATATCTACCGGAACAACAACTACTCTCAGCGCAGCAACTTCGCCGATCCTCTTAAAACCTAAAGTGGCATCTAAGTCCGGGTGGTCCTGGTCGTGTTCAATACCATCGATTTCTACAAAACCGTCTAATAAACTGTTTACTTGATATTCCCGATAGGTTTGTAACTGCCTCTCCACAACCTCATCAGATGCTGTATCTAGAGGACTAGCCAGTTCTTTGCTGCTCATAACTTTACTTAGGCCTTTTTATTTATAAGACCAACTCCTGACTTTGGTATACTCCCCGCTTCTAGCGATGTCAACCCCGCACTAAAACCATGATGCTTCATAATCTGATTACAGACTACTCCGCTCAGGTTTTAGTGCGGGGCAAGGATTTTTAGTCGACGCGGGCGTCCTGGTTGAGCAGACGCTGGCGCATCTGGGCGAACCGCCGCTGCTGTTCCAAAGCGACTTCTTCGGGGCTTTTGGCCGGTTTGTCCTCGCCGTTGGTAGCTGTAACCGTCCCCTGTTTTTCCGGGCGGCCGCCGATGATATTGACTACCGGAATGACTATCGGGCTGCGCTGGGTTTGCTCGTAGAGGAAGTGCGTGACGTAGTCTTTTAACTCGGACTTGAACCTGTCCAGGTCTACGCGCCGATAACGCTGGGTAACTGCCCGGCGCAGTTCGTTGCGTAAAGCGCTCATCAGCTCTTCGTTCTCCTTCATGTAGATGAAGCCGCGGCTGATGATATCAGGGCTGGTAAGCAGCTGGCCCGACTTCTTATCTATAGTCAGCACAACCGTCACCATGCCTTCTTCGCTAAGAAGAACGCGGTCTTTAACTACCACCGTGCTTACAATGGCGCCGGTCTGGTCTACCAAGATGGTGCCATGCGGCACTTGGCCGTCCACTTCCATCTTTTCCGGGCCGATGGCGATTACATCGCCGTTACCGGCGTTAAGGCAGCTGGCCCGCGGCATGCCGGCTTCAATTGCCAAATCAATGTGGTACTTCTTGGCGGTGTAGTCGCCGTAAACCGGGATGAAGTATTTGGGTTTTAGCATCTCTATCATCTCGCGGTACTCGTCCTGGCTGCCGTGGCCTGATACGTGCAACGGCCCGCAGTTATCCACTTCGTGGGTCTCGTGCCTAAAAACGTGCACGCCTTTTTTAAGCAGGTCGTCCACCATTGAACGGATAAGCGCGTCGTTGCCGGTGTACGGGATAGGCGTGCTGGACAGGATAACCGTATCCTGCTCTTTGAGCTGTACGTGCTTGTGGTCGCCCATGCTCATGCGCTGAAGCGCCGAGTTGGGTTCGCCCTGCGAACCGGTGCAGACTACCACCACTTTGGAATCGGGATGGTTGCCAACCGAGGCGATTGGCACGAAGGTGCCTTTTGGGATCTTCATGTAACCGTTGCGCACCGCCATTTCCACTGTGCTTATCATGCTGCGGCCGTCTATGGCGATTTTGCGCCCGTGGTGAACAGCTGCATTCACCAGCATCTGTACGCGGTTCATGTTGGTGCTGAAGAGGCCGATGAATATCCTGCCCGGGGCGGCGTCCATTATATCTACGAAACTTTGCTCGATAGTTGATTCCGATGGCGTGCGGCCGGGGCGTTCGGTGGTGGTGCTTTCGCTTAGCAGCGCCAGGACGCCTTCTTTTGCCAGCTCCTGGAATCGTTCCATGTCGGTTTTTTCGTGGTCCAGCGGATTTGGGTCGAAGCGGAAGTCGCCGGTGTCTATGATTCGCCCAACAGGGGTGTCAATGACAATAGATGTACTGCCAGGGATTGAGTGCGTCACGCGGATAAGCTCCACGAAGAACGCGCCGATTTTTAGCCGTTCGTGGGTGGTTTCGTTCATGACGACGGTTTTCAGCTCGAAGCCCTCGGGCAGCGGCGAACCGAAGTTTTCGAATATCTCTTCCACGCGGCCGATAGTGAACCGGCTGCCGTAAACCGGTACGCTGTACTTGGGCAGGATGTGCGGCAGGCCGCCTATGTGGTCCAGGTGGCCGTGCGTAATCACGAAGCCGCGGATCTTATTCTTGATGCTATCCAGATAAGTGGTATCTGCTATGCCGTAGTTGATTCCCGGCAAATCCACGCCCAGATCGTTGCCGCAATCTATGACGATGGCATCGTTCTGGTATTCAATGACAATCATGTTTTTTGAACCGCCGCCGTCCATGCCGCCCAAGCCGATAATTTTAAGCTTGGGGGTATCGTCTATTTTGTTGGCGCGGCGCTTCGGCTTGTCCACCGCTTTGGCCGAGGCATCAAGGTACTGGTTGGCGATGCGGTTGGCGTCGCTGACGGCTTGTTTTTGGGCGCGCAGCGCTTGGCCGCGTGAAATCTTGCGGCTGCCGTTGCGCGGCTTTTGGTTAGGTTGGTTATTTTTTGGAGTCATATTTTCCTTTCAAATTTTTTAAAGAATAATATTGATAAACAAATTAAATTTTGGACAGCACCGCAGGTATGCGGGCGAAGTCGTCCATTAGCGCTTGGCGCATGCCGCCGTTGTAAAGGGCCGCGGCCGGGTGGAACAACGGCAGATAAACCCGGCCGTTGTAGCGCTTAGGCTGCCCATGGACTTGGCTGATTCTGAGCCCGGGCGGCAGCAGCACTTCCATGCTATGGCGGCCAAGAGTCACAATCAGTTTGGGCTTGATGACATCGAGCTGTTTTTTAAGGAAGGGTAAAAACTCGGCTTTTTCTTCCGGCAGCGGGTCGCGGTTGCCAGGAGGGCGGTACTTTACGATGTTGGTTATATAGACCTCCGCGCGCTTCATGCCGGTTGACTCCAGCATCTCGTTAAGGAACTTGCCGGCAGCGCCGACGAACGGCAGGCCTTGCTCGTCCTCGCTCTTGCCCGGCGCCTCGCCAATAAAAACCACATCGGCAGCCGGATTGCCGTCGCCGAACACCAGCTGGGTGGCGCCGCGGGCCAATTCCGGGCAGACGTTACGTTTGATGATCTCCTCCTTGATTTTATCCAGTTGGGTTTGCTTGCTTGCTTTACTCATATTTAGCGGCCGATGGCCAGCCGCGCGCCGCGTACGACGTACTTGAGAGCCCACAGCAGAAACAGGACGCAGACGGCGTATTGCCATAGCGACCCGCTGTCAGTCGCCAGATAAAAGAAGCCGTAGCTCAAACCCAGGAAAATTGCGGCCAACAAAAAGCGCATCCACCACTGGCGCATCAGTTTTTGTTCCTCGGTCTGTTTAGCCATCTATGCCTTCTTATCCTTTTGCTCGCGGGCGGCGGCTTTCATCGAAAGCTGCAGCCGGCCGCGGTCGTCTACTGCCACCAGTTTGACGGTGACCTTGTCGCCTTCGCTGACGACGTCGCTTGGTTTGTTAACCCTCTCTTCGGCCATTTCTGATACGTGCACTAAGCCTTCCTTACCGGGCAGTATCTCTACGAACGCGCCAAAATCCAGAACCGAAACTACGCGGCAGTTTTCATATATTTTACCAACTTCGGGCTCGGCTGTCAGCGTTCGGATAAACTGGATGGCGGCTTCAATACTCTTCTGGTCGGGACTGGCAATCATAACGGTGCCGTCGTCCTTGATGTCTATCTCGGTGCCTGTCTCGGCGATTATCTTGTTGATGGTCTCGCCGCCCTTGCCGATTACTTCGCGGATTTTCTCGGGGTTAATCTGGATGGCTTCCACCCTTGGCGCGTAGGGGCTCATCTGGCCTTTGGCGGCCGGAATGGTGCTGAGCATGTGCTTAAGGATTTCGGCCCGGCCGTCTTTGGCCTGCTGCAGAGCTTTGTTAAGGGTCTCTACCGGCAAGCCGTGGACCTTCATGTCCATCTGCAGGGCGGTTATGCCCTTGCTGGTACCGGCTACTTTAAAGTCCATATCGCCGGCAAAATCTTCGGCATCGGCTATATCGGACATGATTACCGATTTTTTGCCGTCGGTCATCAAACCCATGGCGATACCGGAAACCGGCGCTTTTATTGGTACTCCGGCATCCATAAGCGCCATGCAGGAGCTGCAGGTGGCGGCCATGCTGGTACTGCCGTTTTGGCTCATAATCTCGGTGACCGAGCGGATGGTATACGGAAAATCGTTTTCTTCCGGCAGGACGGGTATCAGCGCGCGCTCCGCCAGATAACCATGGCCGATTTCGCGGCGGCCGGGCGAACCTAGCCGGCGGACTTCGCCGACTGTATAACCGGGGGCGTTGTAGTGGTGCATGTAACGGCGTTGGTGTTCGCTTTCCATGGTGTCAACCAGCTGGGCATAGCTGAGCGGCGCCAGCGTGACGACGTTCATCGCCTGCGTAACGCCTCTTGTGAACAAACTGCTGCCGTGCGCCCGCGGCAAAAAGCCGACTTCGCTGGAAAGCGGGCGGATTTCTGTGAGTTTGCGGCCGTCGGGGCGGACGTTTTCTTCCAGTATTCCTTTACGGACGTCTTTGTGGACGGCCATGTCGAAGGCCTCGTCGTATTCGGCTTTTACCGCGTCAAACTCCTCTTCGCCAAGTTTTTGGCGGAATTGCTCGTGCATCTTGTGCCTTAGGTCCGATACCAGGTCGTTGCGTTCCGGGTACGGAGCGCGCAGGGCTTTGCCCATCTTGCCATCTACCCATGCATTAACATCCTTTTGGATCTGTTCATCTGGCAATACCAGCTGGTATTCCTGCGGGGTTACACCGATTTTTTTAGCCAACTCTTCCTGAAGGGCGACTGCCGGCTGGATTGCTTTGTGCGCGTACTGCATGGCTTCCACTATCTGGGCCTCTGTTACCTCCCGGGCGCCGGCTTCCACCATCATGATGGCGTCTTTGGTACCGGCAACCACCAGGTCCAATTCGCCTTCTTCCAGCTCTTTGGCGGGAAGGAAAGCCTGCGGCTTGCCGTCTTTAAGGCCGACACGCACGCCGGCTACCGGGCCTTCAAAAGGCACGCCGGTGAGCATAAAGGCGGCGCTCATGGCAATCATGGCGATTGAGTCCGGGCGGAAATTAGGATCCATGCTTAAAACGGTGGCAACACCTTGCACTTCATGGCGGTAGCCCTTGGGCCAAAGCGGCCTGATAGGCCGGTCTATCAGGCGGCCTATCAGGACTGCCTCGTCACTAGGGCGGCCTTCGCGCTTTATAAAGCGGCTGCCGCTGATCTTGCCTGCAGCGTAAAACTTCTCTTCGTAATCGATGCTCAAGGGGAAATAATCCATGCCCTTTACGGATTCGGGGCTGACCATGGCGGTGCCTAACACTACTGTGTCGCCGTAACTGGCGAGCACCGAAGCGCTGGTACGGAAACCGACCCTGTGGACTTCAAGCGTCAGCGGCTGGCCGCAGAATTCAGTTTGGACTTTGATGATTTTTTTGCCGAACGGGTTTATGGTCTGAGCCATATATTTAACTCACCTTTCTGGGTGACAAGGTCCAACCCGCTATTGCTCAGCGGACTGTGCTCTATCACCCAATTAATTAACGAACTAGCGCCTGATACCCAGTTTTTTGATTAACGCCAGGTAATCTTCGCCGCTTTGTTCGGCGATGTACTTAAGCAGGCGTTTTCGCTTGCCGACCAACTGCAGCAGCGCCCGGCGGGCGGCGAAGTCATGTTTATGTGCCTTTAGGTGGTCGGTCAGCTCGGCTATCCGAGCGGTCATAATTCCCACCTGCACGGCGGAAGAGCCGGTGTCACCTTTAGCCTTGCCGAGGTCTTTGGCGATCCCGGCCTTTTTCTCACTGGTTATCATTCAGGGGTCATACTAGCACATCAGAGGTGTTTTTGCAACTACCCGGTTTTGATAGCGCTCTTAATTTTGTCTAGCTGTATGTCGTCAATTTGCAATGAGCTTGCCACTTTGAATTTACCGACAGCGGTGCGGCGGAGGGCCGACAGATAGGCGCCGGTGCCGAGAGCTTCACCGATGTCTTCGGCAAGCGAACGGATATAAGTACCGCTTGATACCCTCGCATTTATAAACAGCTTCGGGTATAGGTAGTTGGTAATTTGTAGTTGGTAGATGGTAACTTCTCTGGGCTCCAATTTCACATCTTTGCCTTGCCGGGCCAATTTATAGGCCCTCTGGCCGCCGACTTTTACGGCGCTGTATTTATGGGGCGTTTGGCTGATTTCGCCCTCAAAACGGCTCAAAATAGCTTGCAGGGCCATTTTTGAGGGCTTTTGTCCACTCTTTGGCGTGATTTCACCCTCTATATCGCCGGTAGTACTGATTGCGCCAAGGGTTATTTCGGCCTCATACGTTTTATCCATCTTGCTGAATTCCGCCGCTTTTTTGGTGTAACCGCCGATGACCAGCACTAATAAACCGGTAGCGAAAGGATCTAACGTGCCGGTATGCCCTACTTTGGTTTTTTGGCCGTTTTGCGCGCGGATATTCGAGCGTATACGGGCAACAACATCATGCGAAGTCCACCCAGCCGGCTTATCAACAAGTAATAATCCATCCACTAAGTTTTATTAGCCGGTCCGGCGGTGGTGGGAATAACGATTCCCGAATCCAGTTTTAATGGCGGCGGTACCGGCGGCGGCGCGGGGCGTTCCACGATGTTTTCTGCCGGTTTTTCGGGCGGTGTCTGGCTTAATACCGTACCGCTGGACGCATCAGGCGGCGGTGATTCGGGCAGCGGCTGGGAGTTCAGCGCCTTGATTGGCCCTTCGGCAGCCGGATTGAACGGGGCGGCCGCCAGCGCGGCATTAACCGCTTCGCGGGCGGTGTCGGCGACAGGTGTCGGGAAGGTAGGGGTTGTCTGATCCGGCGGCTGGATGTTCTTGATTGGCTCCGGGCTAGGGGCCGGAGCGGGCGGCGCGGGCGGAAGCGCCGGTTCCGCTACCTGCGGCTGCGCCTTCTCTTGTTCCGGTTTTTCGTACTCCTGGTGAATAATCGCGTCGTTGGGCCTGGCAGCATCGCTCAAAGGGTCTACCGGCGTGGAATTTTCCGGGTCGTACCACTGCGGCTGGGTATCAGCCGAGAACGGCGGGCTTATAGATGGCCGATGGTCCAGCGGATCTAAAAGTTCATGCGGCGCCGGAACCGGCGATGCAATGTCTAACCTTGCCCTAGGGCCTGGCAAACCGACACTCTCATGCTCCGGCTGTTGGACTTCCGGAGGTGTTTGGGGTTGCGCGGCGGCTGGCGGCGGTTCACTTTGCAAAGACTCGTACGCCATCGGCGGCGCAGGCGGAACTGGCGGCGCGGCTGGCGGCGATGGCGGCGGTTCCTGGGTCGCGGCCGGTACGGGAACCGGCATCTGCGGAGGCGGCGGTAGCGGCGGCGCGGGCTGGGTTTTGCCAACTATATTGCCTTCGGCATCGATGCGAATTTCGTCAGGTTTTACCTCTACTTCAGGCCCGTCCTGCTGGCCGGAATCATGCGAAACCCGCAAAGTGTCAGAAGAAGGTGATTTTGGAGGCGGCGGCGCGGCGACGGGTTTGGCGGCCTCAGGCGGAGGCGGCGGTTCCAGCTTGCTGACAATCAGCTGCTGGTTGGCGCCGGCGGCCATCAGCTGGGCGGCCATAGTCATTACTTTGGGAGAAGTCTTGGCGTTTGAGAACCTCTGTGTTTCGGCCACGATACCGGTGAGGAATGAAGTAGCCATCTGGCTGTCTATCAGGCCGGTACCGAAGGCCTCGCTGATACTCACCAGCATCTCGGACAAGCTGCTGGCGGTTGGCTCCTGCCAGTTAATCTGCCCGATATCGGGGGCTTTGGCGGCGCCGGGGTTTACCGAAACTACCGAGGCGTCATGCAGAATCCGCCCGTGCTGGGTGATAGCGGCGTCCAGCTGGGCTTTGTCGCGGACGCCAAGCGCCAGCACCACGTCTACGTTAAAGTCGCCCTCGCTGAAAACCAGGTCCTTTTGGCTGATGCTGGTACGGTAAGGGGTTATATAAATGCGGACGAACTTGTCTTCTACCTTGTATCGCAGTTTGTCCGCTTTTGCCTTATCCAGGCTGATTATAAAATCGCGCAGGCTGTCAGTGTTGTGCTCGATGGTCTTTTCGGGCTGCAGGAATTCGATGGCCGGCGGAGTTTTGCCCGAATATACGGCTGTAGCATGCTTCTCAAGCTTGTTTAAGAACAGCGTCATGCCGATACAAGCCGCCAGCTGGTCTACAGTGGGGTTGTTAGCGACAGTAACCAATACGTTATTGGCCTGCTTTAATCGCTCAATTACTTGCTGTTTGGCGGCCGCCTGGTCCATTTTTGTTTTTTAGAGAAGTTTTTGTGAGGTGACTTCTAGCGAACAGAGTAACATAAGGGGAATGGCTTCGCAACCCGTTTTCTCGCAACACATTCGCTAACGCGACGGTCGAGCCCGCGCTCACCAAAAGGGAATCTCCGGGCGCAGCAAAGCTCGTCCTCGATTCGCCTTTAGTTTCGCTTGCCTCTCGCTCGGTTAGCTCGAGTGTTGCTCAAAAAGGGTTGCTCATAGTACCGTGACCGCTTGACTTCTAACACCTATAGCATGTAACCTATTACCTTGTATTTATGCCGATTATCAAATCCGCCAGAAAAAGAGTAAAGGTGGCCGCTAAGGCGCGGTCGCGCAACCTGCATACAAAGCGCCAGGTGCGTGAATCGCTGAAAGCGTTCGCCGCCGCGTTGCAAAGCGGCAAACCCGCCGAGGTGGCCAAAGCACAGGCCGCTGCCGTCAGCGCGCTGGATGTTGCCGTTAAGAAAGATATTACGCACAAGAACAAGGCAGCACGTTTCAAATCCAGAATGGCAAAACAGGCCAAAGCCGCCGGTATGAAGCCGTCAGCCACCAAGGCGGTTAAACCAAAAGCCGCGGCCAAAAAGCCGAAGGCTAGCGCTAAAACGGCGGCAAAAAAGCCCGTTCGACAAGCTCAGGGCAAGACGGCCGCTAAGAAGACCGCTTCAAAAAAGTAACTAGCCTGCCCTAACACCAGCGGACATTGCTTTTTTATCATGTTTATGTTAAAATAGCGTTGTTCTCTGGAGTTTAGGCGTAAGCCTAAGCGAAGTACCAGAGAATTTTTCGTTCCTTGACATCAGCCGTCAGACGGAGGTGAACCTCGTTGGGTTCCAATACTGCACATACCATCCAGCTAGGACTAGTCCTAGCATTCATCCTTGGCATTGCCTGGATCAACAGGCGAAGCAGCTAGCAGTCAACCACCTGCAAAGGAGGTGTCTTGTGGCAAAAAAGCCGCACTTCTTCCCCATCGAGCCCGATGTGGAGTACGAGTCGATTCCCGAGAAAATCGGTGTCGGCATCATGACTCTGCATATCGCGGCCGGTCATCTGGGACGGCTGCTACGCCAAGCGGTTGGCGGCGCGAGTCCTAAGGGCTGGTAGAAGCGATGAAGCTCATCGCCAACACCATGTTGATTTGCGCGGCCGCAGTGGCGCTCATGTCGCTCCAATGGGGCAAGCCTGGCACAATGGCGGCCCTCACCATCAGCGCCATCGGTCTGACGCTCGCGACATCTGCCGCCGTCTTCGGACGGCGGCGCCAAGCATGATGAAAACGCCTGTTCGCATCGCTGCCCTCTGGGGCCTCGGACTTGCTGCCTTCATTGCTTGGGACAGCCGCTGGCTCATAGCCAGCACCAAGGAACACCAGCCCCGCCGTCTTTATGACGGCGGGGCATTCGCTTTTTATAGGGTAGTGATAAAAGTTTTTAGCGCTTCGTCCAGGTCTATATTGGTACTCTTGCCTTTTATATCGATATCCAGCGCCTCATCCGCCAGCCGCCTAAGCTGTTCGGCGCTGATATTTGCTGCCAGCCGCGAAGCTTTTTCTACCGGGTATGGCTTCGTTCCGGCGTCTTTGGCTATCTGCCCCGCCTGCCTGCCGTTGCTAAGTTTTATTAGCGCCAGCAGCTGAAGCTGCCAGCCGATCATGCCCAGAATTACCTGGGGTTCAACCTTCTGGGCGCGCTGGTCTTCGTATAAATGCAGTGCGCGCTGCTTGTGGCCGCCAAAAGCGGCATCCAGTAAATCGAAGACTTTGCTTTGCGGCGCCGGCTCGGTCAGAAGCTCAATATTCGCGCGGCTGATTTGCTTATCGTAGGTGGCCAGCTTGTAAAGCTCGTTATAAAGCATTTGTTGGTTTTCACCCAGCCGCTCTACCATAAAAACGGCATCCGCTGGGGTAAGCTCGGCGCCCTGGTTTTTGGCCTCAGCCGCCAGCCAGCGCGCCAGCGCCGGCCTGTCCAAATCATTAAACTCTTCGAACGTTGTCTGCTTATTTAACACCTTAAAATAAGCGGTTCGTTTATCCAGCTGTGGTTCGTAAAAAATTACGTCCGTGGTATCTGGGATTGAGCTAATGGTTTGTTCAATCCGCTCGGCAAAGGTTTTATTGGCGCTGCCGTTCCTGACCACCACCATTTTGCCCACGGACAGGAAAGGCAGCGCCTGGATTGATTCAATTATGGCATCGGCTTCGGTCTCTTCGGCGTCAAATCGTTCCAGCGCTAACTCGCCATGGCTTTTGACAAACCGCGCAACCAGCTCATTTAGTTTCTGCCTCAAGGCGAATGTATTACTGCCGGTTAGCGTAGTAATCACTTCGGCTCCCTTTGTTCTTTTGGGCATATATGGGTGCCGCGGCCGGCCACCCGGATTTTTATAATTTCGGTTCCGCAGCGCGGGCACGGCTGGCCTTGTTTGCGAAATACGCTGGCGATGCTCAGGTAGCTGCCCTTCTTGCCTTCAGCATTTACATAATTCTTATCTGTACTGCCGCCGTTTTGGATGCTCTGCTTAAGCACGTCGCGCAGCGTTTGGTGCAGAACCACCAGCTTTGTCCGCGGCACGCGGTTCACCGGCGCGGCCGGGTGGATCTTTGCACCCCAGAGCGATTCGTCAGCGTAAATATTACCGACGCCGGCCAGGACCTTTTGGTCCAGAAGTACGGCTTTGATCGGGCTGTTTGGCCGGGCCATCAGCCGTTCTATGAACCTGTCTACTGTAAATTCATCGTCCAGCGGTTCGGGACCGACGGTTTGCATAAAATTAATCAGCGGCACTTCGGCGGTCGGAATCAGCCGCATCCAGCCGAATTTGCGCTGGTCATTAAAGTACAGCTTACTTCCGTCGGTAAAATCCAGAATCACCCGCGTGCTTTTATCCGGCAGTTTGCCGACCAAGCTGTCGCTGGGGTGGCCGGCGGCAAAGCTTTTTTTGCCTTTGTAAACCAGCTGGCCGGTCATTTTTAGGTGGATTACCAGAGAATATCCGCTGGAAAGCTCTATTATCAATACTTTGGCACGGCGCTTTATCCGCTCCACCCCGGCGCCTACCAAAAAGCGCGCGGCGTCGGCCGGCGCGTTTGGAAAACTTTTGGGCCAGTCGTGCCAAACGTCTTTAATAACCAAGCCGGGCAAGAGCTTAGCCAAGCCGATCCTTACAGTTTCTACCTCTGGTAACTCGGGCATACGTTCTAATTATACGGGGCTTATAATAAGTTTCCGTCAGGATCTTCTATGTCGTTTATTTCCGGATAGGCAATCCGTATAAACTTGGCAACCGCCCTAAAAACCAGTAGTTTCTCTTCCTCTGGCACCATTTGTTCAAACTCCAAACCGTCGATATGAGCGCCATGTTCGTCGATATCGACATCTACGCTCCTTGTTTTCCATCCTTCCGCTGTGGTAATGATGCTGCATTCGCCGTCTTCCCAGTCGCCTTCAATAAGAATACCGTCGACATCGTACGCCTCGCCTGGAGCCAGCTCGGGAGTTGCCATTTACACCTCTATTCATCTTCAAACTACTCTTAAACCAGCCGTAAGGCAATAGTTGTATACTCAAGGCATGACCGAAAGCGTCGGACAAATATTGGGTAGCAAGCAATTCACGCCGCCGGACGAAGTCTCGTTAATCAAAGATTATGTTAAGCGGCGTTATAAGAGCGGCTGCAGCGTAAAACTGCAGCGCGGCGCTTTGGTTGTCAGCGTGCCCAGCTCCGCGCTGGCGGCGACTCTGCACCTGGAGCGGCAAAAACTGATTAAAGCCTGCAATTTAGGCGATAAAAAACTATTTATCCGGAACGGAAAGTAGCCGGCCAAGGTCGCGTTCCAATTGAGCGAATCCCTGGTAGTGAATGGCCTGCATGCCTACTTTACGGGCCGCTACGCAGTAGCTATCAATATCATCAATAAACACCGCGTCGGACGGCTCTACGTCTAAATTCTTTAACGAAGCATGGTAAATCTTTGGGTCCGGTTTTGTGAAGCCGATTTTGTAGGAAATTGTTATGTCATCAAACAACCCGGCTTTATCCTCGGATAGCAGTTCGCTTACCCAGTCGCCGGCCGCGTTGCTGATTATTCCAAGTTTGTATTTGGGTTTAAGTGCGCTCTTTATGTATGCGATAAGCAAAGGATTTGACTTGCCTTCTTGTTCAACCACCCCAAAAAAGTCAAAGATAACGGCTTTAATCACACTACGACTATAGCAGTTGGCCCGGCGGTTAGTCAGTCGAAGTGGCAGACAAGTTTACGTCGCTGGTCAGCTGGCTGTAGTTGGGTATCTGGTTGCGGAAAAGTGTTAACAGTGTCGAGGTATTGCCGCCGGATGTACCTACCGCCCGGCCGCAAGATGAAGCCCACGTACGCGACAGGTCTTCAAAATCCTGGTTAAGCGCAAAGATATAACGCTGGCCAAGCGGGCATTGGCCGCGTTCGTCCGCCGGATATTTGGATTTTGGCAGCTTGGACAAAAAACCGGCGCCGTTAATGGCGCGTAAAAATACGGCGTAAGCCTCCTCGGTGTTATCAAAATTACGGCGGCTGACCACAGTGCCGCTGTAGCCTTCGATAATCTCAAGCTCGCGGCTGTTGCCACTAACAGTAATGCGGATAGAGCGGTGCAGCTCGTCGCCGTTAACGATGCCCTGGGTGGTAGCGCTGACTTCCGCATCGGTTGAGGCGTATTCCGGAAGCGGCTGGACGGTAACCCCCGTAGGGCTTTGCTGCTGGGGCGGATTTCCGCCACGCGCAATAAGTACCACAATAAAAATCACAATGGCTATGAATGCTAAAAACAGCGCGAGTAATCTGTTGGGAGTCATATGAACCTCTTCGGCTCATAGTATGCCATATTTACATAAAATAATCAAGAGCTGTAAGAGTTCCAGCCCAATGCCGCAAGCCATTTCCTGAACTGTTTGTGGACGTTTTCGGCCCCGACTATCTCTTTAGGCGGTTTGAAGCTAGCGGGATAAAGGATAAAAGGGTACTGCTGCGGGCCGCCCATGGCTCCATGCGAACCAACCAGTTCTTCGAAGGCCGCGGTTTCTTCTGTCTCCGGCCAATACTTGGCATTGATAACCAGGTCCGGGCAATGCGGGAACTTCGCGGTCCTAGCGATATGCGCTGCGGCGTGCGGGCCGAACGGGGCCAAAGGATTTTTACCCTCAGTCTTACCGGTTTTTATATGTAAAGTGCCGTTTTTACTGATTACCAAATCGCCCTTCTTTTCCGATTTTACAAGCACGAAACCGATGCCTTCATGCTTTACTATCTTGTCAATTAGGCGGGGGTACAAGCTATTGATCTTTTCCATGCTCAGCCTTCCGGGTTCTTTGATAAAGCTTACAGACGCCAAGCCGCCGGACGGCATTACAATAGTTTCGGCGTCTTCCGGGCCGCTGCCGTTATTTTTAAAGCTGATAATCAGCCGCGAAATCGCCGAGAGTATGCCGCCGGCTTGGCGCATTTCTGTCGCCGCCGCCGCGGCGAATCCCTTGCCTTCTTCGCCTTGGCCGGCAGCTAATATTTCTGACAGGGTGGCTTCTTTTATAAAATCTTCAAGCGGCAGCCCGTATCTTTGCTTAAACGTCGCGCCCTGGGTCTGTCCGTGGTCTGCCAGGACTACTATATGGTACATCCGCGGCGCATCTCTTAGGGCTATTTCCAGGC
Source organism: Saccharimonadales bacterium (SeqCode) (assembly GCA_036279215.1). Lineage (GTDB taxonomy): Bacteria > Patescibacteriota > Saccharimonadia > Saccharimonadales > UBA10212 > 2-01-FULL-49-22. The sequence goes on from DASUJO010000003.1 coordinate 23,329, forward strand.
GGCCGAACGCCTTATCGATTTTTGCCAGCTCGGCCAGCGTTTCCGGCCGTTCGGTGCCCGAATGATGCGCTACTTCGTCGTAACCCAAAAACATGGTGTATATCACCGGCCGGCCGGCGTATACATCCTGGATAGTGGCGCTCATACCAAGTTCGCGCTGAAGTACGTTGGTAAAAGCCCTAAGCAACGGATACGGAAACCAGCCGCGGTGCACCCTGGGCCGGATATCGCGTCGCTTTTGCGCCGTTTGCTGGTAAAGTTCCCGGCAGATTTCAGACATGGTCAAAAATAATACGTTCAGCGTACTGTAAGGGTTAGAAAAGAACGCCATATAATCCTGGCCGATAGATCCCTTGCGGCGCTTCTTTAAGACAGTGCTCATGGTCAGCATACTGTTCGGCGCGTCGCCGGACAACAGGTTGGCCCGGCTGGCGCCATCGTAATGCAGCAGGCCTTTGCCGTCAGAATGGCGTTTTTCAATTTCTACAGCATCTTGCGGGCGGTTGCTGACAATCGCCGCTTTGCGGTCTTTTTCGTACCAGCGGAACGAAGGCATATCCCAGTTGTTTCCGTGCAGAATTCCGGCCTGCATTGCTCCGGTCTGGCTGGACCAGTCGCACTCCCACTTCACCAGATGATGCGTGCCTTCGCTTAACCAGCGCGCCATGTTAGGCGCGCTGCCATCCCGAATTGCCCGCCTTAGAACATCATGCGACAAGCCATCAATTTCTAAAAAAACGATGCCCTCGCGCGTGCTCTTGTCGGTGCTGCGGAACTTTTGATTCTTTGCCTGCCTTTTAACGATATGGCGGTAATAAAAGTCATCGTCATTTATAGCCAGCAGCCTGGTAAATAGCGAGTTCAGAACCGTTACGCCCAAAGCGACAACTACGCCGGTCTGCCAATCATTGATGAAAACTTTGCTGGTATCCGAAAACAGCTGTACCGCCGCAAATACGATTAAACCGTTCAAAACCAAGGAGACCAGGCCCAAAGTCAAAACAGTAATCGGCAGAGCAACACGAATCAACAGCGGCCAGATGAGGGCGTTTAGCAAACCAAGAACCGCGGAAATCGCCAGCGAGTAGTTGAATGATACAACCGAGAAGCCCTGCAGCAGCCACGCCATGAGCATTAACGCAATGGCATTTATAAGCCAGGCCGCGAACACCCGGCGGATAGAAATCCGCACTCCGTCCATGGCCTAATTCTGACAGTTCTTATCTGTTAGCGCAATCAATAGCGGATTGCTATATCAGCTTGGCTGAACCGTCGTCGAGCTCTTGTTCGACTATTTCTACCAGCTTTGTGTCGGTAATTCTAACTTCTTGGCCGGAATTATTGATTACAATGTTCAGCCACTTCCAGCCGCGCGATTCGTCGTGGAGCCGTTCGGCGGATATGCCCCTGGCCCTTAGTTTCTTTTGGGCTTTATAGATATCCGGGTGGTAAAAGCTGGCGTACTCGACGCCAATATAGTCATAGCCTTCGGCCTGTTTGGGCTCCATAATTTCCAGCCAGTCGGCATGCCTTGTTTCAGTTATGGCGAAGGGCACGGCTAACCGCGCCATTGCTAAGAAGCGCCAATCTAGTTCCATAAAAGCAACTTGCTCTTCATCTGTCCAAGGCTTGATGATGCGGACTTTTTCGGCAAAATCCACCGGATCTGCCGTTTTGAGCATCATATGGTCGGGTTCTTCCAATAATGAATCTGGTATGCCCGAAGACTTTACAAAGTAATCCAGCTTCTCGCGGTAGTTCTGGACCAAATCGTAAATCTCTTCGGGAGGGGTTAGGATCTCACTCATTTTTATTCCCTTGGTATGCCAAAATTATAGCAAACAAAAAACTTATTCTTCGACGCTTTCAAGGAAGATTCGCTTTTTAAAGCGGCCGTTTTTGGCGGCTTTTTTGCGGCGGATATCTTCTAACGCGCCGGCACGGATGCCAAGCGCTTGTCTGATGGCGATTACCAGCTCCTTGATATCTGCCAGCTCTTCGGCAGACGGCTCAGCCAGCAATTCCTTGGCCTCTTCCTGCAGTTTTTTGATGAGTTCCTTCAGGTATTCTTTATCCACCAAAACTCTGGTATTCGCTTCCTTGCCGTCGGCCGCGATAATTTCCGGAATTTTGTCCCTTACCAGCTTGTTATAAGTCTTTTTCAAAGCTCGCCCCAATTCTGGCCTATTGCAATGTCGGCTTTGAGCTTCACATCCAGCTTGGGGTATGCTTTTTCCATCGTGTCTTTGACCAGCTTGCCCACTTTATTGGCCTTGGCTTTGGGCACTTCCAGCAGGATGCTGTCATGAATCTGCAGCAGCATCCGGCAATCCTTGTCCAGCTTATTTGCTACTTCCACCATCGCCAGCTTCATGATGTCGGCCGCGCTGCCTTGCATAGGGTGGTTGATGGCGGCGCGGTAAGCCGCTTCGCGGACGGCGAAATTAGGCGATTTCACGTCTGGCGTCGGCCGCCGCCTGCCCATTATCGTTTCCACGTAGCCTTGTTCTGAGGCTAGTTCGCGGGTTTTTTCAATGTACTGCTTCAGCTTGGGGCGGATTTCAAAATAGCGGCTGATAAAGTCTCGGGCTTCGCCGAAGCTCATGCCGGTGCTGTCGCTCAGCGAGTGCGGCCCAAGGCCGTACATGATGCCAAAATTTACGGCTTTAACTGATGAGCGCTGGGCCTTGGTGACTTTATCAGGATTAACATCGTAAAGCTGGGCGGCAGTCTGCGTATGTATATCCTCGTCCTTATTGAAGGCTTCAATCATTGATTTGTCGCCGGATAATGCGGCCGCCAGCCGAAGTTCGAACTGGCTGTAATCAGCGCTTACGAACAAATTGCCCTTTCCAGCCACAAACGCCGTACGTATATTTTTGCCAAGCTCAGTTTTTACCGGGATGTTCTGGAGGTTGGGGTCGGCGCTGGATAGCCTCCCGGTTGGCGCGATGGTCAGGCTGAATGTGGTGTGCAGGCGGCTGTTTTTATCTACCTGCGCCGGCAGCGTGTCTATGTAGGTATTTTTGAGTTTTACCACTTCGCGGTACTGGGTTATGAGGTCGATTATCGGATGCAAACCCCGTAATTTAGCGAGCTCATTGGCGGCTGTTGATAGGCCGGTTTTGCCTTTTTTAATACCATCTCTTGGAAGATTCAGCTTTACGAACAGTACATCGGCCAGCTGGCCCGGCGAGCCGATATTGAATTCCTGGTCCGCGTGCCCGTAAATCTTTTGTTCAAGTTCGCTGATACTGTCTTCAATCTGTTTAGAGAACTTCTTCAAGTAAGCGGTATCCAGCTTAATGCCCGTATATTCCATATTGGCCAGAACAGGCGTTAAAGGCCACTCGACTTTTTGCGCCAACTTGGCGATAGTCGGCATTTCTATAAATTCTTTAGTTTGGCGCTCGTAAAGCCCCCGGATAACGGCCATGATTTCCGGCGCCCTCTGCATCAGCTCGTCCTTGTCCAAATCGTCCAGGTTTGAGCCATCGTATCGCAGCTCGCTGACGGCTAAATCGTTCAAAGATTGCGCCCGGATCAGCGAATTCAGCAGGTAAGCGGCTACTAGAACATCGTGTTTTACCTCAGGCAGGTCATTGCTGCCCAGCTCTATAAGTAGCTTAAGCGTTGACTTCACGTCGTAGCCGGCTAAAGCGATTTTGGGGCTCAAAATGGAAGTTACCGCCTTAGGGCTTAGCTTAGTTAAATCAAGCGTGTAGACCGTAGTTTCGTTGGCCGACAGCATCAGTACCTGGGGGCCGCGGCCATGCTTACCCGACGAGCGTGAATGTACAAAAACTTGTTCAGTAGCAGGCAGTTTGATTTCTTTGAGCTTATCATCGCTTTCTACGCGCACATTTTTTGGCAGCTCGAGCTTGGCGCCGCCCAAAGTTTCTACCGCAGGAACCGCGGCGCGCATATGTTCGGGCAAATTATTAAGCAAACTGCGGAATTCCAGTTTCTGAAGCAGCGCTTGCAGGTGCGCCGCATCCAATTTGGTAACATCTGTAGCTTTTAAATCCAATTTAACCGGCGCGTCGGTCCATAGGCGGGCAATCTCTTTGCTCATAAAAGCCGATTCCTTGCCGGCTTCAAGTTTTACCCGCAGGTTTTCTTTAATATTTGGCAGGTTCTTGTATACCCCGTCCAGAGTTTCGTACTCCTTCAAAAGCTCAATCGCGGTTTTTTCGCCTACGCCGGGAACTCCCGGGATGTTATCCGAGCTGTCGCCTTTCAGGGCTTTTAAATCCAAAAATTGTTCGGGTTGGATGCCGTACTTAGCGGTAAAACTTTCGGGGTGAAACTCCTCGATGTTAGAAAACCCGCGTTTAAGAGCGTACACCTTGACATGGCCGTTAATCAGCTGCAGCGCATCCAAATCTGATGTAACCAGCTGGGTTTCAATATTCTTTTTGCGGGCCTGGACGGCCAGCGCGCCCATGATGTCGTCGGCTTCGTAATCATCAAGCTCGTAAAGCGGCCAGCCGAAGGCTTCAAGAAGTTCATGTAATATCGGAATCTGCGTATAGAAATCCGGCGGCGCGGCTTTGCGGCCGGCTTTGTATTCCGGATATAACTCCACCCTGCGTCTTATGTTGGTCTTGGGCTTGTCCCAAGCCACGGCCACGTAATCGGGCTTTAGTTTTTTAATGAGTTCCAGAGCCATGGCGGCGAATCCATACACCCCGCCGGTAGGAACGCCGTCGCGTGTGCTGAGATTGGGCATAGCGTAATAACCGCGGTAGAACACCGACTTGCCGTCAATAATCGCCAGTTTTTTACGCTCCTCAGCCACAATTAATAGTATACGTCGTATCTGTTATTTGGGCGACTGGTAATGCTTAGCCGGCTAAAACTGCTCGTTGGTCGGTTTTACCAGAACCATCAGAATAAGCGCCAGGACGAAAAATATCGCCGAGTAAAGCCCTATAGTGCCCCAAAGCTCTACACGGTAACTCAGCCCGTAATTTTCGAAGAAATAGCGTACCGACACCGTGGAATAAACCGCCGCGCATAGCGTTGTTGTACCCAGCAGCAGGCTTCGGCTGCGCAGCACCGCGGCTGTAACAATCGGCACGGTAAACAGCATTACCGATTTGCTGGCCAAACCGTGCTGCCAGTAAACGTTAAACGCTGCAAAGGCGATATCCGCCAGAATCAGCGCCAGAACATTGAACACGTAAAGTGATTTATTGGCGTAGTTCTGGCGCGCCAGAAACCACACAACGGTATTGATTACCAGCAGTACTCCGGCGGCCGTCCAAAGCTGGCCTACGGCTTCGTGCGTGTATAAATTCCAGGAATCAAATACGATTGTGGCAACTATATATGCCAGGATGTATAAAAAATGGACTCGGGTTACCCGCACGGCGGCCGTCTGCAGCCACTCGCCGGTATTTTTTGATTTTTTTGGCATATCGCTAATGCCAATTGAATCACAATCCTATATGTCTAACAACTGCGAACTAAGAATTAACAATAAGATTTAACGCTTTTTCCGCTTCTTTTTTAAACGCTTCTATATCGCTTCCCTCGTTATCCAATACAATATCCGCCAGTTCGTTAACGCCCGACAAGTTTAACGTATGCTTATCGCCGGCGTGCTTCATCTGGGTCTTCTCTTCGGCCAGGAATTCTTCGTATGAGACCGTATCTTCCGAGCCGCGCCGGCGGCTGGAAATTCGGGCGTAGCGTATAAGCGGGCTGGCATCAGTCCAAACCACTTTGCCGCCAAGCTCGTGCACGCGCCGCGCTTCTGCCGGATGGCGCAGGCTGGCTATCGCCAAGCCTTTATGGCTTTGGCTGCTCTGTTTGTATTGCTCGAGCGCCTTGTCGACTAACACTGCCGGCCCGTCGCTTCGCCTCCATTCTTCGCTGATTTTGCGCAGGTTCTTGCGGGTAAGCGCCAGCTTTCTGCTTCGGGCTTCATCCCGCAATATATCTGTAACTGATACAAACAACCAATTATGGCGTTCGGCAAGCATTTTACCAACTGTGTCTTTTCCCGAACCGTCAGTTCCGGCGATTCCGATTAGTTTCATGGTTCGGGCGGGTGGTGTATTAGCTCTGCAGGCTTTGATTTGCTGCGGGCAGATAATCCGTTGCCTGCGTTGGTACTTGAGTCATGCTCCGGCTTTACAATATTCATATCCCGCATTTGGGCTAATTTGTTAATCGCTATCGTTTCAATCTGTCTGGCGCGTTCCCTTGTTACGCCAAGCTCTCTGCCTATTTCCTCCAAAGTCCTGGGAGCTTCTTCTCCAAAACCGAAACGTAATTCTATAACACGCCTTTCTCGTTCAGGCAGCCTTTGCAATGCTTTTCGGATTGATGCCAGTTCAGCGCCCTCGAGCGCTTCTTCATCTACAGATACCTGAAGGTCGTCATGGATTATATCGCCTAACTCTTTATCTCCATCGTCGCCAACTTGCAAATTAAGTGATGTAGACACAGTAGCCGCATCCATCGCCTCATCTACGTGGCGCAAAGATAAACCTGTTCCTTCAGCGATTTCCTTCCTGCTTGGCTCGCGATTGTGTTCAGCTACAAAAGCATGGCGGATTCTGCTTATTTTCCTTATTCTGTCTTGCACGTGTACCGGCTGGCGGATGGTATGCCTTTGATTATCGATTGCGCGCTCGCAAGCTTGGCGGATCCACCAGGTGGCGTAGGTGCTGAATTTAAACCCCTTCCGCCAATCGAATTTTTCGGCGGCACGATTCAGGCCGATGCTGCCTTCTTGGATCAATTCCATTAGTTCAAGCCCGTTTCCTTGGTATTTTTTTGCTACCGAAACCAATAACCGCAGATTGGCTTCTATCATATGGGCCTTTGCATCCGCGCTGCCGGCTTCGATTTGTTTAGATAATTCTACTTCTTCGTGGGGCTTAAGCAGCGGAACTTTAGCAATCCTCTCATAAAACAAGTCCAGCGCATTCAAAGACGGCTCTGATTGATTTATTTGCGGCTCGGTTTCCGGTTCTTCGTCCGCCTTTTCGTCCAATTCTTCAAAAGCCGGGTTTTCCCAAGTATGGGAGTCTACCAGCTGTAAATTCGGCTCAAAACCCTTTTCGGTATCATCCTCATAGCCATGCTCCGGAAAGCCCTCGCTGTCATCAAAGTTTCTTTGGGGCAATTCCATATGTTGATTCTACTGAAGATATTCGTGAAGCTTGCGCGTGTCTTTGTGCTTGCGCAGCTTGGCTAACGCCTTGGCTTCAATCTGTCGGATACGTTCGCGCGTTACAGAAAACTCCTGGCCCACTTCTTCGAGCGTGTGGCTTTTGCCGTCTTCCAGGCCGAAGCGCAGTTTAAGAATTTTCTGTTCACGTTCTGTTAGGGTGCCCAGAATTGACCGGACCTGCTCTTTTAACAGCTGCTCGGAAGCTGACTCGGTTGGAGTCTTAGCGTCCTCGTCTTCTATGAAGTCACCTAGAACCGAGTCTTCCTCGTCGTCGCGTACGCTGGCGTCCAAGCTGGAGATATCCTGTTTAATTTTCATGATGTGCTCTACTTTGTCCACGTCCATTTCCATGGCGGCTGCAATTTCTTCGTTGGTCGGCTCGCGGTTTAGCTCTTGGGTCAGGCGCCGCTGGGTACGCAGTAGTTTATTTATTGTTTCCACCATGTGCACCGGAATCCTGATGGTACGCGCCTGGTCGGCGATAGCCCGGGTAATTGCCTGGCGGATCCACCAAGTGGCGTAGGTACTGAATTTGAAACCGCGGTCAGGGTCGAATTTTTCTACCGCTCGCAGCAAGCCGGTGTTACCTTCCTGGATCAGGTCCAGCAAATCCAAACCGCGCCCGACGTAGCGCTTAGCGATGCTTACAACTAGCCGCATGTTGGCCTCGGCCATCTGGTCTTTGGCCTTTTTATTGCCGGATTTTACCCTGCGGGCCAGAGCCAGCTCTTCTTCCGGGGTCAGCAGCGGAATCTTGCCGATTTCGCGCAGGTACAACCGAACCGAGTCATCAGATATATCTTCCAGATATGAGGTATCAGTTTTTAGCAGTTCTTCTTCGGACTCTTCGCTGGCCCACTCGTCGCTCAGGTTACGCTCATCGGGCTCGGCCTCCGGAATCAACTCGATTTCGGCCTCGGCCAGCTCTGAATAAAAATTATCCAGCGTATCGATATTCGCCGGGGTGTCCGGAATTAACGCGAAAATCTCTTTCTGGGTCAGCTTGCCCTCTTTTTTGCCGCGCTCCATCAGCTGTTCTATCTGCCGTTCGTATGAACGCGGCGCCCGCTTTTGCCGGCCTGCCGGCCGGCGTGCTGTTTTGCTTACTACCTGCTTCTTTGCCATAAATTACTCTTATGTCCCCACAATTAGTTTATTAAGTTTATCCACTTGGGATATCATCCTCTGTAACTTTTTCTCGTCGTTAGTCGTACTCATTTCTTCTGCTAACCGGCGTTTTTGTATTTTGACGTAGCCCGCTATCAAGCGGCGCTTAAGGCTTCGGACCTGCTCTCTTAATTCTTCGAGCGGCAGCTCCTGGTAAAGTTCCTCAAACTGCAATACCAATATCTTAACATAATCGCTTATCTGTTGCAACTCCTTAGAAAGCTGCGGCTCGCCTTTGAAGTCAGGATTTGATTTGATGAACCCAAGCAGCTTTATGGAAGTGCCGGATACAAAGTATTCATCTTGGCAGTCATCAATCATATGCCTGAGCTTTGGCTGCATAAGGGCTATGGAAAGCAGATGGTCTTCTATCCGCCGTTGCTCGGCTTGCGCGCGGTCGGCTTGCTGCGATACCTTGGGTTTTTTAAGCGCCCTGGCCTGGCTTTTTTGGCCGGCAAATTTTGAGCGCATCGCTTCGATGGAGGTTCCAGTCATCTCGGCCAGTTTATTGAGGTAGTGGTCTTGTTCCACCGGGTCGCTCAAACGCCTGATAACAGCCAGTAGCGCATCGGTGAAGGCCTTTTTGCCCTGCGCGCTGCCCAGGTCCAGCTCTGTTGAATAACGCCCGATAAGCCAGTCAACCGCGTACTGCGAATTTTGCACCGCCTGTTGCCACTTGGCGGCATCGCTTTGAATTAGCTCATCTGGGTCTTTGGCGCCGTCCAGCGTTAACACACCTAGATCTACTCCTGTTTTCTGGGCCAGGGCAATCGCCCGCTCGGTAGCCGAAACTCCGGCGGTATCGGCGTCAAAACAAAGCCGGATGTCGGGCGTGAAGCGTTTAAGTTCGCGAAGGTGGTTTTCGGTCATAGCGGTGCCGGCGGTGGCGACGGTATTCTTAACGCCGGCCTGGTGGCTGGCTATCACATCCATATTGCCTTCCACGATAACGCCGTAGCCTTTTTTGCGGATAGATTCTTTGGCCAGATGCAAACCGAACACATGGCGTCCTTTGTCATAAACAACAGTCTGGGGAGTGTTGATGTATTTTGGCGCATCGGGCTCTTCATTAAGCAGCCGCGCGGTAAAGCCGATTTCTGTTCCGCGGCTGTCGCACAGCGGTATCATTATCCGGCCGCGGAACATATCGCTGGGGCCGCCGGTACGCATAAATATCAGGCCGGCGCGTTTCATTTCATCGGTATCAAAGCCCTTTTTGGTTAAAAAGTCTGTTAGTGCCCGGCCGGTTTTGGGCGCGTATCCCAGCTGCCAATCCAGCAGCGTCTGCTTGCTGAATCCGCGGTCTTTTAACAGATATTCCAAAGCCGCTTTATTGGCGATCAACTGCTTCTGGTAAAACTTAGTTGCCAGTTGTAATGCTTCCAGCGCCCGGTTCTTGAACAGCTTACGGTGCGAATCGGAAGTTTGGTAATCCTCCAGCTCAACTCCGGCTTTGCGGGCCAGATGTTCGAGCGCGCCGCGAAAATCCAGCCCTTCCATTTCCATGACGAACGTAAAGATGTCGCCGCCTTTTCCCGAAGAAAAATCGTGCCAAATCTGTTTTTCGGGGCTGACCATGAAGCTGGCGGTCTTTTCGTTGGTCCAGGGGCTTAACCCCTTGAAGTTTCGTCCGGCACGCTTGAGCTGGACGTATTCCGAGACTACGTCTTCGATGTTCAGCCGGCTTTTTACCTCCGCAACCGCATCCATA
>DASUJO010000004.1:0-7830 GCA_036279215.1 Saccharimonadales bacterium (SeqCode)
CAGTTGCTATAGTACTGGCGGGAGTCGGCGGCACGGCGCTGGCGCTTCATATGTGGTACGGAAATAATTTAAAACCGGTTTCATCTCAATCAGAAACAGAGTTCTTTACCGTTGAATCCGGCAGCGGTGTGCACGTTATTGCTGTTAATTTGCAGCAATCCGGACTGATACGCAGCTCAAGTGCTTTTGAAACCTATGTGACGGCTAATAATTACCGCGATAAACTGCAGGCTGGCACGTATAAACTAAGCCCGTCGATGAGCGTCCAGACAATCGTGGCTAAGTTCGTGGACGGCGACGTGGCGCACGACCTGCTTACTATCCTGCCCGGCAAGAACTTGCGCGAAATCCAGCAGGCTTTTAAAGAGGCCGGCTATAACTCTTCCGAGATAAAATCCGCATTCAGCCCGGCAGCTTACGCTAACCATCCGGCGCTCGCCAGCTTACCCAAAGGTAAATCGCTGGAGGGTTATTTATACCCGGACTCTTTCCAGAAACAATCAAATACCCCGGCCTCCGTGATAGTCAGGCAAGCGCTGGACGAGATGAACAAACACCTTACCCAGGATGTAATTAACGGCTTCGGAGCGCAAAATTTAAACACATTTGAAGGAATCACCCTCGCGTCAATCATCGCCAAAGAAACCGATAATCCGGCGGACCAGCCGTTCGTAGCCCAGGTGCTGCTAACACGGCTGGCGGACGGCATGCTGCTGCAGGCCGACGCTACGGCGCATTTCGCATCCGATATGATGGGCCAGCCGCGAAGTTTAAGCGTAAGCTCGCCGTATAATACCTACGTAAACCAGGGTTTGCCGCCCGGGCCGATAAGCAACGTAACCAAAGAAGCGCTTTATGCTGCCGCACACCCGGCAAAAACTGACTATGTTTATTATTTCACCGGCAAGGACTGTAAAATGCACTATACCAAGACGCTTGACGAGCATAACGCCGCCATCGCTAAATACGGGGTAAAAAGCTGTTCGCCATGATTAAAAAACGAAGAAATATGTTATAATATGCAAGTTATTCGTAAGTTCGCATCAATTTTCGGCGGTTTTGGCAAAAAGGTTCCCATAGTGGAATCACTGCCCCAGTTATACCGGCCGCCGGCATTGGATAAAAAGTCAAAGAGGCGCCTAATACGCTGGGGAATCGTGGCTGGCAACCTCGTTCTTTTGCTTATCGTAGCTTTATTCATAATGTCGAACCGCTCCGCCAGCCATACAATCCGGTCTAACACTCTAAACAGCGCGGTCAGCACCGCCAGCTCGCTGCCTAGCCCGCTCGACGAGCTTTCTTCGGCGCAAATCGCCCTAAACGCCGCCCAGATGGCAGATTTGTCCGAGCTGACGGCTATCAGGAACCAGGCGGACTCAGACAGCTTGCTGCTGTCTATGATTCCAAACGATTCTACCGTACTGGCTAAGCCGCAGGTGGTAGCAACCGCCCAAAAGTCAAAATATGACATCATCCATTACACTACCCAGTCCGGCGACACCGTAAGCAAACTTGCCAAAAAATTCGGCGTAAGTACCAACAGCATACGCTGGTCTAACAGCCTGGCCGGCGATAATATCAGCGCCGGCGTTAAGCTGGTTATCCCGCCGGTAGACGGCGTGGTATATAAAGTAAAATCGGGCGACACGCCGGCGTCTTTGGCGCAGCGCTACCGTTCAGACGAGCGGCAGATAATCCTATATAACGACGCCGAGATAAGCGGCTTGAAAGCCGGGGAGCTAATTATTATTCCGAACGGCAAAGTGCAGGTGGCTGTGAGCTACGGCTCGTTCGCGGCGAGTTACGGCGGAAATGGTTATGACTACGGCTATTGCACCTGGTACGTTGCCAATAAAGTCCCCGTTCCGACTAACTGGGGCAATGCTAACACCTGGGATGACTACGCCCGGCTATCTGGCTGGACGGTAAGCAGCGTGCCAAAAGCCGGAGCCATCGCCCAAAGCGACCGCGGCTGGGCGGGCCATGTGGCATACGTCGAAGCCGTAAGCGCCGACGGCAGCCAGATAAAGTATTCCGATATGAACGGTTTGGCCGGCTGGGGCAGGGTGGGCTTTAGCGGCTGGGTTCCATCTACCTACTTTGGCCATTACATATACCGCTAAAATTTGGTTAGCGGATTTACCAATTGCAAATTGGCATTTTTCATTTGGGCATTGGCCATTCCTCAATTTGGTATATGTCAAACTGACAAATAAATGTGAATTGTAAACTGTTAAATGTAAAATGTTTTTATGAGTTTTGTCGATAGAGTTAAAGTGACCATAAAAGCCGGCGACGGCGGCGACGGCGTAACCAGCTTCAGGCACGAGAAATTCCGGGCCCGCGGCGGCCCCGACGGCGGCGACGGCGGCGACGGCGGCGACGTGATTCTGCGCGCCAGCCGGAACCAGGATACGCTGGCGGCTTTCCGTTATAAAAAACGGCTGGCGGCGCAGGACGGCCAGCGCGGCGGCAAAGCCAAGCGCCACGGCAAAAGCGGCGAAGCCCTAGAGGTGGACGTACCGGTGGGAACGCTTGTCACCGGTAAATCCGGCAATGTCCTGGCTGATTTTACGGCGGACGGCCAAGCGCAAGTTCTGGCCCGCGGCGGCAAAGGCGGCTTCGGCAACGCCCACTTTGTAAGTTCCACCCGCCAGGCGCCGCGCGTAGCCGAAAAAGGCGAAAAAGGCCAGGAGATAGAAGCCGAGTTCGAACTTAAGATGATAGCTGATGTCGGTTTAGTTGGCCTACCGAACGCCGGCAAGTCCACCTTACTTTCCGTAATCAGTAATGCCAAGCCGGAAATCGCCGATTACCCATTCACTACCTTGGCGCCAAACCTTGGGATGGTAGACCTTGATAAAGATAACAGCCTGCTGATTGCCGATATACCTGGTCTGATTGAAGGGGCCAGCCAGGGCAAAGGGTTGGGGGATGAATTCCTCAGGCACGTCGAGCGTACCAGCGTGCTGGCGCACTTGATTGACGCCTACAGCCAAGACCCGGCAGCCGACTACAAAACAATAGTCAAAGAACTCAAAGCGTACGATGCCGATTTAAGCCGCCGGCCGCAGGTGGTAGTGCTGACAAAAATTGACGGAATAGATAGTAAACACCTATCAAAACAGCTGGAAGCTCTAAAGAAAATAATTCCTAAGAACACTCCCTTGACGGCGATTTCCAGCTTGAACCGCGAAGGAATTAACGAATTTTTACATCTGTTACAGAAAAAAGTATATGCCTCGCGGCAAAAAGAGCAGAAGAAGAAAAGCCGGCAGTTGCCGATAATAGGGCTGAAAGAAGAAGACTCGTGGTCGGTTAACAAAACAGATAACGGCTTTTTAGTAACCGGCCAAAAAATAGAGCGTTTTGCCAGGCGCACGCACTTTGGCGATTACTACGGCGAACAGCGGCTGTTTGATATTTTGCGCAAAGAAGGCATCACTAAAGAACTTGAGCGGCAAGGCATAGGAACCGGGCAGGAAATCACCATCGGCGAACCGGCCATAGGCACTTTGGAATACTAAGGTAGAAGTGTAGTATTTAAATTAAGAATGGAATTCAACCGACCAGACCTCAGCGAGGAAAAGCCGCATATACTTAGGCTGGAGTTAGATATAGATATCCGGCTTAAAGAATTGTGGGATGGTATGAGCGACGACGATGAATTCAACTTGGACAGAGTAGGGGCAATAATGAGAGCCGCCTATGCCACCGGATATTATGATGCCTTAAAGGAAACTGATGATCAGAGCGGTTCACTGCTAAAAGCACATGGCTATCATATGCCTAAACAAGCGCCTCAGCCTACAGATCCGGAAATACCACCGGCCGCTTAGCGCGTGCTAAACTGGCTCCAGCATGGGTGCCAGCTTTTATTTTTTTGATTTGGAAACCAGCGGGTTCAGCGGCCGCACAGACCGCATCATGCAGTTTGCCGGCCAGCGGACGGATTTGGATTTACGCCCAGTCGGCCAGCCGGATAACCTGCTAATAAAAATGACGCCCGATGTACTGCCAGGCCCGGGCGCCGTGCTGGTACATGGCATTACCCCGCAGAAGACGCTGCAATCAGGAATATCAGAAGCTGAGTTCTGCGAATACTTAACAAGTCAAGTATCTACCGCTGGCACTATTTTGGCCGGTTATAACAACATACGGTTTGATAACGAATTTATAAGGTTCACTTTATGGCGTAATTTCCATGATGCCTACGAGTGGAGCTGGAAGAACGATTGTTCAATCTGGGACTTGCTGGATGTTGTTCGGATGACGCGGGCGCTTAATCCCGAGGGCATTGAGTGGCCGTTTGCTCCCGATGGCAAACCGACTAACAGCCTGGAATATATTACCGCCGTCAATAAACTGGAACACCTCGGCGCCCACGACGCCCTGGCCGATGTGAACGCTACCATAGCCGTGGCGCGCCTGTTAAAGAATAAACAGCCGGAAACCTTTGACCATCTATTAAACATCCGCTCAAAACACAGCATCGCGCCGCTTGTTACAAGCGGTAAGCCGCTGGTTTATACCAGCGGGCGGTATCCGGCGGAGTTCGCTAAAACGGCCGTAGTTGCCATGGCCGCCCAAAAAGCCGATAAATCGGGCGCGCTGGTTTATGATTTGCGAATCGACCCCGATGAATTTACCAGTCTTACCGCGGCCGAACTGGGCAGCCGCTGGAAAGCTTATAATTCCAGGGAAGAGGATGCAGCCTATTTTCCGGTAAAAGAACTCAAATATAACCGCTGCCCGGCGCTGGCCCCGCTGGATGAATTAAACAAAGCGGGTTTCGGCCGCCTGCAGCTCCATCCGGAAGTTATTGATTCGCATATAGAGAAACTCCAAGCCGCCAAAGACTTCGGAGATAAACTGCTGGAGGCCCTGGATGGGCTGTGGCCGCCGCGCCAGCCGGAATTAATAATTGACCCTTTGCATGCGGACGAATCGCTGTATGACGGTTTTGTGGACGGCGAAGATAAAACCAGGCTGTCCGTAGTACGGGCCGCCGAGCCACAGGAGCTAAGTAAAATGGCGGGCGACTTCAAAGACGACCGGCTAAAGTCGCTGCTGCCTCTTTATAAAGCCAGGAACTACCCGGATTCACTAACCGAAGAAGAGCGGCATGCCTGGATAGCTTTCTGCCGGCAAAAACTGCTTGGCGGCAAATCAAGCCAAGCCGATAAATACTTCGCCCAGCTAAATGAGCTGGCCCAAACGCCCGGCTTGAGTATTGAAAAAAAGCATCTGCTAAGAGATCTGCAGGAATACGGCCAGGCAGTCACACCGGAAGCTTAAGCTGCTGGCCCTTTTTTGTCTGTAAATGAAGCTGGAGCAGACGTAAGGTGCGGCGTAAGTCGGCATGCAATAGCCGCTTATGCGCCAGCCAAATAAACGGCAAAAAGCAGCTAAAGCCGATTATCTCCGAGAATGTAATGACTAAATTTGTGCCGGGAACCCGGCCCAATACCAGCAGGAAATCCCACATTCCTCCACTCCTATATAAACTATATTTTACAACTATTTTGACTTAATCACAATAGGTTTATAATGCTACAGCTATTCATCTTTAAACTCTAGTAATCGGCGCGAAACTTATGTATAATCATTTGGCTAAATGAGTGAGTTTATATCTGTTAAAGGGGCGCGCGAGCATAATCTAAAAGATATATCGATTGATATCCCGCGCCAAAAGCTGGTGGTTATAACCGGACTGTCGGGTTCCGGTAAATCATCGCTGGCTTTTGATACTATCTATGCCGAAGGGCAAAGGCGTTATGTGGAGTCCTTAAGCGCTTACGCCCGGCAATTTTTGGGGCTGATGGAAAAACCTGATGTAGACCAGATAGACGGCCTTAGCCCAGCCATCAGCATCGACCAAAAATCAACCAGCCGAAATCCGCGAAGTACCGTAGCGACTGTTACAGAAGTATATGACTACCTGCGCCTGCTATTTGCCCGGATTGGCATTCCGCATTGCCCGATTTGCGGCAAGCCAGTAGCCCGGCAAACATCAACGGCGGTGGTCGACCAGATAGCGGCCGGCTTTAAAGACGCCAAATTGATTGTGCTTGCGCCGATCGTGGCTGATAAAAAAGGCGCTTTCGAACACATTCCGGAACAATACCAGCGGGCCGGCTTTGCCCGTGTGCGCATCGACGGGGTCGTATACGCGCTGGATGAGTTTCCGGTTCTGAATAAAAACCTCAAACATACGATTGAAGTCGTGGTTGACAGGCTGGTTAACAACACAGAAAGCCGCGGGAGGCTGGCGCAGAGCGTCGAGCAGGCGTTTGATATCAGCGAGGGCTTGCTGGTAGTCCATGACGCCGGCAGCGGCCAAGACGCCGGATTTTCGCTTAAATACGCCTGCGTGGATCATCCCGACGTGGCGATTCCGGAGCTGGAACCGAGGACTTTCAGTTTCAATTCGCCGCACGGCGCCTGCCCGGTTTGTACTGGTTTGGGCAGCCGCCTGGAAGTAGACCCGGAACTGGTTATTCCCAATGGCCGGTTAACAATAGCCGAAGGCGCGATCAGGCCTTATAACCGTATCAGCACCGACTCCTGGTATGTTAAGAAACTCCAAGCCGTCGGCGAACGCTACGGATTTAGTATCCATCAGCCGACTGGCGAGCTTAGCAAAAAGCAGCTGGACATCATTCTGTATGGCACCGGCAATGAGTCTTACCGGGTCGGCTTGGGGATGGGCAGGTCGTTCGGAACGACTTTTGAAGGCGTGATACCCAATCTTGAGCGGCGCCATAAAGAGACCCAAAGCGAATTTATGCGCCGCGAGATAGAGCGGTTTATGCAGGAGCGGCCGTGCCACGCCTGCGGCGGCAAGCGCTTAAAACCGGAAGTCCTGGCGGTAACGGTAGCCGGCCAAAACATAATAGGCATCTGCGATTTGGATATAGATAAAGCCATAAATTTCTTCCAGTCAATCAAGCTTGGCGCCAAAGAGCAGGCAATCGCCCGCCAAATCCTTAAGGAAATAAACACCCGGCTGAAATTTTTACAAGATGTCGGTCTGAACTATCTGACGCTTGCGCGCAGCGCCCAGTCGTTGTCGGGCGGCGAAGCCCAGCGGATTCGGCTGGCAACGCAGATAGGTTCGGGTCTGCAGGGCGTGCTTTACGTACTGGACGAGCCGAGCATCGGATTGCACCAGCGCGATAACCGCCGGCTGCTGAATACGCTTGAACGGCTTAGAGATATAGGCAACAGCGTTGTGGTGGTGGAGCACGACGAAGAGACAATCAGGGCGGCTGATTTTCTGGTTGATATCGGGCCGGGAGCCGGAATCCACGGCGGTAAAGTGGTGGCAACCGGTAAACCGGCAGAAGTAGCCAAAGCCAAAAACAGCGCGACAGCCGAATTTTTACGCGGCGATAAACTGATACCGACGCCAAAGAAACGCCGAACCGGCAACGGCAAGCAGCTGATTGTAAAAGGCGCGCGCGAAAACAACCTTAAAAATATCGACGCCGTAATTCCACTCGGCCAGCTGGTAGTGGTCAGCGGCGTATCCGGCTCAGGTAAATCCAGCCTGGTTAATGACATACTGGCGCGCGAACTCAGCGCCCGGCTGATGCGGGCCCATACTGTGCCGGGACGGCATGACGATATCGAAGGCATCAACCACCTTGATAAAGCAATCGTCATTGACCAGTCGCCTATCGGCAGAACGCCTCGTTCAAACCCGGCAACTTATACAGGTGTATTCACGCCGATCCGCGAACTGTTTGCCGCTACACCGGAAGCCAAACTCCGCGGCTACCAACCGGGCCGCTTCAGCTTCAATGTAAAAGGAGGCAGATGCGAAAA
>DASUJO010000005.1:0-2337 GCA_036279215.1 Saccharimonadales bacterium (SeqCode)
GGCAATTGTCGCTTATCCGCGGACGGAAAGCGATGTCCGCAAGACCGCCCGGTTTTCGTGGCAGTTAGCTAAGCGCGGGCGCACCCTTCCCATTACCGCCCGGGGGGGCGGCAGTAATACGTCGGGTTCGGCCATCGGCAGCGGCATTTTATTGGTCTTTACCGCCCACATGAATAAGATTCTGATGCTGGATGCCAAAAAAGAGTTCGTGGTCGTTGAACCCGGCGCCACTTACGATAAGCTGGAGCAAACTCTTTATACCCATGGTTTATTTTTACCGCCTTATCCCGGCTCGCAGCACTACGCCAGCATCGGCGGCGGCATCGCCACCAACGCTATCGGCGAAAAATCGGTCAAATACGGGGTGACCGGGCAATACGTTGAAAAGCTAAGAGTAGTCTTAGCAAACGGCGAAGTGATAGAGACCGGACCGGTGAGCAAACGGGAACTTAACAAAAAGATGGGGCTGGCAACGTTTGAAGGCGAAATTTACCGCGCGCTTGACGCCCTGCTTGAAGAAAACACCGTGCTTATAAGCGAAGAGAAGCAGCGGGTGCGCGCACTGCGCGACGCCGTCGGCTACAATTTGTCGGCCGTCAGGACCAAAAAGGGATTTGATTTGACTCCGCTGTTCATCGGCTCACAAGGCACTTTGGGCATAATTACCGAAGCTACCATGGAAGTGGTATCCCATAACCCGATTAACAGCATGGCCCTTATTAGCCTAGAGAATCTTACTGATTTACATGGCTTGCTTCCGGAAATTCTTAAATTAAAGCCCAGTATCTGCGATATGATAAACCGCTCAGCCATAGAACTGGTGAGGCAGATTAACCCAAACCAGCTTTCCGATGTAATGGACAAACCGTCGGCGGCGATACATCTCTTCGTTGAGTTTGACGACATAAAAGACAGCGAACAAAAGAAAGCGCTTAAAAAACTGCGAAAGCTGGCGCAGAAATCAGATGCCGGATTCCATGCTACCCGCGAGCCTGAAGAGATAGAAAAGTACTGGAAAATCCGCCACAGTATCAGCACGATTCTCACCCAGCAGCACGGCCACCAGAAAGCCATTCCGGTTGCCGAAGACATATGCGTTCCGGTAAACAGCCTGGTGGAATTTTTAACACACGCCGAAAAAATCTATGAATCCAACGGCCTGCCCGCCGCGGCGTGGGGCCATGCCGGCGACGGCGTGGTACGGATGCAGCCGATGCTTGACCTTGGCCAGGTTGGCGACCGCCAAAAAATGTTCAAGGTGGCGGAAGCGATTTACAGCCTGGTTAAAAAACTCGAGGGCAGTATTTCGGCGGCTGCCGGCGACGGGCGTATCAGGGCGCCTTACGTACCGCATGTCCACAGCCCTGAGTACTTTGCGCTTATACAAAAAGTTAAACGGATATTCGACCCGTATAACATCTTAAACCCTGGAGTTAAATCAGCATCGGCCGAAGAAGTACGGGCATTGATGCGCGGTGAGTACGACCTAGCTCACCACCACGAACACCTTCCCCGCAGCTAAGCATTTACAGATTGAATTTCAATCTGTTAATAGGTATAATTACCCCTGTTCATTCCGACGAGGGTGAGTGGTGAAATTGGTATACACGCAGCCTTGAGGTGGCTGTGCCGAAAGGCGTGGAGGTTCAAGTCCTCTCTCACCCACCATTAAAAATTTGGGCGCTTAGCTCAGCTGGCTAGAGCATCTCGTTTACACCGAGGGGGTCGGGGGTTCAAGTCCCTCAGCGCCCACCATAGTTCTCCCAATGCTAGAATTGGGTATGCGGCGCTTTAGCTCAGTTGGTAGAGCAGAGGCCTGAAGAGCCTTGTGTCCCCAGTTCGAGTCTGGGAGGCGCCACCAAGCATCGGGGAAAACCTCAGGATGAGCAGCCAGGCAAAATGTACTCCATTTTGCCGGCGCGATGAGAAACCGCGAAGGGGTTTCTCATAGTTCTAAGCGGGTGTAGCTCAGTTGTTTAGAGCGCTTCCTTGCCAAGGAAGAGGCCGTGGGTTAGAGTCCCATCACCCGCACCAAATGGGAAATATCGGACGCTTTGGCGTCCTTTTTCTTTGCCGCTAAGGTGATAAAAGGGCTTATTTCGGGGGTGTAAACTTTCTTATTTTCGTCCAAGTAAAAACCAGCCGGAAATATGGCTTGTTTACACCTGACTCTATTCTCATGAGAGACTTCAAGGAATTTATTGCTCATAATACTAAGAAAGTTTAGGGCAAATTCTAAGAATTCGTTTTTGTTGTATTCTGCGTCTGATTTTAGTTTATCGATCTGATCTTCAAGAAGGACGACCTCGTCTTTCTTGGCAGAAATAGCTTTAAGTA
>DASUJO010000006.1:0-5842 GCA_036279215.1 Saccharimonadales bacterium (SeqCode)
AGAGCGGGATTCGTATAACGGTTAATATGCAAGTTTTCCAAACTTGAGACGGGGTTTCGACTACCCCATCCCGCACCATGTGCCCCGGTAGCTCAGCGGATTAGAGCAGGAGGCTTCTATCCTCAAGGTCGGGGGTTCGAATCCCTCCCGGGGTACCAAGTTTCGGGTGAAATACCGCTTAAATTCATCGCATGAAAACAACTCAAAAAGAATCGTCCACGGCCTTACGGCTCGTATTTGCCATATTAACTACGCTGCTTTCGCTTTTAGCTATAGTAAGCGCTAAATCATTTTCAGGTGTTTTTTTCGGCTGCAGCCCCGACGAAATAAGCAATCCGGACATTGTTGCTACTATCATTTATATTCAACTTGCAGCCGGCTACGCAATATTGGCCTTTGTTAACACTCGGCAACTTCTAAACAGCAGGCCGCTGAAATTAAGCAGTTACCGGTTTCAGTCTATTGCTATCGCAACCTTGCTTATTATAGGGTTCGTAGTGTTTATTTTGTCGTCACACTATTCGGCGGTTTATTGTTTTTAGCAACCCGTAATAATTTTGGTGCATTGTAATTTTTGTATGTACTGTGGATTTTTGGCGGAGGTATTTTTAATATTTTGGTATACTGCGCGAATTGAGGAGAGTTATGGAGACGATTGCAAGATATCGGTCTGATTTAGAGGGATACGTAGCCAGAATTGATTTGCGAAACCGGGCTACGCAGCTGCATATCGGTTTTTTCGGTTTATGGATTATTTACCTGATAATGCTGCTGACAACGCCCTATAGGCCAAGCTCCCAACTGAACATTAGCCGCAGCGGGCTGATTATAGTGGAGCTAATAATAGCCCTTATGTACTTGGCCGCCTGGCAAGCCGGCGTTTACTCATACAACAGACTGCTTAGTTACAGCGCCGCGATTAAAAACAGCAAAGAAAGCAAAGGCTTCCGGATGCTGGCCAACAGTATCCTAATCCTGGTAATAGCGCTGATAGCCGCCACTCTTGTGTCTTCCTTTAACTCACACTTGGCGGCCTCGGGCCACCGCAGTAGTTTTCTGGTTATTATTACAAACTACCTTTATGTATTCCCGTTCCTATATGCGTTTTGGAGTTTTTGGGCGGGCAGCAAGTATCTGGCAAGCAGGGTTAAGTCCGGCGTTTCACCGGTCGCCTTTACCGCCCTTTTGGCCGTACTAATAATTTTCATGTACTTCTGGCTGGATTCAATCTTTACCAATATGCTGCGCACCTCGTCGCCGGACCCGCTTATACCGGCCACGTACTATCTAAAAGACAGTTTGATAATACTTACTATCGTGATTCCGTCTTTTCTGGCATGGCTTCTTAGCATCGGTACAATTTTGAACTTATACAATTACAGCCGCAGGGTTGAGGGTTCAATCTACCGTCGGGCATTAAGCGCATTAAGTTGGGGTATTTGGGTTGTGATTGGCGGTTCGGTCTTTTTACAGGGATTACAGTCGCTTGGCACATCAAGATTACTTAAGCTGGGGCTGACAAAGCTGATAATCATAGTGTTTGCCTTGCTTATGCTGCAACTCCTGGGATACGCGTTCGTGGCGCTTGGCGCCAAACGGCTAAATAAGATCGAGACTGTGTAATGGCCGCCGGTTCGGTGTATAAGCAAGTATCAGAAATTACGCGCGACTATCTTGGTCCCGCTACAGACCGTTTTTTGGACCGCCAAATTACATTCCATTTAAAAAAAGACCCTCACCTTTTAACTTCAGAAGATATCCCAAAATTGGCTGAGTGGGTAAAAGTTTCTATCGCTATTTTGACGGACGACCGTTCAATGGTTGATGAGTTTTCCAATAGAATTAACAGCTTGGTTAGACAATAGATGGCAGAAAAATCTAAGCATAGTTCGCGTCAAAAGTCGGTAATTGACGTTAGCGATTTTGAGAATTTTCTTGAGGAATATACCAGCCGCCTGGAAGCCCAGGTAGCAAGGGAGAGCCGCTTTTACCGCATGATGGCAGACGCGATGCCGCAGATCGTGTGGACGGCTGACGTTAATGGCAAAGCGGATTATTTTAATAAACGGTGGTTCGAATTTACCGGTCTAACCGAGGCTGAATCGCTGCACAGCGGATGGCTTTCTATTGTCCATGCCGAAGATCTGAAAAGAGTAAATAATGCATGGAGTACCAGCATTAAAAATGGTTCGCCTTATGAAATAGAAGCCCGGCTAAAAGAAAGGCAAAAGGGTTCTTACAAATGGTTTCTAGTAAGGGCCCTTCCCGGCTCGGAAGGCGGAAAGAAAATTATCAAATGGTTTGGCACATGTACAGATATAGACGAGCACAAAAAGAACCAGGCAAATAAAGACGAGTTTATCGCAATTACCAGCCACGAACTGAAAACGCCGCTGACGAGTATAAAAGCTTTTAACCAGGTTGTCGAAATGCA
This sequence comes from Saccharimonadales bacterium (SeqCode), assembly GCA_036279215.1. Classification (GTDB taxonomy): domain Bacteria; phylum Patescibacteriota; class Saccharimonadia; order Saccharimonadales; family UBA10212; genus 2-01-FULL-49-22. Next base: position 2,435 of record DASUJO010000006.1, read on the forward strand.
GCTCAAAAAGATTCACCATTCTGATGCGCTAGATATCACGGAAAAGATGAGCTTGCAGATTGACCGGCTCAATGATCTGATAAATGATCTGCTGGATATCAGTTTGCTGGATACCGGCAAGCTTAAACTTAATAAAACCCGGTTTGATTTTGACGAATTTGTGTTTTCGGCGGTTGAAAATATGCGGCTAATTAACCCTAATTATCATTTGAAAATTCAAGGCCGAAGCGGCAAAAAAATATTTGCCGACAGAAGTCGTTTGGAGCAAGTAATTATAAACTTGGTTTCAAACGCTATAAAATATTCACCCGATTCTAAAAAAGTATTGATTAATCTGGATAAAGACTCGTCGAATGTTTACGCGCACATAAAAGACTACGGCATAGGTATCGCTAAAGCCGACCAAGCCAAAATCTTTGAAAGATTTTACCGCGTTGAACGGCCTCTGCCCGAAGCGGCATCCGGCTTCGGCCTCGGGCTTTACATAGCAAACGAAGTGCTCAGTAAGCAAAAAGGCCGGCTTTGGGTGGAAAGTAATTTAGGCAAGGGCTCAACATTTAGCTTTACGCTGCCGGCAATTAAAGGCTCCTGAGCGGAAGCGTTTAGTCATAAAGATCTTGTAAATTCCTTTACAGCATATGGTTTTGTTATTTAGTACGCTCTGGTTGCAAGGAGGCCGATGGATAGACAAGGTATAGCTTTTAATTTACGTTCTGCGCTGGCAGTTTTCGCTTCAGCCGTTTTACTTATAGTTTTTGTTTTGTACGTTATTAGTAATGGCGTTTCAGCCGGCAGCGTTAATTATTCCGCCAGCGGCCAAAACTCGTATTCGCCTGCGCCTTATACAGGTGGCGGTTCAGTATCAAAAGTCTTCTACCCGGCCGACGGGTCGACAATTACAATCACCGATACTGGAGCCGTAATCAAACAAAGCCCGGGCGGGAACGCCTATCGTCAAGGGTGGATTGATCCCACCGCAATCAACAGTATATATTCTGCCGCTGATTTAAACGGCAGGCTCATGAACGGGCAAGCCAATCCTTACACGAAGTCTAGCGGGCAATATAATTATCCGCCCGCTAACAAATACGGCTCAAACGTTAAACAGTCTTATAACCAGGCTTATAGCAATACGTCTTCAAGCGCCTCGGCTTACTCCTCGTCGAGCGCTACCGCTTCGGCTTCGCCAGCGGTTAAATCCGCCAATTACACTCAGGCAAGCAGCGCCCCAACAAATAACACGCTGCCAAATACAGGTAGCGGCAGCGTCCTTGCCGTCGGCAGCTTAGCTGCGGTTTTTGGCACCATCGGGCATTTTATATACCAGCGGCTGCGCTACCGTTAATTGAATTGTCCGGCGAATTTATTTTACGAATAACCACCAGTAGCCGAACACGTAAGCGCCGCTAACCAGCACCACGCCGGTAAGCATCCATCGTTTAAAAACCTGCCTGTCAAGATTCAAAATGTAAACGGCAGCGGTCGATACCGTGACTCCAGGGAATATCGGGCAGATTAAGGCGAATAATTTAAGCCCGTGCTTATTTATTGATTTGGTTGCTTTGGCAATATGCTTGTTGCTACTGCCTTCGTCAAAGATTTTTACAATTTTTTTGCCGATGCGCCGTTTGGATATGCGTTTTTTAAACTTTTCGTCGGTTATCCTGTCTCCTATATAAATTACCACCAGCGCAGAAAGGAACGAACCGAGCGCGTTCCCCAGCCAGACCACCCAAGGCGAACTGTTAATCGTAAAGCTGACAGGAATAGAAGCGCTGCCTATAACGATGCAAAGCAATGCGATCTTGATTATTTGGCCCAGCATGTTGCTTACAGCTTACTTTTCTCTGCGGCTTTTCATTTTGTAAGCTCGCCGCCGGACGGTATATGACAAAAAGGTTGTTATTATGCCTACTCCAGCAAGGATATAAAAAGTCGTAAATATTTTGCCAAAGGTAGTATGCGGCGTTATATCTCCGTAACCAACCGTTGCCAGCGTCACGACGCTGAAATAATACGCGTCCACGAACGACAGCTTCTCTACGAAGTGGTATACCAAGGTTCCGCTAAACAGAACTAAGCTGGCGAACACCAGCAATATGCGGTAAATGTGTTTATCAAAGTCTATTGGCAGCATGGTGCAAGTATAACAATACTACGCGCTGTGGACATCAGTTGACAATTTGACTATACGGGACGAAAATGTAATTAAGATAATAGGGAGGTGCTTATGAGTGCGCGCTCGAGTCAACCTACAGGGTGGGTAGGATGGGTAATGTTCGCTAGCTTCATGATGATGCTTGTCGGGCTGTTCCAGGTTATCGCCGGCCTGGTTGCCATCTTTAAAGACGAATACTATCTGGTAGGCGAAAAGTCGCTAGTGGTGTTCAACTACACGGCATGGGGATGGATTCACCTGGTAATGGGTGTAATAGTGTTCCTGGCCGGCCTGGCCTTAATGAACGGTGCGATGTGGGCCAGGATTATCGCCGTGGTCATGGCAAGCCTCAGCTTGCTGGCTAACATGGCGTTCCTGGACGCTTATCCGCTCTGGTCAATCCTGATGATCGTAGTTGATGTTCTGGTCATCTACGCTCTGACGGTTCATGGCGGCGAACTAAAAGAATAAGATAAAAAGTACATAAAAACCGCGGCTTTCATAGCCGCGGTTTTTTGTTGGAAATATATATAATCGCTATTTAAACGCGCCCTCTCCTGCGGCGCGCAGCAGCCAGGAAAACCAACTCAAGGATTATTATTACCGCCAAAACCGAGCGTATTATTCCCTGCCAGTCAAGATTGAACGCCAGCGCCATTACCGCCAGGCCCAAAATGATTACTACGCCGGAAATATGGAGTTTGTACTGGTTTACCAGTTTCCGGAATTTTTTCCATTCGCGGTACAGCTTTGTGCTTTTATACTGTTTCAGCTGGTCGGCCAAAAATTTACTTTTATTTATAAACCGTTTTTGGCTCAGTAACGCGGCGGCAAAAACTATAGCGCTCACCAAAGCTACAACCAACGCGCTATGGCGGAAGTTTGCCAGCAAATTGTCGTAAATTACACCAACGGCCGGGCGATACGCTTCATTTTGCACATGGTTAAGCACCGCCGGGCGGACAGCATTCGTTCCTATGAGCTGAAGCAGGGCGAAAATCAAGACGGCGACGCTAAACACCATCAGAAGCCGGCGGCGGCGACGGCTGATTACAAGCGCGCCGAGCAGGCAGGCGGCAGCGAATAAACCCAAAACGCCGTTCAAGAAATCTGTCGTTTTTACGAATTTTCTAAACGTATCGAATTTGGTCTTAAAATCCAGGTTGATACTGATATCTGGCGGCGCCGGCGCGGCCGTGGACCCGCTAAATATCTTGTCCGAAGATTTACCCAGCCGTTCGCGGATAGAA
>DASUJO010000007.1:0-10067 GCA_036279215.1 Saccharimonadales bacterium (SeqCode)
GCGCCCCACTCCGGTAGCTTGTGAAATAAACTTGATATCGCCGCCAGCGATTGATTGGCGAACCTGCTGGACGCCGGCAACGCTCAGGATGGCCAGCGCCATCTTGGGACCGACGCCTTTTACCGTTAGCAGCTGCTCAAATAGTTTTTTGGATTCCGGAGCGCGGAATCCAAACAGGTCGTGGGCGTTCTCGCGGATGCTTTCGTAAACGTACAGTTTTGCCTGCTCGCCGGCTTTTAGCGCGCCAAAATCCTCAAAGGTTACGAACAAGCCGTAGCCGATGCCGCCGGTTTCCAGCAGCACGGTCTGCCCCGATTTTTCCGCCACCTTCCCAGAAAGAGTAGCAATCATAGCCCTATTTTACACGAGCGGTCATTGAGTGGGTTATGGCGGCGGCCAGGGCATCGGCGCAGTCGTCCGGCTTGGGGACTTCCTTTAGCCCGAGCAGTACACGGACCATTTCCTGCATCTGTTTTTTATCGGCCCGGCCGTAGCCGGTAACCGCCTGTTTGATTTGCAGAGGCGTGTACTCGGCAATTTGCAGCCCGGCCAGTTTGCCGGCCAGCATCGCCACGCCGCGGGCGTGGCTGACACTGATAGCAGTTGTAACGTTTTGGGCGAAATATAACTGCTCTATGGCCATCACGGTGGGTTTGGTTCTGGCGATTTCGCTGGCAAGGTGGCGGTATATTTCCATCAGCCGTTCGTCCAGCGGCTGGTGCACTTTGGTGCGGATAACGCCGCCGTCTATAAGTTTGAACTTGCCGTTTTTACCCGCCTCTACCACGCCAAAGCCCAGTATTCCGGTTCCTGGATCTATGCCGATTATCCTCATGGCTCAAGCGGCTGCATGCCGGAAGTTTGGATTGTTTGCCAGTCTACGAAGGCCTTCTGCCAGGAGCGCGGAATACCTTTTAAGTCTTCTGGAAAGTTTTTAGCTTGGGCTATTTCCACCCCGGCGAGCTGTTCTGTTACAGCCCATACTTCTTCATAACCCTTCATTCCTCTAACCTTGCTTCGGTCTATGGAATCGGCCTGCCAGGCTGTGATTTTACGCAGGTGGCGTTCTATCGCCGGCGGCAGCGGCGGGTCTGATTCCAACGCTCCTAGCATCGGTATCAGATGTGTATACGGTTCGATGCTTTCCCACGCCGGGTGCAATACCCAGCGGGGGTCTGTTTCGGCTCGCCTTTTGTTTACGATTTTGTCTATAAGCGCTTTGCGTTGGGCGCTGGTTATGGACGCCTCGCGTTTTGGGATATTAATCTCGCCTCTTGCGGGCATCAGATTTCTACCTCTTCGGTAATCTCGAAGTTGGTGTGGGTATTGGTAACGTCATCAATGTCTTCCAGCGCGTCCATCAGTTTTACTACCTTGCGCGCTGTTTCCGGGTCGCTTATCTCTACGTTGTTGTTCGGTACGTACGTCTGTTCGGCATCCGCTACCTCTGCGCCTGACTCTTTGAGCGAATCGCGTACTTTGGCCAGTTCGTTGGGCGCCGTATAGACAACCGTTTCGGAGTTCTCCGGCTCTTCATAGATATCTTCGGCGCCGGCTTCTATCGCCTGCAGCTGGATGTCATCGCCGGTTCCCTTTACCCGCACCACGCCTTTTTTGGAAAACTGGAACGCCACGCTGCCGGCCTCAGCCATATTCCCGCCGTTTTTGCTGAACGCCGAACGGACTTCCGGCAATGTGCGGTTGCGGTTATCTGTGGCGCACTCCACCATCACCGCCACGCCGCCGGGCCCGTAGCCCTCGTACATCACTTCTTCCAGCTGGGCGGCCGATTTATCGGCGACCCGCTGGATGGAACGCTGGATATTATCGTTGGGCATGTTGGCGGCTTTGGCTTTTTCTATCGCCATGGCCAGGGTTGAATTAGTAGACGGGTCTGTTCCGGCGCGCGCCGCGATGGCAATCTGGTTGCCCAATTTAGTAAACAGCGCTCCGCGCTTGGCGTCGTTGGCGCCTTTCTGCCGCTTTATTGTGGCCCATTTGGAATGTCCGCTCATATCTGTTATTTTAACACATTTAAGGTGTTAAGCGCCGGCCGGGCTGATAGCCGCCGGGGAGCGTCGTCTTTTGGCGATTTGCGCCGCTGGGCCAGCAAAAGCGAAACCGCAATAACTCCGTACAAGCAAACCATAGCCAAAACGCTTAACGAGCTGTGCAAAAATATTCCCGGAATACCGGAAAGAAGCCGCACAGCATCGAGCATGTAAGTAAGCAGGATGTTTGCCGGCCATGCCAGCCAGCCGGCAAATTGCGGTAGAACCATGCCGGCGCCGGCGGCAACCGCTGAAAACAGCATGGCAAATGGCACCAGCGGCACCACCAGCACATTTGCCAGCAGGCCGATGATACTCAGCTGGCCGAAGCTCATCATTATCAGCGGCAAAGTCATAAGCTCGGCAGATAAAGTTTCCAGCACCACCATACCCAGCAGTTTGGGCTGCCGCCTAAATAGTTTGGCGGCTGCCAGCGGCGCTATCATCAGCACACCGAAGAACGCCAGGAATGATAAGTACCAGCCCAAATCACCCCAGACGTAAAACGGATTAGCCAACCCGGTGAGCGCCGCCGCGAAAGCAATCAGCAGTACCGGCCTGATACTGCGGCCGCAGTAAGCCGCCCATAAGCTTAGGATGGAAATCACCGCCGCCCGGACAATTGAGGCGGCGAAGCCGGTAATCAGTAAAAATGTGATAATCAATGCCAGCGATACTACCAGCCGCTGGTACTTGGAGCCAAGATTTAAGCGGCTGGCCGCCCGCACCAGAATCGTAAGGTTATATCCCGATACCGCCACTATGTGTACCAGCCCGACCATTATCAGCTGGTTGGTCAGCTCCTGCGGCAAAGTGTTTCTCTGCCCGATCAAAATTCCTAGCCCAAAAGATGCGTTGGGCTCGGGCAGAACCGAGTGCATCGCCGCCGAAAACCGCCGAGTGAAAGAGTTTATCGGATTGCTGTCTGCTTGTACGCGTTTGAGCTGCGCGTACGATATCCGGGCCTGGTTGCTGCCGCGTGACGGATATATTTTGCCGTTTACCTGCAGCCTGTCGCCCCGGTAAACCATCGGCTCGCCAAAGCCGCTGATTATAAAACTGCCGGCCAGCGGTTTATTATCCGGTTCCAGAATTTTTGCGTGATTGGCGGTAAATTCCATCTGGGAATTGCGTCCGTAAACCGAGTCGCTGGTAACGGTTGCTTCGATAGTAACTCTTCGCCCGCTAAGGCCGTATAAATCGGCCAGTTTTTCGGTGTAAACTCCGCCTCGCCACAAACCCAGAGACAGGCCGAAAATTATTATCAGCATTAAGCTTAGCGAGTTTTTACGGCGGACTTGCGCTAATGCCGGCAGCAGTAAAAGCCACCAGGCGTCTGGCTTGAACGAACTCTTTCTAGCCAGCGCCAAGCCCGCTAATACGGCTACACACCCAGCCGTAATGAGAGTGGTTCGCCGGAATCTCCGCATATTAGCTACCATGATTGCACAGAATGCAAGAGTATTGCAATTTTGTCATGCTTATGGTAAAATAGCTCTGTCCAAATCGCCGAGAGGCGGTTAAGGACAACTGTTTGACAATCCGGCCTACTATCCCTCAGGGGAGAAAGTGAGGGGAAATGTCCCTTCGCGCCCGCATCGCCGTCCTGGCAACCATGATCGTCGCCAGCGCCATGCTGGTCTCCGCCGCTTTTGCAGGCAGCTGGGGTCTCACGACCGCCAGCGGCACATACAGCGGCGACTGCACGGAAGGTTCCGACGGCAGCCTCAACTGCCACGGCATCCTTGTCTCCGGCTCGCCGGAACAGCTCGTCAACAAGAGCGGCACCTGCATTCTCATACTGGCTCCTTCCGGGACCGCCAACATGAACTGCAGGAAGCAGTAGGCCATCATTTCCCGCCGCGCGGCCCTTTGGGGCCGCCGGCGGGAATCAACCGCCCGCAAGGGCGTTTTTTGTTATCAAAATTTAACAACAGCATAATCAGGCGGTTATGCTAAAATTATTTGGTAGTTTAGTAAATTTGGTGGGCAAATAAGGAGGGTATCCAATTGAAATTATTACTTACCGGCCTCAAGTTCGCCGCAGCGGTTGCCGCCTTGACGGTATTAGGTTTAGTCGTTACCGCCCATGGCTCCAAAGCGGTGGCCCAGGGCAACGATAACAAGCCGCAGCAATCGAATAACCAGCCGAGCGTGGTTTACACTTACACCGCCCAGTCCGGCGATTCTTACACCAAAATGGCGCGCAAAGCCGTACAGACATACGGCCTGACAGAAAAGGTCAACTTAACGCAGGCGGGTATTATTTACGCCGAAACCAACCTAACCCGGTCTGCCGGCTCGCCGGAACTCATGCAGGGCCAGAAAGTGGAAATTAAACAGTCGGATGTAAAAGCCTGGGCAGACAAAGCCAAAAATCTGAGCGACGCCCAGCAAGCCGCCTGGAATTACTACGTGCCGTTCGTGAACTTCAACACCAACAACGTCGGCGAATAGACCTAGATTTTTATCGTTGAATAACAGATAATGTAAGGTGTAAATAGCTAATAGCTATCTGGTATAGTTATTAGCTATATTGCACTTTGGGGGCCCATAGCTCAGTTGGTAGAGCAGCGGCCTTTTAAGCCGCGTGTCCCGGGTTCGAGCCCCGGTGGGCCCTCCAAGTTATCACTTACAGATACAATTTGGTTTCATGTTTCGCAATTGTTGTAGCAAATAATTTTTCTAACCTGTAAAAAAGTTCGAGTCCCACTAGGTCATATCAAAAATTCTGAACTGATTTAGTAAGTACCTCCAAGTACGGCTGAGGATTCTCCCAAATATCATCGTGTTGTCCAGGAATCTTTATGTAGTCCCATTGTCTATAGTTAGCTAGACTTTGACTGACTCTATCTTCCATGTAAGTGTCTAGCTCATTTCGGATCAGAATCACTTCTGCTTTACCCACGTTTATTTGTTTTCGCTGGAATGCTCTCCAAGTTCTGAAAGTTGTAGGAAGGCTGAGAGCATAAAATATATGAAAGAGTGTTTTTGTGAACCAATACTTATTCTTCGTTTCCAATTTAATTTTCTGAAGCGTACATTTGTAAACCGGTCGATCCGGCCAATTTGGTAAGCCGATGAGCAACACTGCTTTAGCCTTATTGTCTGGCGGCATCATATAACACCCCGCACTATGAGCAATTATTGCGTCTGCAGAGTTCGCAGAAGCTGCCACTTCATAGCCAGAATCTGACAGAGCTTTTGTCAATAATTTGCCGTGCCATCTACCTTCAGGCCAGCCATATTCAATATGTACTTTCACGATGATATTGTAGCAATAAATAAACCGGCCTCTTCCTGGATTTTGGTTGCTACAAGTTCCACGATGGCCCTCCAGTTTATAAACTTAACTAACTATTGAATGGTTCTATGTTTAACAAACCGCGTAGTATCTCTACCCTTCCTCAGCTTCAGAACCACTTGGCAAAGAAAAGTGGAGTATCAAAGGGTTTGCTGTGGGAAGAATGTATAGATTTTGGCCTTGACGGCGAACAATCTGATGAATACAGCGAACCTGTTGAAGGACGTTATTTATTAAAGCCCGACACGCAAGTAGAGTTTGAGCCTGATGGCAGAGAAGACATACGACCAGTCCTAATTACACAAGATGACGTTCTACGCGGCGCTGTAGAAGTGATAGCCCGTAGAAAAGTATAGTTGCTATTTTTTGTGCTTTTTGGCGTGCGGCTGCTTTTGGAACCAAATTAGCAGCAGGCTGATAATCAGGCCGGCGGCCACCACCGGAACTTGGATTTTCTGAAGGCTAGCCCAGCCCGAGCTATCCGCAAAGTTCGTGCGGGCCGTGGCGTTCAAAAGCGGCACGGATACCAGCGCCAGCAAACCGCCGGCGCACAGCGCCGCCGTCAAATGCAATATTGGCTTGAATTTTTTAACGTCGGAAAAAGTTTTACGTGTCAGAAGCAGCGTAACCAGCAGCGGCAAACCGAGCACGGCTAAATTCAAAGTATTGGCATCTATCTGGATATCCAAATGGCCGGTCAAATCTTGCAGTTCGGCGCTGCCCAGAGTTATAAGAGTAAAACTGCCCGCCAAAGCCAGGAACGCCAAAGCTCCGTTGCTCTTTAGCAACCATGCCAATACTAGGGGCACCAGAATTATCGCAGCTAAGACTGCATCTGCCATGCCGTAATTTTAGCACGAGCGGATTAGAAGCTGACCGCTGTTCCGAGGCCGACGTTCAGTTCTTTGGTGCGATTGGCTTTGAGCTCCAGTACATATAGCGCCGGTTTATCTTTATTTACAAAGCGGTCCGGATAAGTAGACGGGCTTACATCGACTTCCTGGCCGACAACTTTGTGGTCGGAGTTAATCCATAATATATCTATGGGGAACCGCATATCTTTCATCCAGATGGCGTATTGTCCCGGATGGTCAAAAGCGAACAGCATCGCTCTGTTTGGCTCGATGCACGGCCGGCCGCTTAACCCCTGGTGGCGCTCGGCGTCGGTTTTGGCCACTTCCGATTTGAACGCGGAGCCATTGATAGTGACTGTTTTGTCATTGCGATAAGTCCCGCAAGCTGATTCCGGCTGCTTTGGGGTATCTGCTTGTTTTGGAGCTGCCGGTTCGTAGGCTAAAAGAGCAACGGCGATTACAGCGGCCAGCAATAACACAGCCGCAATTAAACGCCAGTATTTTTTAAGATTACGCGCCAACACGGTCTTTTCGCTGGCGTCGTTTGGCGTTCAGTTCTATATACTCGATGATTTTTTCTGCAACATTGCGGCCGGTAACCTGCTCGATGGCAAAGCCCGGGCTGGGATTAACTTCCAATACCAGCGGGCCGCGGCGGCTGCGAATTAAATCTACACCGGCGATATTAAGGCCCATGGCCTTGGCGGCCTTTACGGCGACTTTTCTTTCATCATCAGTCAATTTGATTGGCGAAGCAGTACCGCCCTGGTGGATGTTTGAGCGGAAATCTTCGCCGGAACTTTTGCGCTGCATACTGGCAATCACCTTGCCGCCGACCACGAACGCGCGGATGTCGGCGCCTTCGGCTTCCTCTATGTATTCCTGCAGTAAGATGTTGGTGCCTTCCTCTTCCATGACGTAAAAGCCCTGCAGAACCGACTTGGCGGCTTTGCGGGTCTCGGCTAAGATTACGCCCCTGCCGTGCGTTCCGCGGGCCAATTTAATAACGATGGGCGGCCCGCCCAGTTCTTCGACCAAGCCCTCGATTTCTTCGGGGTTTAACCGGCCCCGGGAAAATATTGTTTTTGGGATGCCGATGCCGGCGCGCGCCAGCAGCTGCGTGGCCCGCAGTTTGTCGCGAGAGCGCACTAATGCAATCGAGGTAGTCGTGGTAAAGACTCCTTGGGTTTCGAACTGCCGAACGATCGCCGAGCCATAGCGCGTGAAAGAAGAAGCGATACGGGGCACTATAGCATCGTAGCCCTTTAAAACGTTGCCGTCATAAATCACCGTCGGCTTGCTTTGCTCTATACGCGCTTCGCAATTGGCATAATTGATAATCTGTACTTCGTGGCCGCGTTTAAGAGCCTCCTCTTTCAGACGCTTGGTAGAGTAGTTGCCCGGTCCCTTTGATAAAATCGCGATTCTCATAAGCTTACTTTACCTCGCCACGATACTTTGTTCCGCGCTTAGGGTCAACGATAAACCCGTGGCTGCGCAGGAACCTGCGGCCTATCAAAACGCCTTTTTTCATCAGGGTTCTGTCGGCCAGGCTGACCTCTATCGGATACTGGACGCCTTCTATTACGACTGTGGTTGGCACGACATACCGCATTGCGCTTACGCCGTTGCTGCTTCGGACCATTTTATACTGATAAGATGATGCCGTTATGAACGGCTTATTACCGTACGGCCGGAATTTAACGGCCATCTGGCCGGTTGCTAATTTAACCCGCTTGATATTGGTTGCATGCAGAGCGCCGCTGGAAGCGCCTGTATCAATTTTTGCCACTACGTTATTAAGCCCGAAATCCGGAAAACTGACTCTTTCAAACGCGCCGATAGTCTTCTTCATATTTTTGCAAAATTAACACATATTATACATTCAAACTGCTTAAAAATCAATGCTTTGCAAGAAGGTAACTAAAAAGCTGCCCGGCTAAGTTAATCGAGCTTAACCGGTTAAAATTAACGAATTGCGGGCTACGGTTAACCTCTATCAGATAGTAGCCGTTGGCTGTTTTGGCGATATCCAGGCCGGCGAAATCAAGCCGTAGCTTTTCGAACACTTCTTGGCAAATTTTAGATATTTCATCCGGCAAATTCATATGCTGCCCTATGACTTTGTTTTTGGTCGTTTCTGTTTTATTACTCTTTATCTCCAGCGGTAATATTACTTTGCTGCCTACCATAAACACCCGGTATTCAGTTTGGATGTTAAGCCTGTCCTGGATAATATAATCCGCCGGTAGGGCGTTTTCGGGCAAGCTTGTAATGTCAAAATGGATGTCCCGCGAACGGCCGGATATGCGTTTTTTTATAATTTTGCCGGCCGTATCTAATTTTTCAAATGACTTAGGCAGCCGAGTTGCCGGCATAATTTCGCCCAATAGCCCGTATTGCCGCCACTTGTCTTCTACCAGCAAATCACTGTATCTGCCGATGCCGTCAACTACATACGCGTTTTTGCCATTTCGCAGAACTTCGTTAATTGATTCTTGTATTTCCGGCGAGTTGAAATCCGCCTGGATAAAAGGGCCGCGGATATATATAAAATCCCATTGCTCTGCAACAACATCAGACAACTGTTGGTATTGCCTTACACTGACGTCCATCATGGCTTTGCAGACATCTGCCAAGAAAAGCTTTATAGAAAGATCGTCATTCGGAACTACTAAAAGTATCCTGGGCTTAGCCATCGCAGAGCCATTATACTGTTAGTTTTCAGTTAAGCGCGGTTATGAGCTGATTAAGTTCCAGGGTGCCGCCCATTTCTGGGTGGAACTGGGTGGCTATAATTGGGCGTTTTTTGTGTTTGATAACCTCTACGCCGGAAGAAGATTTAGCCAATTTCTTAAAACCCTTGGGCGTTTTTTTGACGCTCCATTTATGCGCCTCGTATTGGCTGATGGCAGCCGTACCGAAGTATTTCTTGCCTTTTCTGGTGACTTTAAGCTTGGCCGGCCCTTTTAAAACATCCGGCATCTCATTTACTTCCGAGCCATAGGCGCGGCAGATTATCTCAAAGCCCATGCAGATTCCCAGCAGCGGTTTGTCGCAGTTTTTTACGAATTCCAGCTCGTCCTCGTACCACAGATGCCCGGCCTTGTGGGTGTCGTTTATCTCCCTGCCCTCGCCTCCGCCGCCGGACAAAATGACTAAGTCCTTACCATCGGTGTGGAATTTAATACCCGGGCGGTATTTTTGAATTTCCAGCTCATGCCCGGCAAGCGCTTTCTCCAGCGCCATCTTGTGCTCTGTGCGGTTGTCTATAAGTAATATTTTCATATAGGTTCTATGGTTTAGAGTGCGCCACCCGGGTGTAAACAACCCAGATTACAGCCGCCAAAATGGCAACGATCATAATGATCATAGGAATGAAGCCGTTTTGGTTTTTTTGCATTCCGTTTTTATTGTAATACTCCCCTGTTGCAAAACACAACCTTTTGACTAATATTATATTCTGTGATATAATATTTAGATGTCGTCAGCGAATTGGGAGACGCCAAAATCAGGTGAACCAGGTACGGAAACCGTGCTTGATAAGAAAGCATGGCATCAAGTTTTTGATGCTGCGGTAGAAGAAGCCCGGCGCCAAAATACCGCCTTATCTGTAATATTCATAGACGTAAACCACTTTAAAGATGTTAATGATTCTTTGGGGCACATATACGGCGACCAGATTATAAGCGATATCAAAAATATACTGTCAGAGAATGTCAGGTTAAACCGGAACCGGCCCGGTAAGAACACCGATACTATTTTTGCCGGCAAAACGGATTTGGATTCGTTAAAACAGCATGATGAGAATTTGGATTTACATCCCGGACATCTGGGCGGCGATGAATTCGGGCTTAT
>DASUJO010000008.1:0-5729 GCA_036279215.1 Saccharimonadales bacterium (SeqCode)
AGGGATACGTGCTGCGGCGGCTGGTACGCCGGGCGGTGCGTTATGCCTTTGATTTGGGCATAGAACAGGATTTATGCGCGCAAACCGTGCCGATTGTGAACCAGATATATGAAGCCGACTTTCCGGAAGTATCACAAAACAAAGAGGCTGTGATTGAAAACCTTGATAAAGAAGAAAAGGTGTTTAGGCAGACATTGCGAAAAGGACTGCAAGAATTTCCGAAGCTTTATGGTGCCCGTTGGGGACATGCAAAGTGGGGTGAATTCAAATGGGGCGAACCAGATAAGCCTGTAACAGGCGATATGTTATTTAAGCTTTATGACACTTATGGCTTCCCAGTAGAGCTAAGTGTTGAAGAAGCGAAAAAGCATAATTTGCAGCTTTCAGATACTTGGAAAAATGACTTCAGCAATTTGATGCAGCAACAGCGAGAACGCAGCCAAACAGCGGCACAAGGCATGTTCCGCGGCGGATTGGCAGACCATTCGGAAGAAGTGGTAAAACTGCATACCGTGACGCACCTGATGTACCAGGCACTTAAAAATATCTTGGGAGGCCATGTTGTACAGCGCGGCAGTAATATTACCGCTGAACGTACCAGGTTTGACTTCAGCCACCCGGAAAAGCTAACGCCGGAGCAGATCAAGCAGGTAGAAGACATCGTAAACCAAAAAATTGCCGAAGATTTGCCTGTAAGCTGGCAAGAAGAACCGACTAACGAGGCGCTCCAAACGGCCAGCGGCGCGTTCGGCGATAAATACGGCGACAAAGTTAAGGTTTACACCATCGGCGAACCATCGCATCCGTTCAGCCGAGAAATCTGCGGCGGCCCGCACGTGGAGCATACCGGCCAGATAGGCGAAGGCGGCAAACGCTTTAAAATTAGCAAAGAGGAATCTTCCAGCGCCGGCGTCCGGCGCATAAAAGCAGCTCTCATTTAGTCTGTTTACACCCCTTAAATTAGGTAGTACCATGTGCTTGTTAAGCCATAATAAAAATGAAAACCAGAAAGCGCGCAAAAACCGCGCCCAAACGCCGGAGCCGGCAAAGCCGGCCGCTGCATAAAAAAGTACTCTTCCACCCGTTTACAGTTTTCTTCTGGCTTTGCGCCGGGGTATTTTTGGCTATTTTGAGCTTTAAAGCGCTGGCCGGCAACCAGGTCGCGCTGACCGTAAGGGTAGCCGGACCGCCGCCTAGCAACCCCGCCGTAATAACTTCGCCACAAGATAGCCAGCGTTTCAGTAAACTGCCTATAACCGTAAAAGGCAACTGCGAGTATTACTCATACGTCAAATTGTTCCGTAACAACTTATTCAGCGGTACGGCTTCCTGCGATAACGCTACTACGTTTCAAATAACCACTGATTTATACCCCGGGGCCAATGTATTAACGCCTCGGATTTATAACTTCGCCGATGTCGAAGGACCGGAACCGACTCCTATAACCGTTTACTATGACGAACCGGCAGCGCCGTCAGAACCAACAAAGCCTGCTAGCAGCCCCGATAACGGTCAGTCCCAGACTGAAGCGCCTTCCAGCCAAACAAACCCGCTGGTACTATTAAGCGACTTCTCTTACAAAGGGCATTACGTGAACAGTAAGGTGAATTTCAATCTAAAGCTTAGCGGAGGCCAGCCGCCGTATAAAGTGAACGTGGATTGGGGCGACGGCAAAGCAGACAACCTGTCTTTTAGCGGCGGCGATTCCTTTGCAATAAGCCACGTTTACTCAGCTGCCGGCACTTTTAAAGTCATCGTTAAAGCAACCGATAGCAACGGCAGCAGTAATTTACTCCAGTTGTTCGCGGTTATAGTACCACTCACACCGGCGGCCGGAGGCAATACAAATACCAGCAGTGATAACTTACTGGGCTGCAATTACGGCGATTTATTCGACCCGAGCGCTTCTCTGTCGTGTTTTGGCGGTAGTTTCTTAAGCAAGTTCAGGGGGTTGATAAAATATATCTTACCGGGATACGCGATAGTCTCGCTGATGGCCATAAGTTATTGGCTGGGCGAAAAAGAAGAGATATTTAAAATAAACAACCATAGGCGCATGCATAAGACTTAGCCGTTGTTCAGCTTTGCTCAGAGGTGGCATGCTATAATCTAATCTGATAATGGTTATAGAAAAGGCCAAAAAGCTAAAGGGTAAATTACCCAAAGTATCCGAAGTTACCAAGCGCGCCGGCCGGCCGGTAGGCGAATACCTGGTGGCGCTGGACATCGGCACGGAATTTATCAAGGCGCTGGTGGGCCGGGTAATAGGCGACGAAATCGAAATCATCGGCGTTGGCCGTTCGCACCAGTCGCTGGCCGATATGCAGGCCGGCGCCATTGCCGATATCGCTGCCGTGGTAGCCAACTGCGACCAAGCGCTGGCGGCCGCCGAACGCCAGGCTCAGGTGAGCGCCCGCACGGCGGTAATCGGAATTGCCGGCGAGCTGGTTAAAGGTACTACTTCAACAGTCCGGTTTACCCGTAAAAACCCGTCCAAAGAGCTGAGCATCGATGAAATGGCGCGGATTATCGAACTGGTACAGGAAAGGGCGGAAGCCAAAGCCCGGCACCAGCTGGCCTGGGAGCTCGGCGGCAAAGACGTGGAGGTGCGCCTGGTAAACAGCGCGCTGGTACGGATTGACATAGACGGTTATAAAGTGACAAACCCCGTCGGTTTTCAGGGCAAAGACGTGGTTGTAGAGATGTATACCGCCTTCGCGCCGATGATACACATCGGCGCGCTGGAACGCAGCGCCGCCGAGCTTGACCTCGAGCTTTTGGCCGTGGCAGCAGAGCCGTTCGCCGTGGCGCGTTCGGTGGTGGGCGACGATCCCAACGCATCGGTCAGCGCCATTCTTATGGATGTCGGCGGCGGTACCACCGACATCGCCGTGGTGAACGAGGGCGGCGTTGAGGGCACAAAAATGTTCGGCATCGGCGGCCGGGCATTTACCCAGGCAATTGCCCGCGAACTGGACGTGGATTTTAATCGGGCGGAATCACTCAAGATCGGACTGAGCTCCGGCCACGCGCACGCTCATAAGGAACAGCTGGACAGGGCGCTATCCAAGACTCTAAACGTCTGGACCAGCGGCGTAGAGCTTGCTTTGGCCGAATTTAATAAACTGGATAACCTGCCGCACAGGATACTGCTGTGCGGCGGCGGTTCTTCGCTGGAAATACTGGCAGATGAGCTGGAAAAAAGCCAATGGCACAAAAACCTGCCGTTTACCCGCAAGCCGGCCGTGCACCACATACAGCCGGACGAAGTTATAGGTATAACAGATACGACCGGCGATATTACCGACCACACATTCATTACCGCCATGGGGCTATTGCGGGTAGGAATGGATACGATAAATTCCGGCATGGGCGATAGCGGCAATTCAATCAAAGATAAACTCAATAAGGTACTGCGCGTATGACGCCGGCAAAACACGACGCCAAAATTCCGCCCAAACCCGGCAAGGATGTGGTTTACCTGGATATTGATGACGATATAACTACCGTAGTCGATAAGGTAGAAGCGTCTAAGGATAAAATTGTCGCGCTGGTTCTGCCTAAGCGGTTCGCCACCCTTCAGAGCATCGTGAATATGCGCCTGTTGAAACGCAGCGCCGATTCGGCTTCCAAGAATATCGTTTTGATTACCAGCGAAGCGGCGCTGATGCCGCTGGCCGGCGCCGCCGGCCTGCATGTGGCTAAAAACCTGCAAAGCAAGCCAGAGATTCCGCCGTCGCCGGTAAATGCCCCGGGCCAAGCGCTGGCCGCTAAAGCCGACGCTCCGGCGGACCCTGACGCAGAGGTTGATGCCGATGACGCCAAGCTGGATTACCACCGTTCTATCGGCGTGCTGGCGGCAGCCGAAATGCTGGACGAGCCAGAAACCATCCCGCTGGAAGATGACGCGGAAGAAGACGTAAAGGAAGCCGCCGGCAAGCCCAAAAAAGCGCCAAAGGACAAGAAGCTCAAAGTACCAAATTTTGACCGCTTCCGGACTGGCCTGATACTGGGAATCGCCGGTATCGTGGCGCTGATTGTCTTTCTGATACTGGCGATTTTCGTACTGCCAAAAGCCACGGTAACCCTGGCCACCGAAGCGACGCCTGTCAGCGCAGTATTTGAAGTAGACACCTCGCCTAAAGCGACGGCTTATGACGAAAAGCAAGCGGTTATACCGGCTGAACTTAAAAGCTCAGCGCTGACATCATCGCAAAAAGTCCAGGCCACCGGCGAGCAGAACAACGGTAAAAAAGCCAGCGGCAGCGTCGATATGAAAGTACGACAATGCTCATTTGGGCCACCGCCATCAGACGTTCCAGCTGGTACAGGGCTTAGTACTAACGGTCTATTTTATATAACTCAATCGGCTGCTAATTTCGGTGCACCATCATGGGATGGGAGTTGTTACAATTTTGAGTCAGGAGGAGTCCAAATTATAGCGCAATCAGCGGGCTCCAAGTATAACGTCTCCGGCGCTACTTTTAGCGTTACCGGCCGATCGGATGTATCGGCTACCGGCTCGGCGTCGGGCGGCAGCGACGATATCAAAACCGTCGTAAGCCAGGCTGACATAAACGGCGCGTCTAATAAAATTACTGATAACGACAAAAATAAATTCGTAGACGACTTTAAAAAGCAGCTGGACCAGGATGGTTACTACCTTATAGACGCTACGTTTAAAGCCAAAGACCCGGTAGTGACGTCATCGCCTGCCGTCGGCCAGGAAGCCGACCAGGCGGACGTATCGGTAAAGATAACATACAGTATCCTGGTTGTTCCCAAAGAAGAGCTTAAAAAAGCCGTCACCAGCCAGCTGGAAAAGCAGATAGATAAAAGCAAGCAGAAGCTAGGCAATGAAGACGTGCTAAGCAAAACTACCATAAACGTCCAGAGCCAAAAATCTTCAACGGTCGCGACGTTGAGTATAAGCGCTAACAGCGCCGCCGTATCAATAATAGATACCGAAGCCATAAAGCAGCAGGCCAGCGGTAAAAAAGCCGGCGATATCAAACAACAGTTCAGCGAACTGCCGGGAGTTAAAAGCGTGGATGTAAAGATGAGCCCGTTTTGGGTAAGCAAAGCGCCCAAAGCGGCTAAGATAACGGTAGTGCAGCAGCAAGTGGAAACAAAGCCGGACAGTGGAAGCTAAGGAAATATTGGGTTTGGATTTGGGGGATAAACGCACGGGCATAGCCAGGGCTTCCAGCATAGCCAAGCTGGCCGAGCCGCTGAAGAGCGTCGCGGCTGAAGAAGCTTGTAGCGTGTTAAAACGCTACATTGCCGAGCACGATGTCCAGGCAATTGCCATCGGCCTGCCGCGCAGCTTAAGCGGCGCCGATACCGCCCAGACGGCATCAGCCAGGCAGTGGGTCAAAGACGCGCAACAGAAAATTGACGTTCCGTTTTATTGGCAGGACGAAGCATTGACCAGCCGCGAAGCGCGGGCTAAGAGCTCAGAATTGAGAACTAAGAGCTCGATTGACGAGCACGCTTTGGCGGCGGCTATCATATTGCAGGACTTTCTGGACTCGGCTGAAGCTCAAAGGACTCCGGCATGAGCAAAAGCACCAAGACGATACTGGTTACAGTTGCTATAGTACTGGCGGGAGTCGGCGGCACGGCGCTGGCGCTTCATATGTGGTACGGAAATAATTTAAAACCGGTTTCATCTCAATCAGAAACAGAGTTCTTTACCGTTGAATCCGGCAGCGGTGTGCACGTTATTG
>DASUJO010000009.1:0-6038 GCA_036279215.1 Saccharimonadales bacterium (SeqCode)
ATGGTGGAGCATGGCGGAGTCGAACCGCCGACCTCCGCAATGCGAATGCGGCGCTCTAGCCAACTGAGCTAATGCCCCTTAACACCTTATTTTAACAAAAGACTGCTCGGTTGAGCAGTCTGGAGGGCTTCGCGCAGCCCACCCTGGGCCCGGGCGAATTTGTTTTGAATAATATTTGTCTTTGTTGTTCGCTTCCGGCTCATGCGAGGAGCGCCGGAAAGGCCCGGTGCGCGAAGCTGTAACTATTACACGCTTGTGATTATCTTCTGTCAAGCACTTTCAAAAATTCCGGTTCGCTGATTTGTTTAGTTCCTAGGTCCCGGGCTTTTTTAAGTTTGTTTTCACCTATATTCGCGCCCACTACTAGGAAATCTGTTTCTTGGCTGACCGAAGATTGGAATTTCCCGCCCTTTGCGCGGATTCTCTCGGCCGCTTCTTCGCGGCTCATTGACTCCAGCGACCCGGTCACTGCGAAGCTCTTGCCTGTTAACGGGCCTTGCGGCGGATGAGCTTCCTGCGGGTTAACGCCGTACTGCTTGAATTTTTCCAGCAATAATTTGTTCGATGGCCTTCCGAACCACTCTACCACTGATTCCGCAACTACCTCGCCTATTCCTTCAACTTCGGTTAAACCATCAATGGTCGCGTTTCGGATGTTTTCCAGCGTATGGAAGTGGTTCGCCAAGTCAATCGCCGTCTGCGAACCAATCTGGCGGATGCCAAGCGCGTAAATAAATCTGTCGAGCGGCGGGCTTTTCTTTTCGGCTATGGCTTTTATTAACTTGCCGGCGGATACTTCGGCGAACCGTTCAAGACCTAATAAATCCGCTTTTTTGACCTTAAATATGTCGGCCTGGTTTTTTATAATCCCGGCCTGCATTAGGGCTAAGACGTTTTTTTCTCCCAGCCCCTCAATATCCAGCGCTCCTTTAGAAGCAAAGTGCTGTATCTGTTTCCATGCCCTCGACGTGCAAGCATCGTTCGGGCAGCGCCAAATCGCCTCGGTTTTTTTGGCTTTAACCAGCCTGGTATTGCAATCAGGGCAGCGCGCAGGCATAACGAACTTTTTTTCCGAACCGTCGCGAAGCTTCGGCAACGGCCGGACGATTTCCGGAATTACGTCTCCGGCTTTTTGTACTATCACCGTGTCGCCTATACGGATGTCTTTACGGTGAACTTCACCTTCGTTATGCAGGGTCGCCATCTGGACCGTACTGCCGGCTACGACAACAGGTTCCAGCATTGCTACCGGAGTAGCCGAACCGGTGCGGCCGATGCTGACAAAAATGTCTTTAACCTTAGAGGTGGCTTGTTCCGCCGGGTATTTGAAAGCTACCGCTCCGCGCGGAGCTTTGCCTACAACCCCAAGCCGGGCATATAGCCGCCGGTCGTTAATTTTGACCACCAAACCGTCAGTATTAAAACGCAGCTGTTTTCTTTTTTCCTCCCAGTTTTTTGCATACTTAACAACGCGGGCGGCACTGTTAAGTTTACGGGCCTCGTTGTTGGCTTTCAGCCCCAGATTCCGCAGTGTTTCGTAAACAAATTCATAAGTAGGCGTTTCACTGGGGTCATCCCTAAGCAAATCGTATGCGTGGAACTGCAACGGGCGCTCGGCGACAAGCTTGGGGTCTAGTTGTCGGACCGTTCCGGCGGCGGTATTGCGCGGATTGGCGAAAAGAGGTTTGCCAACTTTTGCCTGGCGTTCGTTCAGCTTTTTAAAATCGTCTTTATACATAACGATTTCGCCGCGTACTTCCGTGCGGCCGGCCAAAAATATCTCGCTGCCTTTAGAGCTGCGCAAACGCAGCGGCACCGATTCGATTGTACGGACGTTGGCTGTTACGTCCTCACCTACGAAGCCGTCACCGCGCGTCACTCCTTGGGCTAAAACACCGCCTTCATACACCAGCGAACAGGCCAGCCCATCCATTTTTAAATCTACAAAGAATTCAAATTCGGCACCGCCGGCCTGTTTCTTAGTCCGCTCGACCCACGCTTGTAATTCAGCTTCGTCAAAGACATCGTTTAAGCTCAGCATCCGGCTGCGGTGCCTTATCTGTTTGAACCCCGGCAGAGGCTCGCCTGCTACCCGCTGGGTCGGAGAATCCGGCGTTACCAGCTCCGGATGCCCGGCTTCAAGTTGCGACAGCTCGTGCTTCAGCGAATCAGCCGCTGCCTCGCTCATTATTGATTTGTTCAGTACATGGTAGTTGTAGCGATAGTCATTTATCTGCTCGCGAAGCTTAGCCGCCCGCGCCGCAATATCTTTGTCGGCTGTCACTCCAGCAAGCTCCGGTAAAGGCTATATAAGTAAGTATGGATAAAGAGGATTGCCAGCATGCTAAGCGCATAGAAGACCGGGGCCACCAAAAAAGACGCGAAGGCAATCAGCGGAACTACGATTATTCCCATCACAACAAGTATGAATACCGGCAAAAAGAAAACTTTGCGCATAAGCGCCCACCGCCGGAATTTAACCAAATCTTTTGCCGAACGCAGAGCCGGCCTAGGCTGCATATCCGGCAGAGTAACGATATAAATCGCGAATATAGAACTGCTTATCATGTAAAATGACCAGGCGGCAAGCAAACCGAATATAATCAGCGACAGCCCGGTTAGCATAGCTCCCGGATTAAATATTACACCCAGAATCGCGCTAAAAATCGGCCAGCCGATGGTTAACGGCAGTAGCTGGATGAATATAACGAAAACGACGAGCATAAACGGTATTAGCGGGAACATCGATTGGTAGTATGCCTGCTTTATACCTATTTTTTTGCCGGCTAACAGATGCCGCAGCGCCCAGATTATAACCAGGCTTTCCAGAATAATCAGTACTCCCTGTAAAACCGACGCCGTTTGCGAGCCGCCGGTTCCGGCGCTGCCCACAAGCGAGCTGAATCCGGTTATCGCTCCCCCCAAACTGCCTCCGCTCTGCAAGTTGGCCTTTATATCCGCAACGCTGGAGCTAAGGCCGCTGATTCCGCTGGCAAACACTATGTTAAGCACCAAATAAACCAGCACTATTCCGCCCAGCGTGCGCCAGTTCTCTCTAAATATCTTAAGCACCCGCCATGTCAGGCGGAAACTACCGGGCAGCTTCGCGCGCTGCCCGACTTTGCGTTTGGTTACTTTCTTTTTTTGGCCGCGCGTCAGACGGCGGGTGCGGGTACCCGTTTTTACCCCTTTTGCCATAGACTTATTATAACTTAAAACAGAGGTGTCATAGCTTCATTTCGCGCAGCGCTTTTATCCGCGCTTCTATAGGCGGATGAGTGCTGAAAAGATTTGCCAGGCTGCCGCCACGGAGGGGGTTGGCAAAAAACATGTGCGCTGTTGCCGTGCTTTGGATTCGCGTCTGACTGCCTCTAAGGCCGATTTTTTCCAATGCGCTGGCTAAACCTTCCGGATACCTTGTAGTCAACGCTCCGGTTGCATCCGCCAAATATTCGCGGCGGCGGCTTATTGCCAGCTGAAGCAGCGCGGCGGCTATTGGCGCCAGAATTACCGCTACTATCGCCAGGATAGCGAACAGCTGGTTGCGATTTTCATCGCGCCCGCCAAAAATTGTGATGCGCCAAAAAAAATCCGCAATCATAGAGATTATTCCCACCAGGGCGAAAGCGATAGTGTTTACGCGCATATCATAGTTTTTGACGTGACCAAGCTCGTGCGCCATAACGCCTTCCAGCTCGGTATCGTTCAAAGTCTTAAGCAGTCCGCTGGTCGCGCAAACCGCCGCTTTACTGGGATTACGGCCGGTTGCAAAGGCGTTAAGCGCCGGGTCGTCCATTATATATACTTTTGGCATCGGCAGCCCTTCGGTAATAGAAAGATTTTCAACGATTCGCCAAAGCCGGAGATCGTCCTTTTTTTGAATTTCTTTGGCGCCGTTAACCGCCAACGCCATCTTTGAACCGGCAAAATAACTGAACATCGCGTAACTAAGCGAAAACAGCCCGATTATAAACAACAGACCGGGATTGCCTGTGGCCTTGCTGATGACGTAGGCGAAAACCCAAAGCAGCGCCAAAAAGGCCGCCAGCAATATAAAAGTCCGCCGTTTATTCGAAGAAATCTGATTGTACATTATTCAGAGAAGTCGACTTTGACGGGTTCGGCCACCGCGGCTTTCTGGTTAGCGTCAACGTCAAAGAATTCGCGGATTTTGAATCCAAGCATACCGGCAAAGACATTTGTCGGGAAAGTCTGGATCTTGATGTTCAGGTCGCGTACCGCGCCGTTGTAAAAACGCCTGGCGGCCTGGATCTTATCTTCGGTATCGGTGACTTCGGCTTGCAGCTGCTGGAAGTTCTCGGTGGCCCGCAGCTGGGGATATGCCTCTGCAACCGCAAACAGGCTCTTCAGTGCGGCCTGGAACATATTGTCGGCTTCGGCGGCCTCGCCAACGGTTTTGGCTTTCATGGCTTCGGTCCTGGCTTTCGTCACATCGGTAAAAACTTGCTTCTCGTGTTTGGCGTAGCCTTTGACGGTCTGTACAAGGTTGGGAATCAAATCGTAGCGCCGTTTTAGCTGGACGGTTATATCGCTCCAGGCTTCATCGACCCGCACTTTGGCTCGGACCAAGCTGTTATATATGAAAATAATTAAGATAAGTAGAGCTGCTACTACCCCTATGATAATCCATGCCATGATTATTAGTCCTTCCCCTGTATTCCACTTTAATTATACATGAATTTAAACTTGCAGGAACACCGGCTGATAGGGTTATAGTTAGTAGCATATGCGACTTTTCTCCGCCTTATTCCTGCTGGTTGCGATGGCTGGATTGGCTTTTGGGTTCTGGCGTTACCAGCGGCCGTTGCCCGTTCTTGCCGGCGAAGCCGTTATTCAAAATCCACCAGATGCCCAAAAGGTTAAACTTGCCTGGCCATCATACGGGCAGGCGGCCGTAGGCGCGGTCGGTTATGGTGTTTTAGATAGTCATGATGTTAAAGGTCCGGTACCGATTGCCAGCATAGCCAAAGTTATCACTGCGTTATCGATATTAAAAGAAAAGCCGCTATCCAGCGGGCAGCCGGGTCCGACAATAACTTTGACAGCCGCCGACGCAAAACTCTATCATGATTACCTTGCCAAAGACGGTTCGGTGGTGCCGGTAGCCGCCGGCCAGAGAATCAGTGAATACCAGGCGCTGCAGGCAATGATGCTGCCGTCAGCCAATAATATCGCCGATACAATGGCGAAATGGGTATTCGGCTCGGTAAGTGAATACACGGACTATGCCAATCAATTTGCTGTAAAACTGGGCATGACGCAGACAACGGTTGCGGATGCCAGCGGTTTTTCACCAAAAACAGTTTCTACCGCTAAAGACCTTGTCATATTAGGCGAGGCGGCTCTAAAGAATCCGGTACTTGCGGAAATAGTCGGCCAATCCGAAGCTCAATTCCCGGGCGTCGGCACGATCCACAACGTAAATTACTTGTTGGGAACTAACGGCATAATCGGAATCAAGACCGGTAACACCGATCAGGCAGGCGGATGCTACCTATTCGGCGCCAAGCATATTATCGACGGGCAACCCGTTACCATCGTCGGTGCGGTTTTGGGAGCTCAGCAGCGGGTACTGGCTATGCAGGACTCGCGCAAGTTAATTTCGTCCGCCAGTTCCGGTTTCCAGACTCAAACCGTCTTACATTCCGGCCAGTTAGCCGGCCGCTACAAAGTGCCTTGGGGAGGCAGCGTGGAAGCGGTTAGCACATCAGAAATTAAACAGCTTACTTGGATTGGCCAAACCGCGGTTTTGGACACGAATTTGAAACAGATTCAGCCGCCGATGAACCAGGGAGCTGATGTCGGAAGCGTTAAGACAGTAAGCGGACATGAAAAATCAGCGGCCGTCGTATTAAAGCAATCCGTCGGTTCACCGCCCTGGACCTGGCGTATCTTCCACTGATTCGGTAGAATTACAGATAAAGGGCGAATGGCGGAATTGGTAGACGCGCTAGCTTCAGGAGCTAGTGTTCGCAAGAACGTGGAGGTTCAAGTCCTCTTTCGCCCACCATGTTTTT
>DASUJO010000010.1:0-4729 GCA_036279215.1 Saccharimonadales bacterium (SeqCode)
ACAATATTATGCCGTTTGGTATATTCTGGGTTCTCACCAGGGCTGCGCCTTGGCTTATCGCGCAAAGCTTCGCCTAGCTCCATAATGCAGCTCCGTAAACCATCTAGCGCTATTATAAAATGTCGGTTTATTAACGGCAAATAGCAGACATAAAAATATTACGGCAAAAAGCTTACCCATATTGATAGAATGGCGGCAGAAGGAGGCTTGCCAAATCAAACCGAATAATAAGTTTTCTATACCGGAAATAGGTTTTGGCACTTGGAACATTACCGGCGTGCAAGCCGAAGAGGCGGCTTCAGAAGCGCTTAAAATAGGGTATAGGCTTATTGATACGGCGCGGATTTATGGCAATGAGTACGAAGTTGGCCAGGCAGTTAACCGCAGCAGCGTGCCCAGGGAAGAGATTATGGTAACGTCCAAGTTATGGCCGAGTGATTTCGGTTATGATAGCGCCCTGCGGGCTTTCGATGGTTCGGTCGAACGCCTTAGGCTGGATTACGTAGACTTATATCTAATCCATTGGCCGGGAAGCGACAAAACCCGACGGCACGATGCCTGGCGGGCGATGGCCGATATTTATAAGCAGAAACGCGCAAGGGCCATAGGAGTTTCAAATTTTACAGCCGGTAACTTGCGCAACCTGCTGGATTTTTCAGATACACCCCCGGCGGTTAACCAGATTGAATTCCATCCCTACGTATTCCGGGAACAACGGCCGATTCTGGATTTCTGCAAAGAAAATAAAATCGCCGTTGAAGCATACAGCCCACTTTCCGGAGGCCACGGAATGAACAGTATAACAGCGATGGATATCGCCGAAAGAACCGGCCGGACACCGGCGCAGGTATTACTGCGTTGGGCAATGCAGCACGGCACCATTCCGATCCCTAAAACGGTCCATGCAGAAAGAATGAAAGAGAATTTGGACGTATTTAATTTTGAACTGCCCGTACGCGATATGGAGGCGCTGGATTCGCTTAGCGGTTAAACGTTCAGCCGTAAGCGCTTTACTGTTAAAATAAGCTGTAATGCGCGAAGACACAAAAAAAGCTTTTCCTAAGGGTTTCCTTTGGGGCGCCAGTACCTCGGCGCACCAAGTAGAGGGCGGCAACCATAACCAGTGGACCGTCTGGGAGCTGGAAAACGCCGCGCGTCTGGCAAGCAGCGCCGAACAGCGCGCCGGCTGGCGGTGGAAGAGCCCGATTTGGGACGAGGTAAAAAAGCAGGCAAAAGAACCGTCAAACTATATCAGCGGCAGGGGAATCGAGCATTATAAGCTTTATAAACAGGATTTTGACCTGCTTGGCAAACTGAACCTGAATGCCTTCCGATTCGGCATAGAATGGTCGCGAATCGAACCCGAAGAAGGACAGTGGAACCAAGAAGCCATAGACCACTACAAGGAATATATCGCCGAGTTGAAAAAACGCGGCATAGAACCGATGATGAATATCTGGCACTGGACTAATCCGATTTGGTTTGAAGCACGCGGCGGGTTTAAGTACCGTAAGAACCTAAAGTATTTCAAGCGCTTTATGCATCTGGTTGCCAAAGAATTTACCCGAGACCTTAAATACATCATTACGATCAATGAACCTAATGTTTATACGTCCTTTAGTTTCCAGCTTGGCATGTGGCCGCCCCAGGAAAAAAGCCCGATAAACATGCTAAGGGTGTATTTAAACCTAGTTAGCGCCCACAAAGACGCTTATTACATTCTTAAACTGCAGAAGCCGTCGCTGAAGATTGGCGTAGCAATGCAGCTGGCCAATATCCAAGCCAAAGACCCGCACAATATCTCGGACGAGCTATCCACCAAGGTGATGAGATACGCTTGGAACTGGTGGTATCTGCACCGGCTGCGTGGCGAGCAGGACTTCGTAGGTATTAATTACTACTTTACGGACTACTACGACGGCTGGTTCAAGCGGCATAATCCGAATACGCCGCTGAATGACCGCGGCTGGTACATGGAACCCGAAGGGCTGTTTCCGCTGCTGCTGCGTGCCTGGGCGCACTATAAAAAGCCGATTATAGTAACCGAGAACGGCGTCGCCGACGAGCATGACCAGTACCGCCGATGGTGGATTGAAGAGACTATCGTAGCGATGGAGCGGGCGATCAGCGAAGGAGTGAAAATAAAAGGCTACTTCCATTGGAGCCTGCTGGATAATTTTGAGTGGGAAGAAGGCTGGTGGCCAAAATTCGGATTGGTGGCAGTGGACAGGAAACATGGCATGAAACGGACTATCAGGCCGAGCGCTAAATGGTTCGCCACGAAGATAGCCAGACTATCTTCTTAGGTTGTAGCGATATAAGGATATAAGCGCGTAGGGCGCAGTTTCATATTTCTAGCGTAAGTCTATTCTCTAATAAGCTTGACCTTTTTAACAATCTGTGCTATTATTTAACTCATGTCCAGCAAAAACAAACACGAAACTCACAAGTCTAACACCAGGTATAACAAGTACATGGCTCTGGGTGTATCAGCCCTGGCGTTAGCCGGAATGACCGGCAAAGGCAAAGATATAATTTCCAATGCATACCACCCCCATAAACAACCCGTAAGGACTATGAAGTTTGAGAACGTCGGCCCTAAAGGCGCGACGGTATATGAGCAGATTGGCGATAAGCCCAGTAGCCGGGTAGAAATTGGTGAGGCCGCGGTCGCGTATGAAGTCCAGCCCGGCGATACCGAATTCAGTATTGCCGGCAAGCTGTTTCCCGATAAAGATCCAAGGGAAGTGGCTTATGGGATGATAGACCCGCAGCTGCCCAAAGCCGACAGGGCTGACCATGTCGTCAGGCCGGGCCAGATCCTGGAATTTAAGAGCGAATAATAGCGTTTTTAAACACGTACTATACACCACATATTGTGGTATATGTGTGAAGATTAACTGATGTGGAAAAATGGCCGCAAACGCGGCCATTTTGTTAATAAAAGGGCTTGCGCGTGGGTAGCAGTGGGTAGTATATTCAAGTCAGTGGGTAAATGTGGGTAGCTCAAAATAAGCCGCCCGATCTCACAAAAACAAAAAACCACTAACAATTAAGGAGACCCATGGGAGATTACTTCGAACGAAAGCTCGACGACAAGCGGCGATTGACGTTGCCGCCGGAACTGCGCGCCGAGTTTTCCAGCGGGGTAGTACTAACCCGGGGGTTTAAAAATTATCTGCATCTATATCCCAAGTCCGTATGGGACGAGCAAGTCGAGCCGCAGCTCACAGGAAGCATCCTGGACGAGCATACGGCTGACTTAAACGTTCGCCTGCGTATGGGCAAGTCAGACGGGAATATAGACCAGAAGCAGGGCAGGATTACCATAGAGCAGCATCTGCTTGACTGGGCGGAAATCAGCCGCGAAGTCGTAGGGGTGCGGGCCGGTAAATACTGGCGGCTGATGGGTAAACGCCCACTGTAGATAAGGCCTTGGCAGCTTAACAACCAAATCAAGCCCGATATAGCATCTTCCCTCGGGAAGAGCAGCCCGAGCAAAAATCACATTTTTTGCCCGGCGCGATGAGTAACCCTGAAGGGATGTCTCATTTCCGCTCGAGAATAGCTATTCGGCAGTCAGCCGGTGGATACATCGAGGCCCACCGTTATCAAAACCTTTGCACCTTATCGCTCCAATAACACCTCCCAAAACTCCACCTCACAAAGTCTCTCACAAAGAACTTTAGAGCTTAGCGGCAAGTCTGCTTACCCCAGACGCGCCCTTAGCTCCCAAAAGATCTCGCAACTCTTTGCGGGTCAAACAAAAACAAAAACTCCACACAAAAACAAAAAGCTGACTGCTGATTAGCTGGTCTCGAACCAAACAAAAACAAAAATGAACCAGCAAAAACAAAAACACAATCCAGTTCTGCTAGATGCGGTATTGCGATGCCTGGAACCGAAGAAGGGTGATTCCTATCTGGACCTCACAGCCGGTTACGGCGGGCACGCGAGCGCCGTGTTAGCGGCCACAGACAGCCCTCGGAAAGCAGTGCTTGTGGACCGCGACCAGGAGGCTGCTAAGTATTTACAGCAGCGTTTTGGCGCTTTAGGAACGGAAATAGTCCATTCGGACTTTCTGGCCGCTTCTGAAGTGCTTGGCGCGAAAAAGCGGCGGTTCGACATGATTCTGGCTGACCTGGGTGTAAGCTCGCCGCACCTTGAAAACGCCCGGCGCGGGTTTTCGCTAAAAACCCCGGGGCCGCTGGACATGCGGATGGACCAGCGGCAGCAAATAAGCGCCGAGCAGATAGTAAACCAAGCTCCTGAAGCCGAATTGGCGCGGATTTTCGCCGAATACGGCGAAGAACCCAAAGCCAGGGAGATTGCCCGGCGGATAATTGACGCAAGGCCGATAAGCGGCACGAAACAGCTGGCCGGTATCGCATCATCAGTTTGGCCGGCAAACAGCCGGATACACCCGGCAACCCGGGTGTTCCTAGCCCTGAGAATCGCCGTTAACGACGAACTTGGGCAGCTGGAGGGCGCTTTACCGGTATGGCAAGAATTGCTGGTACCCGGAGGGCGTTTAGCAGTAATTAGCTTCCATAGCTTGGAAGATCGAATCGTAAAGCGGTTCATGGCAGAACAGGCAGCCGGAGAGTACGGCAGAGAACTGGAACTATTGACTAAAAAGCCGATAACCGCTACAAAAGATGAAGTCGTTTTAAATCCGCGAGCGCGCAGCGCAAAACTGCGGGCCGCAGCAAAAATAAAAACCAACAGA
>DASUJO010000011.1:0-2817 GCA_036279215.1 Saccharimonadales bacterium (SeqCode)
CACATCCCCAAAGATTTGAAGGACCACGACTACGTTAAAGGCGTAAAAGGCGTGGTTAAGCAGTTCGAGCAATGTTTTAAGCAGCTGGGCGTGGAACGGATTAAAACCGTCGGCCAGCAGTTTGATCCGCGGCTTCACGAAGCTGTGAGCATGGAAGACGCGGGCGGCCAGGTTGAAGTTGTTTGCGAGGAACTTCAACCCGGCTACAAACTAGGCGAGGAGGTTATCCGCCACGCCACGGTCAAAGTAAGAATGGAAAATAAGTAGGGAGGAACTATGGAACGATTAGATGAAATTATCAGAGAGAAAATCACGCCAGAGCAAGAGGATGAAATAGTTGATAGAGCAATAAAGCGCTTGGGCGAAGCTTCATTGCATATTGCGCCGGGTCAGCAAAAGACTTTAGAAAAAGCCGCAAAGGAGGAATAAATGGCAAGAATCATCGGAATCGACTTAGGAACAACCAACTCGGCGATGGCCGCCATGCAGGCGGGCAAGGCCGAAATTATCGCTAATTCGGAAGGCGGCCGCACCACACCCAGCGTGGTAGCCGTTAATAAGAACGGCGAGCGCCTGGTAGGCCAAGTGGCCCGGCGCCAGATGGTAACCAACGCCAAAAATACGATTTATGAAGTAAAACGGCTGATAGGCCGCCGCTGGGAAGACAAAGAGGTCCAGCGAGACCTGAAGCTGATGAGCTACGACATCGTAAAAGCCGGCACCGCCGTAAAAGTAAAATTAGCCGATAAAGAATACAGCCCCGAAGAAATCAGCGCTATGATTCTTGGCAAGCTGAAAGCCGACGCCGAAAAGTTTCTTGGCGATACGGTAACCGAAGCCGTCATTACCGTACCGGCATATTTTGACGACAGCCAGCGACAGGCCACCAAAGACGCCGGCAAAATTGCCGGCCTGGAGGTAAAGCGAATCATCAACGAGCCGACCGCCGCCGCATTGGCATACGGTTTGGACAAGGCAGAGAAAAAGGACGAAAAAATCGCCGTCTACGACTTGGGCGGCGGTACGTTCGATATTTCAATCCTGGAGCTTGGCGACGGCGTGTTCGAGGTCAAAAGCACCAACGGCGACACCCACCTAGGCGGCGCCGACTTCGACAGGGTAATAATCAACTACCTGGCCGACGAATTCAAAAAAGAAAGCGGCATTGACGTCAGCGAAGACAAAGCCGCTATGCAGCGCCTGCGCGACGAAGCCGAAAAAGCCAAGATTGAACTTTCTACCGCTAATGAAGTCGATATCAACCTGCCGTTTCTAACGGCCGACACCGAAGGCCCCAAGCACTTCGAGCATAAACTGACGCGCGCCAAGCTGGAAAGCCTGGTCGCCGAGCTGATTGATAAAACAGCAGTACCGTGCGAAAAAGCGCTGAAAGACGCCGGTTTTAAGAACACCGACATCGACGCCGTGGTTTTGGTAGGCGGTATGACGCGCATGCCGGCGGTACAGAAAAAAGTCAAAGAAATCTTCGGCAAAGACCCGATGCAGGGCGTTAACCCCGACGAAGTCGTAGCGGTGGGCGCCGCCATACAGGCCGGCGTATTACAGGGCGACGTAAAAGACGTGCTGCTGCTGGACGTAACGCCGTTAAGCTTAGGAATCGAGACATTAGGCAGCGTAACCACCAAGCTGATTGAACGAAACACTACTATTCCTACCAGCAAGAGCGAAACATTCAGCACTGCCGCAGATAACCAGGGTTCGGTAGAAATCCATGTGCTCCAGGGCGAGCGTGAAATGGCATCCGACAACAAATCACTCGGCAAATTTATCCTTGACGGTATTCCGCCAGCGCCGCGCGGCGTGCCTCAGATTGAAGTTACCTTTAACATCGACGCCAACGGCATTTTGAACGTATCAGCCAAAGACAAGGGAACAAGCAAAGAGCAGAGCATTACCATCCAGAACAGCGGCAACTTGTCTAAAGACGATGTAGAAAAAATGGCCAAAGACGCCGAGGCGCACGCCGAGGAAGACAAGCAGAAGCGCGAGGGAGTAGAAGCCCGCAACCTGCTGGAGAATTCGATTTACCAGGCCGAGAAAATGAAGACCGATTACAAAGACAAGCTAAGCGAAGAAGACATAAAGACCATAGACGAGGCGGTCAAAGAGGCCAAAGGCAAGGTAGAGGTAACAGATAAAGAGGAGCTGGAAAAAGCCGCCAAAGAGCTGGCGGATAAGATAATGCCTATCGGTTCAAAGATGTACGAAGCGGCTCAAAAAGATGAAAAACCAGCGGAAGAATCTGAAGGGGACCAAAAATCCGGCGAGGACAAAAAAGATAAAGACGAACCCATAGAGGGCGAAGTCGTCGACGACAAGAAAGAATAAGCTTGAACAAGCGGGATTACTACCCCAGCACTATAATCTTGAAGCTGCGTAATCTGATTGCAGACTACTCTGCTCAGGATTTAGTGCGGGGCGGGCGAGGTATTGGGTTTAGTAATGAATAAAAGGGATTATTATGAAATTCTAGGCGTTTCTAAGACAGCCAGCGCCGACGAGCTTAAAAAAGCTTACAGGCGTTTGGCTATCCAGTACCATCCCGACAAAGAAGGCGGCGACGAAGCCAAATTCAAAGAGATTAACGAGGCCTACGAGGTCCTAAAAGACCCGTCTAAGCGCCAGCGCTACGACCAGTTCGGCCACGCCGGAGTAGGTTCCAGCGCCGCGTCCGACGGCAACCCGTTCGCCGGTTTTGACTTTGGCGGTGCCGGCGGCGCGGGGCAGGAATTCCGCTTTGATTTCGGCGACCTGGGGCTGGGCGATATATTCGACAGTTTTTTTGGCGGCGGGTAC
>DASUJO010000012.1:0-7449 GCA_036279215.1 Saccharimonadales bacterium (SeqCode)
TATTCGGTTCGGCGCTCGCTCATAAAGAGGATTAAGGGTCGTTCCTGCTCATAACTAACAGGAGAAGTAAATGTACAAGCTATTTGTAGGCGGATTGCCATTCGCCACTACTGACGACGAGCTCAAAGAGCTGTTTGCCGCCCACGGCGCAGTCGCTTCGGCTTCAGTCGTACGCGACCGCGATAGCGGCCGCAGCAAGGGCTTCGGCTTCGTAGAGTTCGAAAGCGATGACGAAGGCAAAGCTGCTCAGTCTGCCTTAAACGGCAGCGAGCTTGGCGGTCGCACCATCACCGTTGATGCTGCTCGCCCTAAAGAAAACCGATAATTTTAGCGGTTTGACTTCAAAACGCCCGGCATGCCGGGCGTTTTTGTTATTCGTATCGTTTCAGAGCAGTATTTTGACCTTGGCTTCGGCGTAAAGCACCCCGGCCATCGCCGCTATCAAGCCGTATAACAGGTTCAGGTTATCAACATACAGGCCGGCGATGGCAACCAGGATGCTAGCGGCGAATACCGTCGGAAAAATCAGCCCGCCGCGGTAACCGGCGGCTTTAGACCAGCCGATGGCCAGGATTTTTATAATAAGCAGCCAGAGCAGGCCCAAAAAGCCCAGCTCGGCCGATTTTTGCAGCATCGGCATAATAGCCTGGTTACCGGTAAACTGCGCCAGCGAGCCGCCTAGCAGGTACAGGATAGACAGCCCGGCACCGGCGGCTAATCCCCTAACCCACCATTCGCTGTTTAAAACTTTCCTGGTTATACGCTCGGAGTTAGCGTGGGCGGCCGCCAAGGCGTGCGTAACCAGGTAGCCGGCCGCGAATAGCAGCACCAGCGCCAAAAGGGTTGCCGGATTAAGTTTCCATGAGTAGCTTGGGTTTGGCACGAACGGCGAACTGTCCAGAACGTCCAGCGTTAGCACTGTTGCGCCGGCCGCAACCGATGCGAACACGATTGTCCGTAAGTTTAGTTCTATCTTCAGCTCTTTTTTAATTATCAGCAGAGACAGCAAGCCGGCAAAGAACGAATTGAAAAAGGCCGCGAACAGCCCTATAAACCCGGCCATGCCGTAAATTTTGGCGCCGGCCGAATCGCCGTTTTCCAGCTTGGAGCCAATATAACTGCCCATGATAATGCACGCCGGTACCAGGATGGCCTCCGGCCCCATGGAAGCGCCGGCTACCAAAGATAAGAAGCCGATAGCCAGAACCTTAAGATAATTAACAACAGTCGGGCTTGGAACACTTCCCAACCCGTGCGTCTCTTGCCGCTCGGATTTGGGGTCCAGCCAGTGCTGGACGCCGAAGTACGCCGCCGTAACTGCAATACATACCGGCACCACCAGAATCCGGTAGGTTTCGGTGTCAAACAGATCGTTCCACACGTAATCAATCCCGTGGTGGACGGCGCTTTCAAAGTAAAAATAAGTAACGGCCGCGACGATTCCTACCAGCGCGGTTATTAGCACCGCCTTCAACCCTTTCATGTACCTATCTTACCAAAGAAGCGGCCGGCTGTTTTATAATGGTTTTAATGTTTTATTTTGCCCATGCCGGCGAGGCTCATACCGGTGCCGATGAATCTAGCTTAAGCGCGCCGGACATCAGGCAGCCGGCAGTTCCGCAAACCGCTACCGGTACAGCTTATGCTAAAGATACAGGCACTAACACAGGCCACATGCTGGCTATAGCCGGTTTGGCGGTTGGCTTCCTGATTCTGGCAACCGTAGCAGCTATTCTCCTTCTCAAGCGCGTTCGCTACGCCAAAACTTCTTAAAATTAAGCTCGCGGTTTACAATTTTAGGGTGAGCCGGCATAAAAAATTTGAACCGCATCATCAAAATACAACCAGCAAACTGAATAAACTGCGGGCGGCGGTTTTGGGTGCGAATGATGGCATCGTTTCTATCGCCGGTTTGGTGGTAGGCGTGGCTGGCGCAACCACAAACCGAACAGCCATATTTACCGCCGGTATAGCCGGCATATTGGCCGGCGCTTTTTCTATGGCGGCCGGCGAATATGTATCGGTTAGCAGCCAGCGCGACACCGAAAGGGCGCTGTTAAAGCTAGAAAAGTCAGAGCTTGAACAGTTTCCCGAACAAGAATTAGAAGAGCTCACTGAGATTTATATCAGCAAAGGCCTGTCTGCCAAGACTGCAGAATCAGTGGCAAAAGAACTTACCGCCCGCGACGCTTACCGCGCACACCTCGACGCCGAGCTGGCAATTAACCCCGATGATCTGGTTAACCCCTGGCAGGCGGCTTTTTCGTCGGCTGCCGCTTTTTTTGCCGGTTCGCTCTTGCCGATGCTGGCCATTATGCTTCCGCCGGAAAATATCAGGGTTGCCGTGACGTTTGTCAGCACGGTAGTCGCGTTGGCTATAAACGGCGGCCTCAGCGCCCGGTTCGGCGGCGCGCCGGTTATGACTGCGATTATGCGGGTAGTAACCGGCGGCGCGCTGGCAATGATAGTAACTTACACCGTCGGCCGCATCATCGGTACTACATCGTTATAAATAAAGCTTGCCTTGAACTCTTAGAAATTGATAGTAGTATCTGGCAGCTCGCTTCTGAGCTTAGATACTGTATCAGCCGGAAGCGGGTTGCCGGTTAAATTTAGTTGTTTGAGTAGTTTTAGATTGTAAATCTCATTGGGCAGCGTATCTATATTGTTATAGCTGTAATTCAGCGTCTCCAGCTTAGAAAGCTGTCCTATCTCTGCCGGTATCCCGGTCATATTGTTATAACTCACGTCTAACACTCGCAGGGGCATTTTGCGTATCTCGGCTATCAGCGAACCTTGCAGGCGGTTATGGTCAAGCCTGAGTATTTCCAGATTGGTCATCTTACCCATCTGTGAAGGTAGAGACTCTATGTTGTTTCCAGACAGAATCAGCGTGCTCACATCAGTTTTGTTGTATATATCCGGACCGACCTTAGTCAGCCCTTTGTTGCTCAGATCTAATATGCTCCCCTGCTCTGAAGTTCCGCCATTTGCGGGTGGCTCCGAACCGGAACGTGTCTGGCCATAAACAACCCATCCTCCAAGACCCAGCAATGCCGCGCCCATGACGATGATAAGCAAATTCTTCATTGCCTCATAATACCAAACCGGTTAGCGGTCTTTATGTGCGGAGCGATGCTGGTATTGCCTTTCAGCTAAAAGCGCTAGCCGAGTGCGGTGCGGAGACTATCGATGTCTTTAATTGTAAACAAACGGTCTTTTTGCCCCATAAGCCCTTCTTCAAAGAGCATTTCTAGGGCTCTACTAGCTGTTTCCCGCGACATATTGATGGAATCGGCTATATCCTGATGAGTTATCGGAGCGTTAATTAGAAATTCTTTGCCCCGCTTCTGGCCGAATCTCTCCCCCAAATATATTAGTTCGGCAATTACCCTTTCGCGGGCTGATCGGTACTCCAGGGTTTGTATCCTTGAAGTATAAATACTGATAATATTCACAGTCTGGCTGAGTATCTCCCGAGATAACCAGCTGTCGTGGCCGAGCGCGGAGCGCAATTTATTTTTGCCCGCCCTCAGCACCTCAACGTCCGTCATCGCTTCGTAAAACATACCTGTGGTGTGGGCGCCATCCAGTGCCCACGGCAGCGGTATGAACTCGCCGGTTTTGTGGATCAATAAGAGTTTGCGATGACCGTCATGTGAAATAGAATATGCCTTAACAAAGCCGGATTTAATCAGATAAACACCCTCAGGTTCTTCGTAGCCCTGAATGATAACTTCATCTTTTGAAAAGTACATTGAGCGGCCATCACTGAAATAAGCGACGATGCTTTCATCGTCGGGTTTTCTGCTTGGCATTGCTGCCAACGCCCTAAGTGATTTTATAGTCTCTGCTGTCATCGACTTAATTATATAGCTACCCCTGACTTCTGGGTGTGATATATATCACGCTTTACTTAACATGTGATGGATGTCACATACAAAGGGAATATACGGTATTACACTTGTGTTTAATTAGTCGACAATAGTAGGTGCATTTTTGAAGGGGGGGTGTTACTTAAGCTGCCGGACGTTGATTCTTAACGTTTGATAAGAAAGGTAACACTATGTCCCGTACAAATCATGGTTTCGCAAGCCCAACGTATAGAAGCTTCAAAGTTCACTATCGAGAGTATCTAAAGCACAAAGATGAGCCAAGAGACGATAGTCTGCTCGATGGCGCTTCAAAAGAAATTGCCGCCGATATGATAAGAACTAGTTTTTACCAAAAACGCAGATTGCGCCGCACTGCTAGAAGGTTAAAGGACGCCCACTAGAAATCAGAAACCCCGGAAATATAATCCGGGGTTTTTTTATTCGCATCAGAACAGTCGGAGGGCAAAGCCAGCCAGGTGTAAGCAATTAACTAGGGAGGCAATGCTGCCAGCTTACTCAGAGCACGCCAACCTATAATGTTATGTGTAGATTTATGCCCAGCAGGATAAGAGGCCATAGAACCACCGCTAAAATGGCCGAAAGTAAATGGGAGATAGAGCCTAGATCACCAAGATAGCCCCGGTTACTCGCTATTATTACACCGACGATTATATATACGATACCTGCTATGGAATAGCGTCCCATGATTCTCCTTTCATATTAGAATTTATCGACATATTAATTCAGACTTATGCCTATAGGGTTGCCGCGTGTTTCAGCGAAGCATAAGTCCGTTTTTGGGCTGCATGGTGAATAGTGTTCTTTAGGCTTTGTAAACTTGTGGCTATTACCCTAGATCTTCGAGCCGACAACTCAGCGCTGAGAATTATTGCTAAGATACCGCCTTCTATGAGGCTAAGCGAGTCGCCGAGTAAAGCATAGCCGCTGCTATGTCCAAGCAGAGTTGGCGACCACACAGAAATTGCCCCTAAAGCCAGCAGCGCGACGCCACCAAATCCGCATACAAATCTTGTCGAATAAAGCCGCACTTTCGGTACGAAAGCATAAACGACCAAGCATAAAACCAAAGTGATTCGCGCAAGCATATAAAGCCCGCTGGTATTCATTAATAATTGGACATAATAGGAGTTGTTAGATAGGCCGTACGCACTGATGCTTATGAGACCGATAGCGTAAAGCAAAACACAAAGTTTCTTCATACGTCCTGTCCCCTTCCGTCCTAGCACCTTCATTACACGCTACAGAACAAAAAGTGTCTGTGACCAGGAACACAACATACGGACCGGGCTCTAATTAACTACAATAGTTCCGCGCATTGACGGGTGAATACTACAGTGATATTGGAACGAACCTGTCTTGTTAAAGGTGAAGCTATAGGTGGAACCAGGTTGAATATCTCCACTTGATGGTCCGCCAACATTATTTAAGTCGTCGGTAACCGTGTGCACGGTACTATCGTCATTTGTCCAGGTAACCGTCCCGCCCTTCTGAATCGATATTTGAGGAGGGGTAAACATCATATTCTTAATAGTTATCGCCCCCGCTGATGCCGCGGATTGATTTGAATTGGATGCTGAACTATCTGAGCTACTCTTAGTTGAGCTGGAGGTGCCGCTATTGCCAGATGAATCATTGCCATCTGACTTATTGTGATCATAAATAAACCAACCCCCCGCAACCAAGACCGCCACAACGATAATCGCAACTAATGCTCTTTTAATAATGACCTCCTTTGCAGTAACCCATTATACGCTCGTAGTCAGTGCCGATATGTGATCAACCGCACAGGACTGGAACCAGTTCTTCAGAGTTGATTTTAGGTAAATCCGATGATGTCCGGTTTTAGAACCAATCTCTATCAGTAATTATCGCTTGGTAGCGGGGGCAGGATTTGCACCCGAGAAAGCCTGAATGGCTTTCGAGTTCATGCTAGAGCGACGATTGTATCCGTACCGCCACCTAAAGCCCACTGGCCATCACTTACCACATACGCTGAGGTGCAACGGCCCCTCCATGAAAAATACCCGACCTTGAGTCGGGCATTTTTCATGGTAGCGGGGGCAGGATTTGCACCTGCGACCTCGTGGTTATGAGCCACGCGAGCTACTACTGCTCCACCCCGCGCCGAGCGCCTTGCGGCGCCGTCGGCCCTGAGCAATAAGCAAAGGGGCGATTCAACTATATTCTAATCTGTTATTGTGCTTTTGTCAATCTGTTTACAGATTAAAGAAGCCCGAGTTTGGCGGCGCACGCCGGCCATTGGCCCCAGCCCGATCGGGCCTGGAGCGCCTGGGCGCGGGCAATCTGTTCCGAACGGCTGGCCTGGTTAGGATAGCCGCTGCCGCCTAAGCTGCGCCAAGTAGAAAGCGTGAATTGCAATCCGCCGTAATAGCCGTTGCCGGTATTGATACTCCAATTGCCGCCGGATTCGCATTGCGCCAGCCGGTCCCACACGCTGCCGCCGCTGACTGCCGGATAGCTAACGTGGGACGCTACGGGCGCCGTATGGGCCGCCGGGGCGGATTTTGGTACATACACCGCTTTTTTGGGCGCAACGCTGCGCTGCGCCGGCAATGGCCTGTGCTTTAGCTTCTCGTCCTTTTTAGGAATTCTAAGTTTGTCTCCCGGCTTGATAACATCCGGGTCTTTAATATTCTTATTGGCATCGAAGATGCGGCGCCATTCGGTCTTTTGCTTCTTGGCAATCTTAGACAAGCTGTCTCCCCGCTTAACCGTAATTTTTACCGGCTTATCGGCCTTTTTGGGAGTTTGTATTGTCTGCACGGATTGTATTTGGCTGTACTTATCCGGTATTTCAGTTTTAGTAATCGAACTGCTGTGCAACATCGTAAGGCCGGCAATAGAAAAAGCCGCCATAGCTGTTGATAAGATCATTTACCCTCCTTAAAAGACATATAGCCATCAATCGCCAGCAAAGGTTTTTGACATTCCGAATTGTTTGAATATCTATTGCTTAAGAGGTGATTGACTGACGTTTCTGTCTTTTTGACAATTATGCCTCCATCCTCATCGTCGCAACTGCCGCGCCTGCCTCGTTTTGCCAAGTTAGCAAAAGCTTCGGCTTGGCGCTATGTTGCTCCTCGCCCCAAAAAATCGCATAGCAATTTTCCGGGGACCCCAAAAGGCACAAAAGCCATCATACCGAACATAAGGTTTATGTCAAATCAACAGTGGTAGAGGGTGTTGTCAATCTTGGAACAGTTTGTGTCCCAGTAAAAAATCGCGCCAATCCTGGACATGGGCGGCAAATTTGGATTTGCCGGTACTCTTGGCGGCCGCGTCAGAGGTGGTATCAAAAACCAGCGAGGGGTCGGTGTATTTCATCGCCACCGTTTTGGGCACCAGCAGCACTGTTTCGCCTGGCGCCGCTAGCCCCAGATTCTGTCGTGCGGCCAGCTCCAGGTATTCATCGGTCTCGTAATATTGGCTCTGAAGGTCGGTAGTCTGGTTTGTCAGCTTCAAAACGTCATTCTGCTGTTTTAACACCGATATCTGCTTTTGCAGCTGGTAGTTATTCTGCACCGTCTTAACG
>DASUJO010000013.1:0-11129 GCA_036279215.1 Saccharimonadales bacterium (SeqCode)
CCCCTTAAGGTTGAGCCCTGTTTAGATATGCTGATGAACAGCTCGCCCGGGCGGCCGTCGTCGTACTCGCCGACGGTGAAGTATCCCCTGGTACCGGCAATCTCGAATTTGAATGTCTTGGAGTTGCGGACGCGCGGCAGCTCTTCGCGAACACCCAATGTACGCGATACGGCTTCGGTTGCGATGGCCTCAGCCACCGCTGCCGGTTCGGCAGCCGGCTCTGTTTGGGCGCCGTCTTTTTTGGCCATGCTCAGAGGCTGGGCGACCTTGGAATTATCGCGGTAAATCGCCACGGCTTTAAGGCCCATTTTCCACGAGTCCATATGCAGCTGCTCGACGTCTTCAACGGTCACGTCGGCCGGCATATTAATGGTCTTGGAAATCGCGCCGGACAGGAACGGCTGGACCGCCGACATCATTTTCACATGGCCTAAGTAATGAATAGCGTTGTCGCCCATACTACAGGCAAAAACCGGCATATGTTCGGATTTAAGGTGTGGAGCTCCAGTTATAGTCTTTTCTACATCAATATAGTTAACGATGTCGTCTATTTGGGATGGCGAGTAGCCAAGGGCTTTAAGTGCCCGCGGCACTGTCTGGTTGACGATACTCATCGTACCGCCGCCTACCAATTTTTTGACCTTCACCAAGCCCAGGTCGGGCTCGATGCCGGTGGTATCGCAGTCCATCATCAGGCCGATTGTGCCGGTCGGCGCCAGTACGCTGGCCTGGCTGTTGCGAACGCCATAAAGTTCCGATAGCTCTACCGCCTCGTCCCAGGCGGTGGCGGCCGCGCTCAGCAGCTCTTCGGACACCATAGACGGGTCGATATTCTTAACTTCGTCGCGGTGCATCCGCAGAACGTTATTCATGCCTTCGCGGTCTTTGTCGTAGCCGGCGAACGGCCCGACCTTGCGGGCAATCTTGGCGCTGGTGGCATAAGCGTGGCCGGTCATCAGGGCAGTAATCGCCGCGGCTTGCGCCCGGCCCTCATCCGAGTCATAGGGCAGTCCCTGGGCCATAAGCAAAGCGCCCAGATTAGCATAGCCAAGCCCCAGTTCGCGGTAAGCGCGCGAGTTCTTGGTTATCTTGGGCGTCGGGTATTCAGAGTAGCCGACAAGTATCTCCTGGGCGGTAAATACCAGCTCCACGGTGTGTTTGAAGCCTTCGATGTCAAAGCTGCCGTCGTCTTTCAGGAACTTTAGCAGGTTGATGCTGGCCAGGTTGCAGGCCGAGTTATCCAGGTGCATGTACTCGCTGCAGGGGTTAGAGGCATTGATACGCCCGGCGTTCGGCGTGGTGTGCCAGCGGTTGATGGTGGTATCGAACTGCATACCCGGGTCGGCGCACTCCCAGGCCGCCTCGGCTATCTGGCGGAAGATATCGCGGGCTTTTACGGTGCGCAGCGCTTTGCCGCTGGTAACGGCCCGCAGCTGCCAGTCTTCGTCGTTCTCTACCGCCTGCATGAATTCATCGGTGGCGCGCACAGAATTATTGGCGTTCTGGTACTGCACCGAATAGCTGTCTTTGCCGTCCAGGTCCATGTCGTAGCCGGCTTCGGCCAGCACGCGGGCTTTACGCTCCTCTATGGCTTTGCACCAGACAAAGTCCTCTACGTCCGGGTGGTCGGCGTTCATTATTACCATCTTGGCGGCGCGGCGCGTCTTGCCGCCGCTTTTGATGGCGCCGGCGCTGGCATCGGCGCCGCGCATGAACGACAGCGGCCCCGAAGCCGTGCCGGCGCTTTTGCCGAGCGCTTCAATCGAGCTTCGCAGGGTGGAAACGTTGATTCCCGAACCGCTGCCGCCCTTAAAAATCATGCCTTCTTCCCTGTACCAGTTTAAAATAGCCGGCATGGTATCTTCTACCGCCAGGATAAAGCAGGCGCTGGCCTGCTGGGCGCGGTCGGGCGCGCCGATATTGAACCAGACCGGCGAGTTAAAGGCCGCCCGCTGGGTAGCTAGCACCAGCTTAAGCTCTTCGCGGAAGTCTTCGCTCTCGGTGCGGCTGTCGAAATAGCCCTCCTGCGTACCGGTACGGGTAACCGTATCCACCACCCTGTTTATAAGATCCTTAAGGGATTTCTCCCGGCCTTTGGTGCCGGGGGTGCCGGAAAAGTATTTCTGGGCCACTATATTAATGGCATTCTGGCTCCAGCCTTCAGGAAATTCCACGCCCTTTTGTTCAAATACCACCTTGCCGGTGACCGGATTGCTGATATTTGAATCGCGCTCGGCCCACTTTAACGAGTCGTACGCTTTGGTCTTGGGCTCCGTAAAGAGTCTCTTAACCGTCAGTTTAGTTGCTTGAGCCATTTTTAGTACCCCTCCTTTTAAACTTTATTTTTTGGGCTTTTAATTTTTTTGAGCTAGCCACCCATCCAATTTTTCTATATCTCTTACCCTAAAAACCGGGCGGGTCTATGCTCCCCTAGATGCTTCTACTATATAGCCAATTAAGCACCTTAGGCAACATGTTAGCCGTTATTTAAGACGCAATCAGTGGTATTTCTAGCCGTTGGACCGCGAAGTTTTAGGCTTTTTGGCTTTGCGGATGCGCGACAGCTCGCGCTCAAAGCCGGATATATCGCGGAAGTTGCGGTAAACGCTGGCGAAGCGCACGTACGCCACTTCGTTTAGTCCCGGCAGCTCGGCCATCACCAGCTCGCCGATGCTTACCGAGCTGATTTCCGGTTCGCCGCGGGCATAGAGTTCGCGCTCCAGCCGGGCAACGAAATCTTCCAGCTGCATACCGGTTACGGTTGTTTTTTCTACCGCCCTCTGCAGGCCGGCCAACAGCTTTTCGCGGCTGAACAGCTCGCGGGTGCCGTCGCGCTTAACAACCACCAAATGAGGCCTCTCCAGGCGCTCGTAGGTAGTAAAGCGGTAGCCGCAGTTCAGGCA
The DNA here is from genome assembly GCA_036279215.1 of Saccharimonadales bacterium (SeqCode). Taxonomy (GTDB): domain Bacteria; phylum Patescibacteriota; class Saccharimonadia; order Saccharimonadales; family UBA10212; genus 2-01-FULL-49-22. The sequence goes on from DASUJO010000013.1 coordinate 2,904, forward strand.
TTCGCGGCGGCGCCGAACGGCGTCGCCTTCGGCGACGTCGCGTGATTCCACCACTTTGTTATCTGTCGAGCCGCATTGGCCGCATCTCATCGTATTACCCCTGACTAGACCCCAAAAAACTGCTTCGCGGTTTTCCGGAGACCCCTGATGTCATTCTGTTTGGCAAAGTACGGTCACCATATGTAGTGTTCGTGGGCTTTATAGTAACCCTACCCATAGCGCTGATGCAAGAAATTTGTGGTGTAGTTTTCACAAAGATTTGGGCCAATTAACCCCTTATTTTTTCTTTTTGTCAGGTGTAGTTGAATCTTCGTCGGTGTCTGGTTCGAGCTCTATCGGCTCGTCATCGGCCGGCTGCGTGTCAGCTTCCGCGGACTCGTCTTCGCCTTTTTTGTCCTGGCCTTTGCGGCCACGGCGGAACCGGCGGAAGAATGACGGTGTTTCGAACTGCTCTTCTTCTCCGGCTTTGCCTTCTTCGGCGTTTTCGCCTTCGTCAGAGATAGCCCAGATATTGGGGGATTCGTCGGAATGGAAATCTTCGGCGTGCTCGGCGGCTTCTCCGGTCAGATCCATATCCAGGTTGCGCATGCTTTCCTCGTCTACCGCGCCCGCGCCGGCTGTCTCGGACATGCGGCGCCTAGCAACCCGCACGCCGGTGCGCTCGGGGCTGCGGAAATAAGCATCGTCAAAACCGGTGGCTACCACAGTAACGATAATCTCGCCCTCCAGGTCAGGGTTAATGGTAGCGCCGAAAATGATGTTGGCTTCGGAATCAGCCGCGGCGGTAATAGTCTCGGCTACGGTGTTGATTTCGTGCATCGACATATCGCTGCCGCCAATGACGTTAAACAGGATGCCGCGGGCGCCGTCAATCGATATCTCCAGTAGCGGCGAGCTTATGGCCTGCTGGGCGGCTTCGATAGCCCGGTTCTCTCCCGAGGCACGTCCGATGCCCATCAGCGAACTGCCAGCATCGGCCATTATGGTTTTTACATCGGCAAAGTCCAGGTTAACCAAGCCGTGCACGGTTATAAGATCTGATATGCCCTGCACGCCCTGCCGCAGCACATCATCAGCAACCTTGAACGCTTCCAGCAAAGGCGTGCGGCGGTCGATCGTCTGCAGAAGCTTGTCGTTTGGAATAGTTATAAGCGTATCTACGTGGCTGCGCAGTTTCTCGATCGCCGTCTCGGCGTTTCGGCGGCGTTTTTCACCCTCGAAGGCAAATGGCTTAGTGGCAAAACCGACAACCAGCGAACCGGAATCCTTGGCCTGCTGGGCTACTATCGGCCCGGCGCCCGAGCCGGTACCGCCGCCGGCGCCAAAGGTGACGAACACCATGTCGGCGCCGTCTACAGCTTTAGCTATGTCTTCTTTAGACTCTTCGGCCGAACGCCGCCCCAGGTCAGGATCGGCGCCGGCGCCAAGCCCCTTCGTGGTTTTCTGGCCGATATGGACTTTTTCTTTTGCCTTGGAATGATGCAGTGCCTGGGCATCGGTATTTACAGCCACAAAATCTACTCCGGATACGCCGGATTCCACCATCCTGTTTACCGCGGCGCCGCCGGCGCCTCCCACGCCTACTACCTTTATACGGGCAAAGGTTTCTATAGGCGGCTCAACTGCTTTAGGCATGAATCACTCCTTCCAAGTTTCTATGAAGCCAATTATACGTGAACTGTGATTAGTAGCGCAATAAAAATACCCAGCCCAAAATCTGCTGAATAAATAAGTGCGTTTAGATTTTAGGGCGATAACCGGCGCAAGCTAAAAGTGTGTTCAATGGTGTATTTACAGATATAAAAGCTGTCAGCGCTTGCGGAATTTACGCATCAGGGCGCTCAGGTTCAGGTTCGCCAGCAGGCCGGGACCAGACTCGTCGAACATGCCGTGATGCGACGGGCCCAGCAGCATATCAAGCAGCATCAGCCCGACTGCCGGCGCGAATTCCAGCTCGTCGACGCCGTCTATGACTTTGGGCAGGTGCTTCCAGCTGCCCAGCCGTACGGGCAGCTTCAGAATGTCTTTGCTGAAATCCACCAGGCCCGGCAAATGCGCGCTGCCGCCCACCAGCACCACGCCGCCCGGCAGCTTGCGGCTGCGGCGTATCTTTTTGAATTCGCGGTCCACATAATCTAGGATCTCCTCTACCCTGGCTTCTACAATCTCGCGCAGCATGTCGCGGTCAAAACGCAGTTCTTCGCCTTTGTGCACAAAGCTTGTCTCGCCGGTAACGCTTTTATTAAGGCTGGCGTGCTTAATCTTTACCAGTTCGGCGACGTCCAGTTCGGTCTTTAGGACGATTGCCAGATCATTAGTAATATGTATACCGCCCATCGGCACCACGGCGATATGCTCTACCTCGCCGTCTTCAATAACCACCAAGTTAGTTGTTGCGGCGCCGATATCAATGACCGCCACGCCGGCATCCTTTACCTTTCGGTCTAGCACCGCTTCTGCAGCCGCCAAAGACGTTACGGTGCGGTGCGCCGGCGCTAGCTCGGCCTTGGCCAGTACCTGGTCCAAGCTTTTGAGCGCCGGGGTGGAGGCCACGACGATATGAGTGTCCACTTCCAGCCGGACGCCGTGCATGCCAACCGGATCTTTGATGTTTTCCTGGCCGTCCAGGCGGTAGTTCTTGGCAAACACCTGGATGATATCCTTATTTGCCGGCAGCTGGACGATGGTAGCGGCGTCTTCGACGCGCATCCTGTCTTCTACGGTTATCTGCCTGTCGGGACTGGAAACGGCAATTACGCCTTTGGAGTTGATTCCCTGTACGTGCGCGCCGTTGATATTGACGGTGGCGTGTTTGATTTCGCGGCCGGAAATACGCTCGGCTTCGGTTACGGCTTGGGCAACCGAATCGGCCACTTCCTCTATATGCGCTACGTTGCCTTTGCGCATGCCGCTGTTATCCGCCTTGGAAACTGCTATGATGCTGGGCGTCTGGGCTTCGCTGCCAAGCTCGCCAACGACGCATCTAACAGTTGTAGTACCTATATCTACGCCTACGAAGTACTGGAATTTATCATCTGCCATGGTGCTATTTTTATTTGATTATATTCTTTACTTATTGCAGTATAACGCTTGAGCTTGCTCTTGAGCAAGCTCAGAATTAAGGGCCGTGAATCAAAAATTATGGCAGCCTGAACGCTAAATTCATAATTCATTATTCTTAATTCTTGCTTGTCACGATGCGGTGAGGATTTCGGCGCCTTTTTCGGTGATAAGCACCGTGTGTTCAAAGTGCGCCGACAGCGACCCATCGCTCATAACAACCGTCCAGCCGTCTTTGGCGACTTCTATCTGCCAATCGCCCAGGCTGGCCATCGGTTCTATGCAAATAGTCATGCCGGCGCTCAGCAGTGCTCCGGTACCGCTGACACCGTAATTTGGGATGTTGGGGTTTTCGTGAACTTTATCGCCCACGCCATGGCCAACCAGGTCGCGTATTACGCCGAGCTTATACTGTTTTTCCAGAACCTTTTGGACGGCCGCGCCAATGTCGCCCACCCTTGTACCGTCGCCCTTAACCGCCGCGATTCCGGCATCCAGGCTCTTGCTGGTGCCTTCCAGCAGCCTTTTTACATCGGCCGGCGGCGCCGAGCCGACATACGCCGTCGTGGCGCCGTCAGTAACCAGTCCGCGGTACATAACGCCGAAGTCCAAGCCGACCACGTCGCCTTCTTTAATAACCGTTTTTGGCGACGGCAGGCCGTGGACCAACTCGGCGTTTACCGATACGCACATCGCCTCCGGAAAATCTTCGTGGTTCAAAAAAGACGGCTGGCCGCCCAGCGCCACGACCTCTTTGTGGGCGATATCCGAAAGTTCTTTTGTGCTGATGCCGGGTTTTAGGTTCTTTTCAGCAAGAGCAAGTACGGCGGCCAGCATCCGGCCGCCTTCTCGCATGGCTTCAACCTCTTTATCCGACTTGGGCCGCACCGTGCTTCTCTTCTAAAATCTTCCAGATTTGCCGCTCTACCACGTCGGTAGACCATTCGCCGTCGATTTCGTACGGTTTAAAGCCGTTTTGCGCTAAGTAATCCAGTACCGGCCTGGTAATACTTTCGTATTGGCTGAAGCGCTCGGCGATTATATCGACTTTGTCGTCTTCGCGGCCGCGCGCCAGTAAACGCTGCATAGTTGTTTCCTGAGAAACTTGAAGGTGGAAAGTAGCGGTGTATTTAATGCGGCCGGCTTTTATCTTGTTTATTAGCCATTCTGCTTGGCCGACTGAGCGCGGCGCGCCGTCTAATATCAGCTCCGACTTGGCTGCATCCAGTTTTTCCAGCACCGGCTCCAGCAGGCCCAAGACATCGGTATCCGAAAGCAGCGTACCGGCGGCCATCAAGTTCTCCCACACCGGGTTCTGCTGTTCGCGGATAAGCCGGCTGGTGGATATGTACGGGCAATGAAGTTTTTCTATCAGGCGTTTGGCCTGTTCGCTCTTGCCGCTGCCAACCACGCCGAACAGTATTATCATTGGCCGGCCAGTTTTTCTTTGGCTATACGCGCGACGGTTGAACCGTCGGCGGCGGCGCCCAGCTCAGCTTTTACGGCGCCGATAATCTTGCCCATGTCGGCCATTGTCGGCGATTCGATGCCGGCCATGGCTTTATCTACGGCGGCAGCTATCTGGGATTCGTCGGCTTGCTCGGGCAGATACGCGTCAATTAAGGCCTTCTCGGCAAGTTCGGCTTCGGCGCGCTCGCTGTTGCCGCCTTTTTTATATAAATCGGCCGCTTCGGCGCGTTTCTTTGATTCCTTCATCATTACTTTCTGTATCTGTTCATCGTCCAGGCCTTTGTCTTTAACTCCCTGGGCAATCGCTTCGTTCAATATCGCCCCTTTTAAGCCCCTCAGGGTTTCCACTTTGGCTTTTTCGCCGGCTAATAAAGCGGCTTTAAGGTCGCCGTCGATCCGTTCCTGCATATTTGAGCTATCGTCCCAGTTTTAGTTTCTTGATTTTGGCGGCTTTGCGTTCTCGGCGAACGATGGCGCGCAGGCGCCTGTCGCGCTTGGATGCCGGACGTTCAAAATACTGGCCAGACTTTGCCGATGCCAAAACGCCGGCCTGCTGGACCTTGCGGTTGAACCGCCTCAATAAGTTTTCTACGGATTCGCTGGAATCCTTCTTTGTCACCATTATCATATCGGGAATATTGTAAATTAACAGATGGAATTTTGCAACCGGCGGTTACTGCGGGCGCAGGCCCTGGGAACGGCGCTGGTTGGCCGCGCGCTGGGACTTAAGGACGATGGATTGCAATTCCTTAAATATCGGGAAGTTCTTGTTGGTGTAGTAAATTTTGGTATTGCTTTGGCGCTCGCTAATCAAAAAGCCGATTTTCTCAAGCCGCTTAAGCTCGCGCTGGATATTACCGGCATCCTCGCGTATCAGTTTGGCGAGCCCCCTGACATGCGTCTTAAAGTCAGGATACTTCGCGTATACCACGATGATTTTGCGTCGCACCCGGCTTGTGATGAAAGTATCGAGCATAAGCACCTCTATTGTTATTAGAACAACGTCTGCTTGTAGTATAAAACACAGCTAGTTTGTTTTGCAAGACATTAAATACTTGACTAGTCAAGTAATGACGTAGGGCAGCCCTAGACCCTATACCCCAAACCCTATACCCTATGTTTGTGAGGTATTACGAAGTCTTTGTGGCTGACAACAGTTATAAGCGCGACGCGCCGTTAACATATTCGTTTGAAGAGCAACTTACGCCCGGACAAGTTGTGACCGTGCCCTTGCTGCGGCGGACGGCTACCGGATTCGTACTGGGCGAAGCCGCTAAACCCAAATTCGCTACAAAACCCATCAAAACCAAGCTTGGAACTAAACCGCTGCCGGTACACTGCTTGGAACTGGCCGGCTGGCTCAGGGATTATTACGCCGCCGGGCTGGGTGAATCATTGCGGCTGTTCGCGCCATCGGCTCCGGTGATCAGGCGGTCATCAACGGACGAAAAACAGCTTGCCGGCCAGGATATCGGCCTGGAGCTTCACCTGGAACAGCCGCTGACAGCCGACCAGAAAAAAGCCCTGGACCAAATCGGCAAAAGCGGCAACACCACCCTGCTGCTGCACGGCGACACCGGTACCGGCAAAACCCGGGTTTACTTGAATTTAGCCAGGAAAAGCCTGGATACAGGCCGTTCGGTTATTATTCTAACGCCTGAAATCGCTCTTACCAGCCAGCTGGAACAGGTATTCGCCTCGCAGCTGGCGCACCCGGTCTATGTGCTGCATTCCCAGCTGAGCGCCGCCAAAAGAAAGAAAATCTGGCTGGCAATACTGGAAGCAGACGGCCCAATAGTGGTAATAGGACCGCGCTCTGCGCTGTTTTCACCCTTGCGCGATATCGGCCTGATTGTAGTTGATGAAGCGCACGAGCCGACTTATAAACAGGAACAGAGCCCCCGCTACAATGCCGTGCGGGCAGCCAGCCGGCTAGGAAGCCTGACCGGCGCCAAGATTATTTTAGGTACGGCCACACCAACGGTCGCCGATTATTACGTCGCCGATAAGCACCGCGCTGTGATACGAATGACCGAACAGGCGGTCGCCAGCCGGCACGGTCCGGTTGAAAAAGAAGTAATCGATATCAAAGACCGGGCTAACTTTAGCCGCGATCCATACCTGTCTAACGCGCTCATAGATGCGGCGGCCAAGACCCTGGAAGCCAAAAAACAAGTGATTATATACCTTAATCGCCGCGGTTCAGCCCGCCTGATTCTCTGCAATAAATGCGGCTGGGAATCGCAGTGCCCAAATTGCGATATCCCGCTGGTTTACCATGCCGACGAGCACCTTACCCGCTGCCATATCTGCGGCTTTAAAACGCCGCCGCCGAACAACTGCCCTGATTGCGGCAATCCCGACATCATTTACAAAAGCATCGGCTCTAAGGCGCTACTGGAAAGCGCCGCCAAGCTGTTCCCCGGCAGCCGTATCCAGCGCTTTGACAGCGATAATGCCAGCGGCGAGCGCATCCATGAGCTGTACCATCGGCTGAGGCGCGGCGATATTGATATCCTGGTCGGTACGCAGCTGCTGGCCAAGGGCTTCGACTTGCCTAAACTTGGGATGGTCGGTATCGTGGCGGCCGAGAACTCAATGGCCATGCCTGATTTTTCGTCAGAAGAGCGGTCTTTCCAGCTTTTATACCAGGTTATGGGCCGGGTGGGCCGCGGCCATGGCCGCGGCAAAGTAGTGGTTCAAACCTACGACCCGAACAATATTGTTGTTCAATCAGCTATGGAGCGCGACTATAAGAAGTTCTATGATTACACCTTAAATGAGCGGCAAGATTACCGATTCCCGCCTTTCAGCTACCTGCTCAAGCTGGTTTGCAGGCGTTCAACGTATGCCGGAGCCCAGGCGGCAGCCGGGCAACTTGCAAAGATACTATCCGCCCAAAAGAAGCCAGTGGAGATTATCGGGCCGGCTCCCAGCTTTTACGGCCGCCGCGGAAGTTATTATTACTGGCAATTGGTCGTCAAAAGCAAAGACCGCGGCCATTTGCTGGAACTGGCAAAGTCGGTTCCGGCCAACTGGTCGATAGATTTAGACCCCGCAGACCTGCTATAACCCTATACCCCTACACCCCTGTCTTTTTTGCTATACTGCTCCTAAGATATGAGCAAAAAGGACCTTATAATCTCCCTGCCCAACCCGCATCTGCGGCAAAAGTCGCAAAGGGTCGCGGTAATCAGCGATGAAGTCCGCCAGGTGATTGATGAGATGAAGGCGGCCACGCTGGACTGGGAGGCGTCACGGCCGCACGAAGTCGGCGTAGCGCTGGCGGCAATCCAGATAGACATGCCGTACCGCATCGTTATAGTCCGCAACGATTTCGATAATAAGAAAGACCGGTCTTTCAGCGTGCTTATCAACCCGGAACTTATAAAACTGGAGGGCGAAGTCGAGGAAGATTACGAGGGCTGCCTGAGCGTAGCCGATATATACGGCAAAGTCCCCCGCTATACAAAGGTAAGAGTCCGGGCTTTGAATGAGGAGGGCCAGCAGATACGAGTGCGCGCCGAGGGCTTTTTAGCCCGCATACTGCAGCATGAAATCGACCATACGGTTGGCAAGATGTTCGTAGATTACATAAAGGATAAGCCGGGAGCATTTTATAAACTTACTGCCGACGGTAAATTGGTTAACCTGCCAAATGAAAACCTCGAAGAAACTGGTATTATTCGGTAACGG
>DASUJO010000014.1:0-10216 GCA_036279215.1 Saccharimonadales bacterium (SeqCode)
CATGTTGTACGGACACACGAGAGCAATCTTAAGAGGGTGCTTCATTGGCATTAGTATACTTTACTTTCTGGGCTGGCGCCGTAAAAGCACCCGAATCTTAGGAGGTATGAACGGTTCGACATCCTTAGGCGTAGCTAAAACTGTCGGCGCGTGTGCCGGGAGTTTGGTCGGAACAAGCTCAAAGTCCTTGAATATCCGGCGCATATGGCTTTCTACCTGCACTTGGCTGAAGTAATGGTCGTCGTCAACTGATACATGATAAACAGGCAAGTCGGCATGCCTTTTTGTCAGATCCAGCCTAAACAGAGAAACGCAGCTATAGGTCCATGTCCTGAAATCGTTTGCTTTCCATAGCTTTATTTCAAAATTAATCCTTTTTGCGCGTTCGGCCTGTTTAGCGTCTTTTAGCTTGGGATGTTTTGCTTCGGCTATACGGTAAAGCCCGCGGATTACAGGCGCTCTTATGCAGGTTGTTTTAGCGACATAAGCTGGAACCCTTCGTGAAAACAGCCAAGATGCGCCGTACAAAAGATAATAATTATGTTTTTTCCATTTGAAGTCGGCTTTATGTGTCACGCCGGATAAGCTGATAAGCAGATCGACTCTGGACGCAAGCTCTGGGTACCGTTGAAGCATCCTTGTAGCCACCGCAAAACCGTAGCTGACCGCGATTAGCGTAAAGCGCCGGTTCTTCTTATACCTTAGCTTTATAAAAGTAGCCAGGTAGTCGGCCATGTTATCCAAGGTCGGTTTTTCGCCGATTTTATAAAACGAAGTCATCCCTCCGAGGCCGGGAAGGTCTGGTGATGTAACGCCACCAAAGCGGTTTAGGTATTCAGCCAATCCATATATTCTTTCGATAGAAGTGTGCTGTCCGGAAATTAGCAATATCTCGCGTCTTTTACCTCGCGGCGGCGGCATCTTAATCATCCGGCCCGATAGCCCATTCATATATAGCGGCAAAATATACTTTGCCGCGTTTTTGGCGGTCTTAGCCATATATAAGGACTATTATAGAATAGTTACGCCTATCTGTAAAACAGATAAGCTTTCTGCTACAATTGTCTGTGCGATTCGGGATCGTCTAATGGTAGGACACTGGGTTTTGGTCCCAGCAATCCTGGTTCGAGTCCAGGTCCCGAAGCCATTTTTATTAATCTTTTAGCTTTAAGCTTTGAGCAGGGTACGAAGTAAATACCGGCAATCCGAAGAACTGTTCCAGGGTCTGCCCGTTTTTGTGAATTTCGGCGGCCAAATCTTTGCCGACATAGCGGTAATGCCACGGCTCGTACCTGTAACCGGTCTGGCCGTCTTTGCCTTTCGGGTAGCGCAGTATAAAGCCGTATTTATAGGAATTATCCGCTAGCCACTTTCCAGCCGGCGTGTCAGCAAAACAATCGGCTATCTCACAGCTTCTGTCCAGCGGTTCCAAATCGGCCGCCAGGCCGGTCTGGTGCTCGCTATGCCCGGGATGAGCGCTTTCGCTCTCGGCTTTGGCTAGGCCGTATGATTTGACTTCGTTGGCAAAAATTGCCGCTTGAGTATCATATGAGCGGTAACCGCTGGCAATCCGCAGAGGCGCGCCGGCTTTTGCCGCCGCGGCGAACATCTGCCCCATAGGAACGGCGGCGTTAGCGCTGATATGCGATTCCTCGGCGCCGGCGCCAAGCCTCAATGCAATAGTTGGTACTACTAGATCAGGCGTATAGTCTGATGGCAAAACGCGCCCTTTATTAACCACCACCCAGACGCTTCCAGCTTTATCGATAGGATATCTCGCTTTATTAAAAGAAGGGGCCGCAGCGCGGGAATTTGAACCGCTATTTAACTTGGCGCCTTGCTGTTCCGTATCCTTTTGCCCGAGCTTCCAGGCGATAGCGGCCATTTCAATTAAACCTACAACAACTAAAAGCCCAAGAATTATAAAAATTTTCTTGCTTAGCCGACGCGTTTTGGGCTGGCGGCGGTAGAAATTATTCGTACTGCTTGCACTCATCGGGGTTCGGGCCGCCCATAAGGCGGTCATTAACCAATGTATAAGTATATATATCGAACTTCGTTCCGGTGGCGAAGTGGCAGTCGGGTAATACCGGTAATTCATACCCGAGATAATTGTCTAAAATTACCCTGAAGACGTTTACCGAGGAATCTGCTTGTTGGATCTCATCAGTAGTCAGCCCGGGCATTCGATAACTGGCCATTATGCCGAACTTCTGTTTCATCATCTGGTCCGGCAGATTAATCGGATCGTAGTAATGGCTGGGTGACATCGGCCCGCGGAATTGTTTGGGGTAGGGACCTTCGTCGGCTTGTATAACAATAACGGCGTCCGGCGACTGCCGCGTTATATTAGACACCATTTCCTTCATGCGTTTATTTATATAAGTCATCTCGTTGGTATATTTGACCTTTTCGTCCACGCCGTTATCGTTGCTTTCGTTGTCGTATGGCGGCGGGTTGCCGTTCTGGTCAAAGACGTACGGTGGGTGCGGAGCCAGGATATGCGCGAACGTAAATTGCGGCGAGTCTTTATCAGCGCGCCCGGCAATTTCGCCGATTGCCTTCATTTGGGCTTCAAAGTTCTCAGCCGGATTACGGTCTAGGTCGTATTTGAGCAGGCCAAAATTGCCGAATGCCAGTCCTTTTTTAAGCCAGGGCGAAAGTATGCTTTTGTTGATAATATCGCGCTGCAGGTCGCTTTGGAATAAGTTCTTATTTAGAATCCTTAACCGGAACGACTGGGTAGGATGGTTGTCTGCTTCTATGTTAAGCCGGGTAAAATCCCACCAAGAGCTTACTTGGTTATAGGTATAACCTTGCTTCGATAATATCTGGGCAAGCGGCGGATTGCTCAATACTCGCCGGTATGGCGCGGCAGACTGCCAGTTGCCTTGGCCGCCGAACATCTTCTGGTAATCAGGGTAATAATCCATCCTCAATGTCGACGAAATTGAAGACATGGTAAACGGATAATTGGAAAAAGCGTTTTGCCGCGTGGTAAACCCTTGCCGGCCGAGGAAGTTCACAATATCCGAATTATCAAAGTTAAAGTTTTCCTTAAGGCTTACCGGGCTGTTATAACGGTCAAAAACAAAGTAATAAATATCCGGTTTCCTTGCCGCCGCCGCGGCAGACGGCTGTATGTTTACCGCCGGAGGCCGGTATGTAAGCTGGTGGCGCAGCTCATACAACCTGGAGCCGGTGCGGTAAAGCTGGAACAGAAAAATAAAAGCAATCGTGAATAACAAAACCTTGTACGGCTGAATGCGCTTTAAGGTGTCGTACCGCTCGAATACCCATACGACCGCCCAAGCCAGCAGTCCGCAAAATAATCCCAAGACTAAAGCAAGTAAAACGCTCCGAGAAAAAGCGCTTGATAAAAAACCGGGCAGAATGTCATAAACCGTTTTGCCCAAGCGGCTGTTTTCAACGAACTGGAAGATATAAAACAGGTAAATAAGGATAAGCGCAGCGATATGCGCGCCGATTCCGCGGCCAAGGATTAGACGATATATATAGAAAATCACGCTGGCAAGCGCGCCGAATAACATAATTGGCACGAAAACCTCTGTAAAGTAGCTAAAGTCTGAATTATTCCACCAGCGGATAAGTATAAAAGTCGAAATAAAGACTATTTCGGCTGCCGGCGTGTTATCTGCAGCGAATCTAAGCCAGCGTCTGTAGCTGCGGTGTTTTAGTTCATTTTGGTGGGATGCTTTTTTATGTTGGCTCATAGAGGCAAGGCCGGTTTACAGTTACAAGTATACTCTAAATTGCCGGCAATTCAGAAGTAATCCGCCGGCCTAATCTTTCTTGGCGCTACCAAATAGGCTTTTAATTTTCGTAATAATACCGGTAAATAACTTTCTGCCAAAAATACCTATACCGGCAATAACACCTATAATACTCTGGGCAACTATACTGCCGGTGCCAGGGTCTAGATATCCGAATAATAGAACTGATCTCAAAGCGGTCTCCTTTCTGAATGTGCTGGTAAGGGGTTTATAGAACCACCTCAGTATACAGCATCGTTTTTCGGCTATGCTGTCCTTTTGTTAACAACAGCAATGTAAGATTATGCTCGCCAGCTTAAATTTACCTGAGTAACTCCTATCGCCAAATCAGAGAATTCTCAGTTTTCACGGTAAAATATAACTGATGAGAATTCTAATAATCGAGGATGAGGAGAAGATAGCTAACGCCATCAAGCGCGGGCTTGAGCAGGAAAAGTACGCCGTGGACACGGAATATGACGCCGATAGCGGCTTAGGCGCCGCGCTAAACGAAACTTATGACCTGATGATAATCGACCGGCTTCTGCCCGGCTCTATGGAGGGCGCCGATATTGTCCGCGAACTTCGGGATAAAAAGATACAGACGCCAGTATTAATACTGACGGCAAAAGATCAGATAAGAGATAGAGTGGGCGGCTTGAATGCCGGCGCCGATGATTATCTGGTAAAGCCGTTTTCTTTTGACGAGCTGTTGGCGCGCATCAAAGCGCTGCTTAGGCGCCCCGCCGGAAACATCGGCAACGTGCTGAAAGCCGGGGATTTGGAGCTGGACACTATCAGTTACCGCGTTCAGCGCGGAGGCAGGTCTATAAGCCTTAGCTCAAAAGAGTTCGCCCTGCTGGAGTATCTGATGCGCAACCAGAACCAAATACTCTCAAAACAGAATATCATTTCGCACGTCTGGGATTTTGACGCCGATATACTGCCTAATACCGTAGAGGTATACATCGGTTATCTGCGCGGCAAGATAGACAAACCGTTCAAAAAGAGCCCGCCGCTTATCCATACGCTCCGCGGGTTCGGTTATAAACTGGGTGAAAATTAGTATGTTCCGATCGGCGGCTGTCCGTCTCACGGGCTGGTACCTTGCCTTGATAATGGTATTAAGTATCGGTACCAGCATCGCCCTGTACCACGTTTCCAGCAACCGCCTGGAAGAGAACGCCAAACGCCAGGTTGAATATTTCAGCGGTCTACTGGGTCCGGAAAACGCCAGTGATTTTGCTGTTCTTCGGCATAAGCAACTGGAAGAAGACCGCGACCAGCTCAAAGGCAACTTGGTTATATTTAACCTGCTGGTTTTAATCGGCGGCGGAGCTGCCAGCTACGGCTTGTCGCGGCGCACACTCAAGCCCATTGAAGAAGCGCTGGAGTCGCAAATACGCTTTACCGCCGACGCGTCGCACGAGCTGCGCACGCCGATTACGGCCATACAGACAGAAAATGAAGTAGCACTTAGAAATCCCAAACTGAGCCGTACCGAGGCTATCGGGCTGCTTAAAAGTAATCTGGTAGAGGTTGGCAAACTGCGAGACTTGTCCGCCGGACTGCTTACGCTCGCTTACACCGATAACGATAGCGATTACAGCGGCGAATACGCGGCCGCCGACATAATCGCCAAATCCAAAGACCGTGTCGCCAAAGCCGCAATGCTTAAAAAAATAACCGTTTCTGAACCCCGTAAGTCCGATTCACTCAAAATAAAGGGCCACGAGCAGAAGCTGGTAGATTTGTTAGCCATACTGCTTGATAACGCAATTAAATACAGCCCGGTGGAAAGCAAGATTAAGATAACCGCAAAAAAACACGGCAAATATATAGAAATCAGCATAGCCGATGAAGGCCAGGGAATAAAAAAAGAAGACTTGCCAAACATTTTTGACCGTTTTTACCGCGCCGACCACTCGCGCAACAAACAAAAAGCCGCCGGCTACGGCTTGGGCCTGGCAATCGCCAAAAAAATTACCGACCAGCACGGCGGTTCAATTCAGGTGCGATCGGCGGTCGGTAAAGGCTCGGTGTTCACAGCCCGCCTGCCTAGAGCTTAAAAACTTGCTACAATAGGGTTAAGCATGAGCAGGAATACAAAGCTGGCCTTAGCAGTTATTTTAGCTCTGGCGGCCGTTATTCTGGGTATCCATTATCTTACGCGGGTAAACTTGCCGTTATTATTCCCTGACGGTTCCATCGGCCGGCAGGAACGCAATCTTATTTACCTGGCTGCCGGCCTATCGCTGATAGTGGTTATACCGGTTTATTTTATGCTCGGCTTTTTTGCCTGGAAATACCGCGAAAGCAACAAAAACGCCAAATACGATCCCGACTTTGATCACAGCCGGTTGATTGAATCCATCTGGTGGGGTGTCCCGCTGGCTATCATAACCATATTGGCAGTTGTCACTTGGAACAGCTCGCATACGCTGGACCCCTATAAACCCATCGCGTCTCAACAAAAAACGCTTAACATCCAAGTCGTGGCCATGGAGTGGCGCTGGCTGTTTATATACCCCCAGCAGAACATAGCTACTATGAATCTGGTGCAATTCCCGCAAAAAACTCCCGTCCAGTTCGATATCACGGCCGACGCGCCGATGAATTCCTTTTGGATTCCGCAGCTGGGCGGCCAGATTTACGCTATGAGCGGTATGGCTACCAAAATGCACCTAATAGCCGATAAAACCGGCAGCTACCAGGGCTACTCGGCCAATATCAGCGGCAAAGGATTCGCCGATATGTCATTTACGGCCAACTCGGTTACCCAGTCTGATTTTGATAAATGGGTCGGATTCGTGCGCCAATACCGCCAAGGGCTTGACTTTAATTCATACCAGCAGCTGGCAAAGCCGACAATTGATAGCGGCACGCAATACTACTCAGATGTCAGCCCGGAGCTATTCCACCAGGTGGTAGATAAATACAACCACATCTCACAGCCTTACGGGGCAGGCGCCATATGAGCCTGCTGGGTAGACTCAGCCTGGATTACGTCAACCAGGGCATGGTGACCGCCGGCGGGCAAGCGGTAATGATTGTTTCCGGAATCGCAATAATCGCCCTATTGACGTATAAAAAGCGCTGGGGCTGGTTGTGGCGCGAATGGCTAACGACCGCCGACCCTAAAAAAATCGGCGTAATGTACCTTGTGGTATCGCTGGCGATGCTGCTGCGCGGCGCTTCGGACGCGCTGCTGATGCGCGCCCAGCAAGCAACGGTGGGGCATGGGCATTCGCTTCTGACATCAGATACCTTCCAGCAGATATTTACCGCCCATGGCACCATCATGATTTTCTTTGCGGCAATGGGGCTGATGTTCGCCTTGTTCAATCTGGTTATACCTCTACAGTTAGGCGCCCGCGACGTAGCGTTTCCGTTTTTGAACGCTACCAGTTTCTGGCTGTATTTTGGCGGCGCTATGCTGATTAATACTTCCTTGATGATAGGCGGTTTCGCGCCCACCGGCTGGCTGGCTTATCCGCCGCTGTCTGAGCTGGCATACAGCCCGGGACCTGGCGTGGATTATTGGATATGGGGACTGCAGGTAGCCGGTATAGGCAGTTTGCTCTCGGGCATTAATTTCCTTGTAACCATTCTACGGATGCGGGCGCCGGGAATGAGCCTGATGAAAATGCCACTGTTCAGCTGGAGCGCCCTAGGTTCAATATCGCTGATAATATTTGCTTTCCCGATCCTAACGGCAACTCTTACTTTACTGGCTCTTGACCGTACGCTCGGTATGCACTTCTTTACAAACGATATGGGCGGCAACCCGATGATGTACGTCAACTTAATCTGGGCGTGGGGCCATCCGGAAGTTTATATTCTAATTTTGCCGGCTTTCGGCGTATTTTCCGAAGTGGTACCAACATTTTCGCGCAAAGCGCTGTTTGGCTATAAATCTATGGTCTGGGCTATCTGGGCAATCGTTCTGTTATCTTTCCTGGTATGGCTGCACCACTTCTTTACCATGGGCGCCGGGCCTAACGTGAACGCCTTCTTTGGCATCATGACGATGGCTATCGCCGTGCCTACTGGCGTCAAGATTTTCAACTGGTTGTTTACCATGTACCGCGGGCGTATCCGGTTTGCCACGCCGATGCTGTGGTTCATGGGATTCGTAGCGACGTTTACAGTCGGCGGTGTTGCCGGGGTAATTATGGCCATGCCTCCTGCTGACTTCCAGCTTCATAACAGCCTGTTTTTGGTGGCGCATTTCCATACCATGATTATCGGCGGCGTAGTATTCGGTTACTTTGCCGGACTTACGTACTGGTTCCCCAAAGTGTTCGGGTTTAAGCTTAATGAACGTTTAGGGCGATACGCTTTCTGGTGCTGGCTGGTAGGTTTTTTGCTGGCGTTCGTACCGCTGTACATATTAGGCCTTATGGGCGCAACCAGGCGGCTGGACCATTATGATCCGGCAATGGGCTGGCAGCCTCTATTCATGGTAGCCGGCGTGGGAGTGCTGGTAATTGGACTGGGCGTGGCCTTCCAGGCACTGCAGGTGATTGTCAGTATAAGGGAACGCAAAGCCAATTTGGATACAACCGGCGACCCCTGGAACGGCCGTACGCTTGAATGGGCAACCGCTTCGCCGCCGGTTTATTATAATTTCGCGCGAATACCTAATGCCGATATCCGCGACGCTTTCTGGGCGCAAAAAACCAGCGGCAAAAAGCTAGTGTCCGGGCCGCTTGAAGATATAGAAATTCCGCGCAACAGCGCTATTCCGATCATCCTCGGAGTTCTGGCTTTCCATTTCGGTTTTGCCATAGTCTGGCATATTTATTGGCTGGCTATCCTGATGTTCTTCGGCCTGGTTATCACTTTGGTAATCCGCAGTCTTAACGATAAGCCGGAATATACTTTGCCGGCGGCCGATGTAGCCAGGATTGAATCGGCCATTAAAAGGCGGTACGCATGAGCAACGATAAATCGGTATTCGGTTTCTGGGTTTACCTGATGACGGACTGCGTGCTTTTTGCGTCGCTGTTCGCCACCTTTGCCGTGCTGCGGGGAAATACCGCCGACGGACCGACTGGTCAGGAGCTCTTCAGCCTGCCGTTCGTACTTACGGAAACTCTGATACTGCTTACCAGCAGTTTCTGTGTTGGCCTGGCATGGCTGTCGGCCGGACAGGGTAATAAACGGCGGACGCTATTCTGGCTGGCCTTAACGTTCGTGCTGGGAGTCGCCTTCCTAACACTCGAGCTGCGCGAATTCAGCCACTTATATAACGAAGGCAATAGCTGGCGCCGCAGCGCATTCCTGTCATCTTTCTTTACGCTTGTAGGAACCCATGGGGCGCACATAACAGCTGGGCTTATCTGGATGTCTGTTATGTTTATCCGGATCTGGCGCCAGGGAATGTTCGAAGGCAGCTACAAGAAACTGACGATGCTTAGTATGTTCTGGCACTTCCTTGATGTTATCTGGATATTCATTTTCACAATAGTTTACCTGATGGGAATAATAGGATGAGTGGACACGACAAGCCAAAAACGGCCTCGCATAAATATACAACCAGGGCTTATGCCACCGGATTCCTGCTTTCTTTGTCGCTGACACTTGTGGCTTTTTTCTTTGTCTGGCGCTTTACGGATTCCGGGGACATCCTGTTTTCAAAAGGTTTTCTGACGTTATGGCTTGTAGTATTGGCGCTTACGCAGCTGTTTACACAGCTTGTCTTTTTCCTTCACCTGGGGCGCGAGTCCAATCAGCGTTGGAATATCTGGGTTCTTGGGTTCGCTGCTATAATTGTCCTGATTTTGGTGCTTGGCTCGCTTTGGATTATGTCCAACCTTAAGTACCACGGCGGCCACAATCCGCTGCCCGAAAATATCAACCAAACCATTATCCAGGACGAAGGATTCCATAATCACTGACACGTTAAACACCTATTACAGGCTTACGAAGCCGGAGCGCACTATTACCAATACGATGACCGCTGTGGCCGGTTTCTTGTTCGCCTCGCGCTGGCACATAGATTGGCTGCTATTCGCCAGCTTGCTTATCGGAGTAACTTTTGTAATAGCCTCGGCCTGCGTGATGAACAATTTGCTGGACAGGCGGCTTGATAAAAAGATGAGCCGTACCCGCAACCGCGCTTTGCCGGCAGGCAAGGTCTCGCCGGCGGCCGGTCTGGTTTTCGGACTACTATTGGGCGCTGCCGGGTTTTGGGCCCTGAGTTTTACCAATGCATTAACGATGGCCATTATTGCTGTCGGGTACATCGGCTACGTCGTGGCGTACGGCTGGTCAAAGAGGCACACAGTTTACAGTACGCTCATCGGCACGGTTCCTGGCGGCGCATCGCTTGTAGCCGGCTATACAGCTGTTACAGGCAGCCTGGATAGGGCGGCCGCCATACTGTTCGTTATCATGCTGGCGTGGCAAATGGTGCATTTTTATGCCATAGCAGTTTA
>DASUJO010000015.1:0-4592 GCA_036279215.1 Saccharimonadales bacterium (SeqCode)
GTCGGCCTGGCGGATTGATGATTCGTCAAAGGTATAATTTGCCGGCAGTTTGGATTTATCCGGATAGTACACTCCCGAACCCACAGACGACTGGATATTATCAGGTACGGGGCTGCCGGACGCGCTCAGCCGCCAGGCCGCGGCGCCTATCAATAAAGCCGCCATTAACAATCCGCCGGCGGCTAGCCACCGCTTATTATTCGTAGGTTTTGTATAACCTTGTTCCATTAATCCACCTGTAAATCTTTTTGTAAGAAACCGGAATGCTTGTTGTAAACGCAGGTGACAGCCACCGGCCATTTGCCTTTTGGCACCGATTTTTCGACCGTCCACGACCAGGTAGCTGAGCCGTAATTATCGGCGAATTTAGGCGCCAGCCCCGAATCGGTGCTGGGTTTGCCATCGTAGGTTACTTTGATAGTGCATTTTGCCTGCGGCGTAGTCTTAACGCTTATAGAAGTGTTCTGGCCGGCTTTTACCGGCGAATATAAGGATTGCAGCGCAACTCCGACCGGCGCTTTTGGATCCGGCTTATGGGCCGCTGGAAGCGAAAGTTGCGAGGGGGGAGGAGTAGTTTTGGCGATACTGGCCTGCTTGCTGTTATTACCGACAAAACGGACGTATGCAACTCCCGCTGCCGCAAACAATAGTAAGAGCATGATGATGCTCAAAACGACATTCCGGACAGTTTTTAGGATGTTTCTTCTCGCCACGTATCAATATTATATCCGACACCAGCGCACTAGTTTATATAATTTGGGGTCCCCGCGGAACGAGTCTGCTCGTTTCGTGGGGTAAAGCAGCAGCAACGCCAGACAAAATAAAAACGCGCCACTTGATCGCGCGTTTTTCTAGTTTGATTGTAGTTAGCTGATCGTGGCGGGGCTGACGGGATTTGAACCCGCGACCTTCTCCGTGACAGGGAGACGAGCACTCCGCTGCTCCACAGCCCCTTCGTCGGAATCGAGGCTACGGCCTCTGTAAACAAGTATAACTTGTTTAATTTCGGCCTCGGCTCGCTTCCTTCTCTCAAAAACACGGCTCGACCAGATGCCATGTTTTTGGTATTTAGACCAAAAACTGAAACAGAACAGATTATATCTTAACAAAGTTAAGGGGTAAACAAAAAGGGGCCTCGCACAGCCCCTTTTTTCTTTGGCCTAACTGGTTTTAAAGCTCTGGGTGGCGGCGGCCGCCCATCACGCCCAACAGTCGCAAGATGGCAATCAGGATTATGGCGCCGATTATGGCGATAATCAGGCTGCCCAGGTTGAAACCATTGATATCGTTGCCGGTAATGGCGCTAACCACCCAGCCGCCGATAACCGCTCCAAGGATACCTATCACGATGTTGGCGATCGCGCCCTGTTCACGGTTGGTACCCATAACTATCGAAGCAAGCCATCCGGCTATAGCCCCGAAGATTATCCAGAGAATTATGTTGAGAATCATAAACCCTCCTATTAGTTAGTACCCCAAGTATGCCAGCCGGCGCATCTATGCGCTGTAATCGATTAACTAGTATTTACGTGAAACTAATTACACGGCTACCGGTAAAATTTGCAATTACTGGTGCGGGATACGAGAGTTGAACTCGTACCTCTTGCTTGGGAAGCAAACGTACTACCGCTATACTAATCCCGCATTACTCTACAAAACATCCGTTGCCTCGACTGTGATGTGGAGCCACCTCGGGGATTCGAACCCCGGACCCCCGCTTTACGAAAGCGGTGCTCTAGCCAACTGAGCTAAGGTGGCACATTACGTACAAAGAATATAGACTATTATAAGAGAAATGGAAGCGCCAAAAAAATACCTGCACGACCGGGTCGTCCTTCTTCTGCTGACCGTAATGGCTATTTTGCTTGTTATCGGAGTCAGCCTGGTGCTAATGCGCTTTGACCCCTCGCGCAACCCGACCACAACCATCGCTTACCGCCCGAGCGTTACCGGCACCCAGTACCAAAGCGGCAAGCCGCTGGATATCTACCTGATGGCGGCTTTTATGATAATCATCGCCGGCACGGCCCTGATTTTGAGCCTCCAAACGCACCCGATACGACGCTTTTTGTCGGTTTTTATTCTTAGCTCCACAATTTTTTTGCTAGCCATGGCCATAATCGTATCCAACGCGCTTATAAGCTTGCAGTAAACCGCAAAATTTACATTTTACACTTGTCATTTAACATTAATTTTTTATTTGCCATTCATCAAATACTCCAATTGATAATTGATAATTGTAAATTTAATGTGAATTGTAAACTGTAAATTGTAAAATGAGGTTGCATGAAGTCTATCGAAATACCGCAACCTAGTGAGCGGGGCTGGCGCTACCGGGCGCTAGAAATTTTTCCAGTTGCCTTCAGCCTGACGGTGCTGCTTACTCCTGTAGTTCTGAGTCTTATCAGCTTAAATCTGGCGGCATTCTTCATATTAGTTTATCTGCTATTCTGGTTCGTCCGCATAATGGGCCAGAACGTCCGTTCGCTGCAGGGGCACCGGATAATGAACATCCACAAAAAAATCCAGTGGAAACACCTTAACGAAGACCTGGAATCACTTGAGCCGAACGCCGAGCGCGCTCCGAAATGGCACGCCCGCAATCTGGCAAGGGTTAAGCAGTATATCCCGCAGGAGCAGCGGATTAAACCCAGCCAGCTCTTCCATGCCATCATCGTGGCTTTTTATAACGAATCTAAAGAGATTCTGGAGCCGACTATCCAGTCAATTCTGGCCAGCGATTACGACGCTAAAAAATTCATTTTATACCTGGCCTACGAGGAGCGCGGCGGGCCGGAAGCCGAAGAGCTGGCTAATTATCTGGTAAAAGAATACGGCTCGCGTTTTTACCACGCCGAAGCCGTCAAACACCCTAAGAATATCGAAGGCGAAATAAGGGGCAAGGGCGGCAACGTAACTTTTTCGGGCCGCCGCCTGGAGCAGTTTGCCAAGCAGCGCAAAATAGACCCTCTGCACGTGCTGGTTACCACTTTGGACGCCGACAACCGCCCAGATAAGAAGTTCTTCGGCGCCCTGACGTACACTTACTGCTCGACCGAAGAGCCTAAGTACTCCTCGTACCAGCCGATACAGGTCTACAACAACAACATCTGGGACGCGCCGGCGCCGATGAGGGTTATCGCCACCGGCAACACCTTCTGGAACCTGTTCTTTTCAATGCGCCCGCACGTTCTGCGTAACTTCTCCAGCCACGCCCAACCGCTGGCCGGCCTGATAGATACGAACTACTGGTCGGTCCGAACGATCATCGAGGACGGGCACCAGTACTGGCGCAGTTATCTGCGGTTTGACGGTCACTACGAGGTTTACCCGATATTCGTACCCATTTACCAAGACGCCGTGCTTGCCGACAGCATGAAGCGCACGCTTAAAGTGCAGTACCTGCAGGTTCGCCGCTGGGCCTGGGGCGCCAGCGATATCGCCTATGTGGTTTATAAGGGGTTCTTGACCAAAAATAAAGTGCCAAAACACAAGCTGATTCCGCGCCTTGGCCGGCTGGTAGAAGACCACATCACCAGAACCACGGCTCCGCCTATTTTACTGGGAGCGGCGCTGGTGCCTTTCTTTATCTCCCAACAGAGTTACTTATCAAATCAACTTCCCCAGATAGCCCGCTGGGTACAGACCGTGGCTATGGTAGGTATTCTGGTAAGCATCTATCTGGGCTTCAGCATATTGCCGCCAAAACCCGAGAGGTATAAGCGCCACCGAAGCTTATTGATGGTAGTGCAGTGGATATACCTGATTCCCAGCACCTTCATTTACGGCGCCAGCGCCGCCATAGACGCCCAAGTCCGACTGGCCTTGGGGCGCTATCTGGGCTTCCAGGTTACCGACAAAGCCGTCAGAACCGACGAAGAAGAAGCCCGCAAGCTCCGCTGGTACCGTCGGATGCTGCATGCCTTCAAAAGGGCTTGAAATTCTACCGGTGTAAACTGGGGTGCTCGGCCACGTATCTAAGGTAAGCCTGCTTATCAAAATTCTCTAGCACCTTAGCGGACGCCAGGCTAATCTGGTCTGTACGAAACAGTGGTTTTTGGGGCAGTTTAAGGAGTTGGGCAACTACCGTATTGGTTACTTCGCGGGCCGCAACATAGCTGTCCCGGCGGTCCTGGAGGGCGGTAAGCAGGGCGGCGTAGAGTTTATCGGGCAGGAAAGGCTCGCTAACGCCCCCAGAATCAACGATTAGGGTGGTAGGCGTGTCTATGGCCTCCAGGGTGGTAAAAACGGCCCTGCAGGCTTTACATTGCCTGCGGCGCCATATCTGATTGCTGCGTTTTTGCCGGCGGCTATTGGTAACGTGTGTTTCGCCACCGCAATATAAGCAAACCATGTCAATATGTTGACATAGCGGAAGAATAAAAGCTAGTGGAAAAGTCTAAAAAACTGGGGAAAGAAAGACCCGGCTTGTAAAAAGCCGGGTGAATATGCGTTTTTATCCGTTAATTTGTGCTTGCCGGTCCGATAGCGCGGATACGGCGCAGGCGGTTTCTTTTTGGTTTGATGTTAACTATTTCTTCGTAGAACAGCTTGAAATTCTCAAGCGCAGGAATACCAACTTTGGCACTCAC
>DASUJO010000016.1:0-22429 GCA_036279215.1 Saccharimonadales bacterium (SeqCode)
GCTGCTTACGTCCAAAGTTCCATATGCTACAACTCCGTCTGTAACGCTAACAGAAATATTTTGAGGCGTTACAGTAGCAGCGACGGTAGCCGTATTAGCCGCGGCGGCCTGGACAGCCACCACTAAAGGCGCTGCCAACGCGGCAACGGCGGCAGGTAAAATGTTTCTCCAGTTACTCTTTATTAACATCTTTTGGTTAATGTCTTTTGAACTTACATAAATCGTAGCATAAGCATAACCAAAGTCAAACACTTTCTATGGCTGTTTTCCACCGATGTTACATCTGTTATACTCAGTTATCGTAGCGATGCGGCAGGGTAGCTCAGTTGGTTAGAGCACAGGACTCATAAGCCTGGGGTCGCGAGTTCAAATCTCGCCCCTGCTACCACGTCAGAATTCATTTCAACCAAACTATAAAAACGCGCAATCAAGTGGCGCGTTTTTAGTTTGGTCTAGTATGATTCTTCCTTCCCCCGCGAAACGAGCAGACTCGTTCCGCGGGGACCCCTCAAATAAATATCTGGTTGGTTCGAGTCATCACTAAGCTAGAGCCATTGGAGGATTTTGCCGTTCGGCAAAACGGGTTCGTTTGGCGGACGCTGGTTGGTGTAAGGAATGCCTGCGTAATGATGCCTAAGCGCCCGCCCAAAGCTGCCGTGGCTTACAACCAAAACATTATCGGCCTCCAGCGAATTTAAAAACTCCAGAGCCAGCCGCGCCCGTTCGAGTATCGCATCCCGCGTTTCAATTTCCGTTACGTTGTCCAAATCAAGCTCCTGGCTCCATTTGGTGCCTTCCAGCTCTCCCCAATGGCGCTCTATAAACAGTTTATTGACGTGAATCTTAGCTTTTGGATAACCTATCTCTTTAGCGACGATTCGGGCGGTTTTTAAAGCCCGCCCAAGCGGCGAACAGACTATGTAGTCTATATTCAGCGATTTGGCCTGCCGACCGGCGACTTGGGCCTGTTTTATTCCTTCGATGCTCAGCGGCGTTTCGGAAGTGCCGGACCACAGACCCAATTTATTCATTTCACTTATGCCATGCCGTAGGAAATACAGGTTTTTCACTGGTAGAATTATAAAACAATGGACGTGGATATCGGCAAAGGCAAATATGTGGCGGCTATTTCCGGCGGGGTTGACTCAATCGTATTACTTGACTTGTTAAGTAAATTGGACGGTGTCGTACTAGTTGTAGCGCATTTTAACCACGGCATCAGGCCGGATTCGGAAGAAGATGAGGAGCTTGTACGGCAAACGGCTGAAAAATACGGGCTGTTCTTTGAAGCCGGGTACGGCTATCTTGGAGCCGGGACCAGCGAAGAAAAGGCAAGAACGGCGCGTTATAAATTCCTGATGGCGGTAAAAAAGAAGTACCAGGCCGACAAAATCATTACGGCGCACCATCAGGACGACCTGCTGGAAACGGCATTTATAAATATTATCCGCGGTACCGGGCGCCGTGGACTGACAGCCATTTCTGATAACCCCGGCATAATAAGACCGCTGCTCGATTGGGCTAAGAAAGATATAATCGCTTACGCCAAGAAGCATAGTCTAAAGTGGCGCACGGACCCCACTAATGACGATGTTACCCTGCTGCGCAATTACGTAAGGCGGCGCATAATCCCGGCGCTAAGCGCCCGGCAGCGCCGGCAGATGCTGAATGATTTAAAAAATCTTAGCGGCTTAAACCGCGATATCAATCTGGAGATTGCGAAAATGTCGCAGAATATAGTAAACAGCGAGCAGATTGACAGAAATAAATTCATCTCCCTGCCAAGCGAAATCGCCAATGAAGTGATGATGTACTTCCTGCGGAGCAACGGCATCAAGGAGTTTGATAAACCGGCGGTTGAACGGCTGGCGATAGCAGTCAAAACGGCGAAGCCCGGAACGAAGCACGATATTAGCAGGGGAGCGTATCTGGAAATGTTTGTATCAAAAGCACTTCTTAAGACTACTGTCAACAGATAGGGTATAATTATTGCGTATGGAGAAAAAACCCTTCCGTTTATCCGGTGGCAAACCAGGCGGCAATAACCGCATGAACAAGTGGAAAAACCTTGGTTTTGTGGTTATTATCCTGCTTTTCGGACTGGTTATCTGGTCGGCCTTTAACCAGCCGTCCAGCTTAGATACGGTGCCGTATTCGCAAGCTATCTCGGATGCTAACAACGGCAAGACCAAGAACATAACTATCCAAGGCGATACGCTGCTGATTACACCCAAAGGCGAAGACAAGCCGACGCAGAAATCGGTAAAAGAGCCGGGTTCCAGCATTTACGAACAAGGCCTGCAGCAAGGCAAGACCGAAGTTACAGTCAAGCCGTCATCCGGCGGTAGTAATAGTATCTGGGGACAGCTGCTGGTAAGCGTACTGCCGGTAATCATCATCGCGGTGATTTTAATCCTGATGTTCCGTAGCGCCCAAGGCCAAGGCAACCAGGCGCTCAGCTTTGGCAAAAGCCGCGCGCGGCTGTACGGCAACGAAAAAGACCGCATTACTTTTGCCGACGTAGCCAATACGACCGAGGCCAAGCAGGACCTGGAAGAAATCGTAGAGTTTTTGAAATACCCTAAGAAATTCGAAGGCGTCGGGGCAAAAATTCCCAAGGGCGTATTGCTGGTAGGACCGCCCGGAACCGGCAAGACTATGTTGGCGCGGGCGGTGGCCGGCGAAGCCAACGCGCCGTTCTTCAGCATCAGCGGCTCGGAATTCGTGGAGATGTTCGTTGGCGTTGGCGCCTCGCGGGTCCGCGACCTGTTCAATAAAGCCAAGAAGAATGCTCCATGCATCATATTTATAGACGAGATTGACGCCGTCGGGCGCCGCCGGGGCTCGGGAATGGGCGGCGGGCATGATGAGCGCGAACAGACGCTCAACCAGATATTAGTAGAGATGGACGGCTTTGAGCAGGGAGTTAACGTAATTGTATTGGCAGCCACTAACCGGGCCGACGTGCTGGATCCGGCGCTTCTGCGCCCAGGCCGCTTTGATCGGCGGGTGAATATTGATCTACCGGACAGGCGCGCCCGTAAAGATATACTGGAAGTTCATTTTAAAGATAAACCGATTAGCAAAGACGTCGATTTAGACGCATTGGCTGCCAAGTCAGCCGGCAGCAGCGGCGCCGACCTGTCTAACATCGCCAACGAAGCCGCTATCATCGCGGCGCGCCACAACCGCAAAGTCATTGATAACGAGGACGTGGTTTCGGCGTTTGAGAAAGTAGCCATCGGACCCGAGCGCAAAAGTAAGGTTATGAGCGAAAAAGAGAAAGAACTTACGGCATACCACGAGGCCGGGCACGCGGTTGTGGGCCATGTATTGCCCGATTCAGATATGGTTCATAAAGTTACTATTATTTCGCGCGGGCCTACCGGCGGCGTTACCTGGTTCATTCCGCCCGAAGATAAGAGCTTCCACAGCATTATTGAGTTCAAAGACGTACTGGCGCGGATGCTCGGCGGCCGGGTGGCCGAGGAGCTGATGTACGGGTCAGACAGGGTAACCACCGGAGCCGGGTCGGACCTGCAGAAAGCCGCCGAACTGGCGCGGGATATGGTGGTAAACCAGGGAATGGGTAAGGTATTGCGCGACCAAGTGTTCCATACCGACGATGGAATTATGCTGGAAAGGCTGGTGCACGAGCGGCAGTATTCCGAAGAGACCGCAAAACTAATTGACGAAGAAGTAGAGAACCTGATTAAAGAAGCCGCCCGGCGGGCCAGGATTGTTCTAAAGTCCAATAAAGAAAAACTGGAAAAACTCAAAAACGCTTTGCTGGAAAAAGAAGCTTTGGAAGCCGACGAGGTCATCAAGATCCTGAAGGGCTCGAAGATGCCCAAAGAAGCCGCGCTTTATTAGTGGTAAAGGGTAATTGGGTTGGAGGGTTATAGTAAACTGTTGTTATGGCGATAGATAGAATTGTTAACACTTCGGCGGGGGATGAGGCCGCCGACGAACAGCTGGAAAATACGCTTCGGCCCAGGGACTTTGATAATTACATCGGCCAGGAGCGCATCAAAAAGAACCTTAAATTGGCTATCGGCGCCGCCAAAAAGCGCGAAGAACCGGTAGACCACGTGCTGTTGTACGGGCCGCCCGGACTGGGAAAAACCACGCTGGCAACCGTGATCGCCAACGAGATGGGCGCGCAGATTAAGGTGACGGCCGGCCCGGCGATTGAACGCGCCGGCGATTTGGCCAGCCTGCTTACCAACCTGCAGGACGGCGACATATTGTTTATTGACGAGATCCACCACCTGAGCCGCTCGATAGAAGAAGTCCTGTACGCCGCCATGGAAGATTTCAAACTGGATATTATGCTGGGCAAAGGCCCGAGCGCCCGTTCGCTGCGTTTGGATTTGCCCAAATTCACGATTATTGGCGCTACCACGCGCACAGGCTCATTGGCGGCGCCGCTGCGCGACCGGTTTGGGATGATACACCGGCTGGAATTCTACACGCCCGAGGAAATTAGCCAAATTATTAAACGCTCGGCCAAAATCCTGAACGTACCGGTAAACAGTAAGGCGTCGCAGCTGCTGGCCCAGCGGGCCCGGCTGACGCCAAGGATTGCCAACCGGCTGCTTAAGCGGGTGCGCGATTACGCCGACATGAACGGCGACGGTATCATAGACGAGCCGCTGGCGCACAAAGCTCTGGAACTGCTAGAAATCGACGAGCTTGGGCTGGACCCGGCCGACCGCCGGCTGCTGCAGGCGATTATAGAACACCATTCCGGCGGCCCGGTGGGCGTGGATACGCTGGCGGCATTGATCGCCGAAGAACGTTCCACCATAGAGGATTTTTACGAGCCGTACCTGATGCAGGTCGGGCTGCTGGAGAGGACGCCCCGCGGACGCAAAGTAACTTCTCGCGCCTGGAAACATATGGGCGCTAAGCCGGCCAAACAGCCGCAAGCTTCGCTGCTATAGGCGATTTGCCAAAAAATTAATTACTAACGTAGAATTGGCCTATGCCGGAGGAAACCGCTCTGCCGCCATACCTAAAGCGGTATATGCCCAAAAACCAAAGATTCGTGGCCTGTATCAGGCGCCATGTTATCGGGCTTCTGTATATCTATCTTGTGATAACGGCAGCAGCCGTTGCTTTGGCGGCGATAGCCGCCGCGGCCGTGCCCGACTTGCTGGAAGGTTTCCGAGGCGAAGACTTTACATTCTATAGCTTGGTTACCTTCCTGCTGGCGCTTTTGTTCGTAATAATCCTGATTATAGTCACTAACATATACCGCAATAACAGCATTATAATTACTGACCAGGAAACGGTGCAGGTTCTGCAAAGCGGTGTGTTCCAAGTGAAGGTATCCAACTTATCGCATGCCGACGTGGAAGACGTTACCGCCGAAAGAAACGGCCTGTTCGCGACAGTTTTTAACTACGGCAATCTGCTGATAGAAACTTCAGGCGAAATGCGTAACTTCGCCTTCAAATATTGCCCCGACCCTGATAAATACGCCCGGATAATCCTGGACGAACGCCAAAAGTTCAACCAGCCGCCCAATAACCAGTGACTATTCGCTGAACGGGTTCTGGCGCGCCTTGTCGAACAGGGCTTTGATTTGCGGGCTGTTTTCTTCTAAATTCTGAATCTGGCCGATTGCCTGCTTATCTATCCTTGAGATTTTGGCGGAATTTATTGCCTGACTTTCGGCTTCCGGAGACGGCTCGGCGGCCGACAGGTTCTTGATCTGCCAGACTACGAGCAGATATACCAGCAATACCAGGAGAGTCAAAGCGAACGGCAGGTGGACAGAGAATTTCTGCCAGGACTTTTTAAGTTTAGGCACAATAGTTTTTAGATCCAGGTTCATGCCCTTGGATTTAGGCGCCTGTACATTCGGCGCGGCGGTATCCTTTCGCTCTGGCGGTTTCATTTATCGGGCCTCATAAAGATATTAACCGTTAAACTGAAGTTAATTAAATCGCCCGGTTTATTGCCGATCTGCTCGGGCTGGATGCTTACTTGCGTAATCTGGGCAGTCCGGCGGTCGCGCTCTATCCGCTGCAAAAAGTCTTTGAATTTGGCGTAGGTGGTGACTTTGTCGTCGGGCAATGCCGAGTTTGCTTCGGGCGTAATTGTAAGCTGCAAGCTATAAAGCCCTTTGATGCCGCTGACCGGCTGCGCCTGGCTGATTGCAGCCGACGACGAGCCGGTGGCTTTGCTGGTGCCGGTACCGCCAAGGTTGCTCGTGGGGAAAGTTATGCTGGCGATTGATATTCCGGCCTCCTGGGCTAGTTTAAAGATAGTTAGAACGGCTTTGGCCTGGTCTTTGTCAGAAGGTAGGACCGATTTTGCCACGTCGTTAAAATACGAATACTGCTCTACTTCTTTCTTCGCCACTCCAAGGCTGGTCAGCTGCGCATCTGCGGTCTCGTTCTTCAGTTTTAAGTCGGCCAGCTCGGCGCTTTTGCTGGATAGCGCTTTCAGGCCAAAAATTGTTATCGCCACGAAGGCCAGCGCGCAAAGGCCCAATAGGCCTAGCAGTAAGAACCTCAGCTGCTTGACCGAAAATTTCATTGGCTGTCTCCGGTTGCCGAGTTAATGAAGCGCTGTGAAGTTTTGGCATCGAATAGCGCCCTGAGCCTGACGGAGCACGGATAATCTTTTTCCTGGGATGTGCAGTTTACATTAATAATATCGGCTTTAGAGAACAGTTTATTCTTTGGGTCGCTGATATTGACCGCCATCTGGGCGGCGGCGGTTGAGTTTTTGGCATCGGCATTGAGGTCTATGGCTCCGTCTACCTTATCCGACAAGGTTAGCGAGCTGAGTTTGGTACCAGGCGGCATAACTTTGCCGACTTCGTCTATCAAGCTGGAAAATCGGATTTCGCGGTGAAGCACGTCATTGATAACGCGGATATTCTGGCTTATCTCATCAGCTTGTTTGCGGACTTTTTCCAGGTTTTGGCTTTGCAGCTGGGATTGCGTGGCAGCAATAGAGCTATTCAGATCGCTAATCTGCTTGCTTATATAAAGCCAGCCGGCGCCAAGGATTAATACCAAGATAAAAATCATTACCAAGCTGACAAGCAGCCATCGCGCCAGCTTTATGTTCTGGCGGCCAAACTGCAGGTTAAGCTTATAGTCGTTTGGCAGCAGGTTAATCATTAAAGACCTCCGACATATCCAAAACGGCCTCGCCGGCAACGGTTATAAACATCGACCGCTCAAGCTCCGGCGGCTGGGGAAATCCGCCAAAGTCAATCTTGCTCCAGGGGTCCAGCATGCGCACCGGAATGCCCAGCTCTTTGGCGATATAATCGCTCAATCCGGGCATGTTAGCGCCGCCGCCTGTCATGATAGCGTGCGATATTTTGCGGCCGCCTATAGCCACGCGGTCATCGTAATAGCGAACGATTTTATGCACTTCGCGCAGCAGGTTATCCAAAGTCGGTTTTACGGCCTCGCCGATATGGCGCAAATCGCCGCTTAGCTTAAGGCCTTCTTCGTTCTTAACTTTGAAGGCTTCTTCGCGGTCTACGCCAAGGGCTTTGGCGATTGAGTTAATCATGGTGTTACTGCCGCCCTGTACGGTGTTGTTAACGAACAGCGTGCGGTCGTACACGGCGATGTCCGTAGCTTCGGCGCCAAAGTCTACAAGTACGGTCGGCTCATCGAACGCCGGGTCGGCCATGCCGAATATTCTAGCGGTAGCATTCATTGTCGGTTCCAGCGCCACCGGCTCAAGACCCATCGCTTGCAGGAACTTCATGTAGCTGTCGATTATGTTTCTTGGCGTGGCCACCACCAGAATTTCGATATTTTTGTCGTCGCGGCGCACTACATCGTAGTCAAGATACAGGTTTTCCGGAGAAACGGGGATATATTGCTCGGCTTCCAGATGAACCGCTTGCTCTAGGTCGCTTTCATCCATTAGGGGCAGCTTAAGCGGCCGGCTGAAGCTGTGCGAAAGCGGTATAGTACAGGCAACTTTGCGCGTAGTAATCATTCCGGCCAGCCGTTTATCAAACAAGTCGTGCAGGGCTTCGCTTAGCGATTTGTAATCTACAATTACGCCATCAACTATCGAGTTGACGGCATACCGGTGCGAACTACCGTAGCCGACGACAGTTGGTATCTTATTTTTACCGGTTTCCAGCTGCATAACTTTCAAGCTTGAATGGCCGATATCCATACCGAACAACGGTTCGCGACGCCGAAGACTAAGCCCAGAAACGAAATTCATATTTTGCTTATCCTTAACAAGATTATAACAGAGAAAGCATCAGTAAATTCGCATGTAGCCGCGTTTGACCCAAGTTGTGACAAGGTTGTCACTGCCGGGAACTGATGACGTGAAGTTAATGATTGCGTTGGCTCCCAGCTCAACTGTCTGGCCGGCAACGGCGCCGATAGCGCCGTTATTTGAGACCTGGACTTTTGTCCAATGCGACCACAGGATACTATTCGGCGCGCTGCCGTTATTGCTAAGGTTTATTGTCGTGATGTTTTGGCTGTCGTGCAGCTCGGTGCCAGTCAGGGTGGCGCAATCGGGCGAGCAGCTGCTGTTGCTCCAAAATGAGACTACTTGCATGCCGGTGCTGCTGGAGTTCGGGACAATCTGGGAGTTATTGCCGAATATAAAGCCGCCGGTACCTGAAGTATTGCCGCCGTCCAGCATCATTGTCGGCATGGTAGTACCAAGTGAATTAGAAACTACGAATTTGGCGCCATTACCCATCGTTACCGAGCCGGTTATCCAAGTGTCGCCGCTGATGGTCACCGTGCAGTTATTGCCAGTGGTAATATTGCCGGTAATCTTGACGTTGGCCGGCCAGGTTTTTGATTCGTTATTTCCGCAGGCGATATTGCTGTCGGTAGACGCGTAGGTGGAAGTTATAGCGGCTTTCTGCGATGTGCGGTCATATGTAGGCAAGGAAACCGGGTCGCAATTGGTGCCGCTGCAGGCAACCAGACCGGGGTTGAACATGTTAGTTCCTGTAGTCTGGTTTTTGGCCTGGACGTTGGCGTAAATTCTGGCGTTGGTGCCAAGTGTAATCGGTTCACCGTTGCCAGGCCCGCAGACTTGGGGATATGTATCATAAGGCGCTGATGCAGGGCAGCTCTGGTGGGCTGAGCGCACGTTCACCGAGTTGGTAGACAAGCCGATCTGCGCGCCATTGCTTAAAGTGATTTTGCCGTTCACGACTACGTCGCCGCCGGATATCTTGGCATTGTTATTTAAAATCAATCCTCCCACTCCGGTTGATACCGAGGTCGGGCCGGTTCCCGACGTGACGGCGTCCAAATCTATCTTTAGAGTTACGGTAGATGAGGCGCTGGCTGAACCAGCCGGGATATACGTTCGCCCGACGACAGTTAAAGTCTTATTGGTAGAGCTGTTGTCCGCCACTGTGACTTCATAAGTCGTTTTCTTAGTGCTATCTGTCTGCAGAGTGGTTTCACCGGCGGTACCGGGCCAATTGCCGTCTAAGTTTATCTGTTCGATGGCGTAATCGGCGCCGGCATCGGCAGTCATTTGCGCCATGGTGCGGAATTGGTCGCGGCGCGCCAGCTGGTAATTGCTGACGCTTAGGCTCATGTAAGCTGCGACAATTAAGATTAGCGCCGGCACGACAATAACAAGCGTTATCAGCACCTGACCATCTTGTTTTTTAGCCTGTCTTTTAAAAATAAACATCTTAGAATTTATTCCTTAAAGTCACCCGGATACTGTTATCAAAGCTGATTAAATCGCCAAATTCGTTTTTCTGCAGCGATAAGCTGATTAATATTGAGCGGGCCGATAACGGGTCGGTGATTAACCCGTTGTTTTGGTCGTACAAGGTAAATGTAATGGATTCCACATCGTCGGCCAGTACGGCATCTGCCGGGCATGACGGCGTTGCCAGAGCGGCCGGGCACGAGGTCCTGAAAGTGTTGCCGGTGGCGCTCGTGTTGGCCAGGTTGCGACGCAGCAGCGATTTTCCGCTTTTGTAATAAACCATTTCGTTCATGTAAGGGTCGCCGGTGTTAGGATCGGTTATAAAATCACGGTTAGAATCAAAAGCCGGTGTCTCTATCACTATTACAAAGTCGGTGTTACCGGTGTTCCAGCCGCCCACCGGCGCGTTTGGGTCGCTTATTAGATTAGACGGCCTGACGCCGTCGCCAAGCCGCAGAGCGTCAACAGTTGACCTCAGCAGGCTCTGCGAATTGGATGTCATCTCAATCGAGGCGTTATTACGGGCAGTAAGTATAAAGTAATTCGTCAGAGCGCTGAAGAAAGCCAGCATCAGAACCGTACCGACGGTTATGTAAACCATCAGTTCTGGTATGGTAAAGCCCGATTGCTTATTGTCCGACACCAAGCTCTCCCACATAAGTCTTATATGTATAAGTACGGCTGTTGCCGTCATCGTTGAATGTAACTGATATATCTATCTGCTTAAGGCCGTCCTGCGGCTGGCTGATTTGCAGGGAGCCGCTCTTAGGAGGGGTCAGCTGGGAGGGCAGGTCGCCGGTTAAATCCGTTGAGCCAATGTTCAAACCGTTATAGCCGGTATTCCTAAGCGCTTCTATCTTGCTCTCCACATAAGCGTTGGCTGTTGTCAGGTTGCGGCCCCGTTGGCCCAAATGAATGTAGTTATGAACTATAAAGTTCATAGAAAGTATTAACAGCACGCCTACAACGATTGCAACTACCAGTTCTACGATAGAGAATCCCTGCTGATCTTTCATGCTTATCCAGCACTTGGTTCCAAGACCGCCTTTGGCGGTAATGGAAGTTTTGGCTTTTAGTCTAGGCAAGTTGGCCACCCTTGTTCTTCTTCAATTGATATTAGTTTTGCGAAGCAACTTGGAACTAAGTGCTGGGCTTATGCTTATTATATCTAAAAACTCGGGGCGGATGCCCCGAGTTTTTGTTCACTAACTCCAGAAGGTTTAGTTATTGGACTGTACCGAGAACGTACCGCCCGATTCCAATGTGGCTGTCAAGGCGTAGTTATCGCAGTCAGTAGTGACGTTATCGCATCCGGTTGGCGACGGAACGTAGCCGTAACAACTGGCGGTAGTCGCGCCGCAAAGCTGCTGAGAACCGGCATTCTTAGGATCTGCCAAAGCTGCCGGGTCAAGACCCTTCATATTGGTAGTCCTAAACGTTGTGTCGTTGAGGTCTGTAGCACAAGTTGCCGTAACACTCGCCAGACAAGGATATTTGGCTTGGTCAGCCCAAAACGCCTCAAGCTGGCCCTGCAAAGATTTTACGTCTGTTTTGCGTTCGGTGTCGCGCGCCCGCTGCTGGATACCGTTGTAAGTCACGATAACCAAAGCGGCCAAGATACCGATGACCACGATGACGATCAAAAGCTCGACAATCGTGAAACCACCCTTATCTTGCGATAAGCGTGTTTTTAAATTTTTAAATGAGATCATTTATATCCCACCCTTCTTAATATTCTTATTTTCTATATGAGAACAATTCGTTCTATAAATCTGATTATAAACGCAAGCAGTATGATGTCAACAGCAGTTGTGGATTACCCAATCTGTTTTGACAGGCCGGCGATGGGGCCCATGACCGACGCCGCGATCATTCCAACCAGCCCGCCAAGCACAATTATCATCAGCGGCTCGATTATGCTCGCCAAACTGTCTATGACGGTATCTACCTCTTCTTCGTAAAAATCGGCCACTTTAACCAGAATCTCGTCAATTTTACCGGTTTCTTCGCCAACTTCAAGCATCTGGCCGACAATCGGCGGGAAGTAATCAGCCGCCAGCAGCTGTTTTCCCAGCGGCTGGCCGTTGCGGACGTTTTTAGCGATTTCTTCCAGTTCTTTTTGGATTACGCGGTTGCCCACGGCTTTACCGGTTATTTCCAGCGAATCAAGCACCGATACGCCGGCGCCCATCAGAGATGAAAAAGTCCGCGCGAAGCGCGCCACGATGATTTTGGTGATTACATTGCCGATAATCGGCGAGCGCAGCAGCGCCTTATGCCAGACGTATTTGCCTTTTTCTGAGTTGATGTAGCGCTTGAACGCGAAAATCCCCAGCGCGATAGCGATGACGATAAAAATTATATTGTGCTGGATAAAGCCGCTCGCGCCTAGCATGACGCGGGTGTAAACCGGTAGCTGGGCG
Source organism: Saccharimonadales bacterium (SeqCode) (assembly GCA_036279215.1). Classification (GTDB taxonomy): domain Bacteria; phylum Patescibacteriota; class Saccharimonadia; order Saccharimonadales; family UBA10212; genus 2-01-FULL-49-22. The sequence goes on from DASUJO010000016.1 coordinate 12,123, forward strand.
TCGGGGCCGCCGAGGTCGGTAATAATCTTGGAAATCTTCGGCATGATTATCAGCATGATTCCGAAGAACGCCAGGATAGTTACGGTAAGAATAACCATCGGATAGGCCATGGCGCCCTTAATCTTGTGCCGGATGCTGGCGTCTTTTTCCACCTGGGTAGCTAATCGTTTCATGATATCGTCCAGGATTCCGCCGGCCTCCCCGGCGCGCACCATGTTCACGTAAACTTCTGAAAATACTTTCGGGTGTTTTGCTAGGGCATCTCCCAGCGCGATTCCGCTCTCCACATCATGGTTAACTTCCGAAATTACCTCTTTGAAGTACTTATTTTCTGCTTGCTCTGCCAGTGTTTCCAGGCTTCGGGGCAGAGGTACGCCGGCGCTTATCATGGTGGAAAGCTCGCGGCTGAATACCACCAGGTCTTTGATTTTAGTTTTGTTTTTAAATGAAAAACCCTTTTTCTTGGCTTTGGCCTCATGGATCATCAGCGGCCGGTTGCCGTTTTTGCGCAGTTCGTTTAGCGCTTCCTCGCGGGTGGGAGCGGCCATCTCGCCGTTTATCTGGCGCCCGTCTTTGCTAACGCTGACGTAACTAAACTGCGGCACAAGCAACCTCCGGTCGCAGAATTATGAAGTATGAATTAAGAAGTTTGGCCGATTCATAACCCTTAATTCCAAATTCCTTATTCATTTTTATCTTTCTGAAGTGACGCGCATTACTTCTTCCAATGTCGTCTGGCCGCGTAAAACTTTTATTAATCCGTCGGTCTGCATGGTGATCATGCCTTCTTTGATGGCTTGTTCCTGTATATGGTCGGCGCTGTAGCGCGCGATTATCAGTTTTCTTAAATCGGAGCTCATCGGCAGGACTTCATATATTCCCATACGGCCGCGGAAGCTGACATTGTTGCCGCCTTTGATGCGCCACAGCCGTTTGATTGTCGATTCGGTGGTTGACGGTTCGTCATCTTCGGACGGTTTATCGCCTTCGCTGACCGGGCGGTTCAGGTGCTCGCTGATGGCCTGCGATTCCAGTTTGTGGATGCGCGCAAAATCCTCAGGCGTTTTGATGCCGAAAGTGCTCTGAATACGCGCCAGCGTAGCGATATCCGGCGAGTAGCTCTCTACGCCCTCAGGTACTAACTTCCTGACAAGCCGCTGGGCTACTACCACTCTAACGGTACTGGCGATTAGGAACGGCTCGATGCCCATATCCAGCAATCGGGGCAGGCAGGTTGCGGCATTATTAGTGTGAAGGGTGCTAAAAACCAAGTGGCCGGTAAGCGCCGCCTGCACGGCCAAGTTGGCTGTTTCGGAGTCGCGGATCTCGCCTACCATTATGATGTTCGGGTCCTGGCGCAGCAGCGCCCGCAGCCCGTTGGCGAACGTCATATTGGCTGTAGGGTTTACCTGTACCTGGTTAACACCGGGAATCTTATACTCAACCGGGTCCTCAACGGTGCTGATGTTGACCGATGGCTGGTTGAGCCGGCTTAAAATGCTGAACAGGGAGGTGCTTTTTCCGGAACCGGTGGGGCCGGTAAACAAAATCAAGCCGTGCGGGCGGGTGAGGGCGTTTTCCAGCAGCTCCAGGCTGGTGCCCCAGAATCCAAGCTCCTCAAGTGTACTGGCTTTGGTGGACTCATTGAGGATTCGCATGACGACCTTTTCGCCTTCGACGATAGGCAGCGTGCTTACACGCAGGGCATACTCGCCGCTGCTTACATTTACTTTAAAACGGCCGTCCTGCGGCGCCCGGCGTTCGTCGATTTTCAGGTTTGACAGGATTTTAATGCGGCTGATCAGGCTCAGCAGGACTTTTTTAGGCAGTTTGTTCGTCTCGCGCAGCTGGCCGTCTATGCGGTAGCGTACGCTTATATAGTCCTCGCGCGGTTCTATATGGATGTCGCTGGCGTTCTGCTTGATAGCGTCTTCAATAATAAGGTTTACGGTCTGGGCAATCGGGCTGTCTTCGGCTACATCTTCTTCAGATACCGATTCGTCGGCTTCGCCGGTGTCTATATCGCTGCTGGCGATAACTTGCGTGAGCTCGCCGCTGATGTTGCCGCGGTATTGGTCAAGCGACGCCAGGATATTAGAGCGCGTGGCGATGTATACCTTAATATCCGTTCCAAGTTGTTTCTGCAGGAAGTTGAGCGCCTGGACGTCGTCCGGGTCTTCCATAGCCAGCAGTTTGCTGCCGTCCTCGGTCACGTCGAACACCACGGCGTTATACTGCCTGGCTATGCGCTCGGGAATAAGCTTAAGGACATCTTTGCGCAGGTTGCGCGGAATAAGTTCGACGAACGGCACTTCTATCCGCGAGGCATAGGCGGCGGTCAGCTCTTTTTCCGATACCAATCCGCTGGCGATAGCCACGTCTTGTAACAGTTTTTTGTCTGTTTCCTGGGCCTGGAGGTTTTTTATTTGTTCGTCCTTGAGTTTGCCGGTTGCCTTTAGCAAATCAAGCACGACAGCGTCGCTAATGCGCATACGCTTAGTATACCTCAGAAATAACAGGAATCTCACTAGTAAAAGCAAAAGCTTGAGCAATTTTTTTCACTGATTGGGGTTGCTATAGTGATGCTATAATCGGGAAACACTCGGAGGGAGTAGCGATGGCAGATAAATCAAAAGACGATTCGGCCAAGACGGCATCCAGCGGCAAAGCGCAGGCGCTTAATTTGGCGGTTACACAGATAGAAAAGCAGTTCGGCACAGGTTCCATCATGCGTTTGGGCGATGCCGGTAAAATCCATGTAGAGACCATACCGACAGGCAGCCTGAGCCTGGACATCGCGCTTGGCGGCGGCTTGCCGAAGGGGCGCGTAATAGAAATTTTTGGGCCGGAAGCTTCCGGCAAAACTACCGTCTGCCTGCACGCGGTAGCCGAGATTCAGAAAAGCGGCGGCACCGCGGCATACGTTGACGCCGAGCACGCGCTGGACCCGGCATACGCCAAACGGTTGGGCGTAGACATTGATAAACTCCTGATTTCACAACCGGATAGCGGCGAGCAGGGCCTGGAAGTGGTAGAAACCCTGGTACGCTCGAACGCGGTGGATATCATCGTGGTGGATTCGGTGGCGGCTTTGGTTCCGCAGGCGGAAATCGAAGGCGATATGGGCGACGCTGTGATGGGTATGCAGGCGCGGCTAATGAGCCAGGCGCTGCGCAAATTAACCGGTGTCATCAGCCGCACCAAGTGCACAGTGATTTTCGTTAACCAGCTGCGCATGAAAATCGGCGTGATGTTCGGCAACCCCGAAACGACCACTGGCGGCCAGGCGCTGAAGTTTTATTCAAGCGTCCGTATGGACATACGGCGAATCAGCCAGATAAAGAAGGGCGACGCCGTAATCGGCAACCATGTGCGCGTTAAGATTGTCAAAAATAAGGTAGCGCCGCCGTTCCGCGAAGCCGAATTCGACATAATGTACAACGAAGGCATCAGCCGCGAGGGAGACTTAATAGACTTAGCGGCCGCAAACGAGGTGGTAGACAAGGCCGGGGCCTGGTATGAATACAACGGCCAGAAAATCGCCCAGGGCCGCGAAGCCGCCAAACAGTACCTGCGCGACAATCCAAAAACTTTTGACGAGATTGCCAAGAAAACCCGCGAAGCCGCTGAAAAAACCGAGTAAAAAATCCGCGTGAAAATCACGGCCATCAAGCAGCAGGTTAAGAATCCTGAGCGGGTGAGCATGTTCGTCGATGGTAAATATGAGTTCTCGCTGAGCCTCGATGAACTGTTGCAGCAGGGGCTCAAAAACGGACAGGAGCTTGATAAGGCGGCAGTTAAAAAACTGAAAAAAATATCGGCCGACGGCAAATTGCGGGCCAGGACATTGGAGTGGCTGCTTAACCGGCCGCATTCAACCCGCGAATTGCGCGATTATTTATACAGGAAAAAAGCCGAACCGGAAATGATTGAATCGCTCGTAAATGAATTCACCGAAAAAGGTTATCTGGATGACGCCAAGTTCGCTGTTTGGTTCGCTGATTTGCAGAAGCGCCGAGGCAAGAGCAACCGCGCAGTACGCTCGGAAATGCTTAAAAAGGGAATTGCCAGGGAATTGGCGGACGAGGTTCTAGCTGGCGCGCCGGATGATGAAGAAGCCCGCCTAAAGCAGGTAATTGAAAAAAAGCGCCGGCTGGCGCGATACCGCGACGACCGGCAAAAACTAGCAAAATATTTAACAAGCCAAGGGTTTGACTGGCAGCAAGTTAAACGGCTTGTCTTATCTGACGAACCCGAAGTCTAACTGGACGATATGGCGGCGCCGGCCGGCACCGCGGCCTCTTCGGCGGCACTTATATCGGCATCGCTTACCAGGATGTATTTATCGGTAACTTCCAGGATCTGGCTACGGTCTATTAATAATGTGTCTTGCGAGCTGAAAATCTTGGTCACCGGCCTGGCTACGTAAAGCTTTTGGACGAACATTCCGTCGTTGTATGAAAAATCAGCCACTTTTCCGAGTTTTTGGCGCTTGGTGCGCACGGTTTTTTCCAGCAACTGGAATTTAGTATCAATGACTTCTTTGTGGCGAACCAACTCCTCGGGCGTGCTAAAAGCATCATCATCATTTACCGCCAGGCCTTCCGGTACTACTTCACGGACATCGTCAGCCAGTAGCACCGCCTGGCCGCGGCCGCCGCGCGGCGTGCACCACCAGCCGAGAATTTTCAAGTTGTGCGGATTGATAATCGGCTCGGCGGCCAGGGCGATCTGCCCGCCGGAACGCAGGCTCACTACCGGCCGGTTGAACAAACTCTTACTCATGTAAAGCATTTCCTTTTTAGTATACCGCCGGGAACTGTAATCCGCTACAGCTTGCGTTTTCCGCTCCGGGCAATAAAATTGAATTTAATGAAGAAATATTTTATAGTAATATTTCTTATGCTTCTGGACGCCGGCTATGCCTGGGGCCTACAGTCTATAACGCTGGCCGATACGCCGCTGCAAAAAAATTTAGCCATAACAGAGGTTAAAGTCACAGGCGATGAATTCGTGGTCCTGCGCAATACTACTGACAGTAGTTTGAAACTGAGTGATTTTTGGCTACAGTACTTTAACGATTTTGAGCTGTCTCGTACATCATCGGCTACGTCGTTCCAGCTGCCGGCGGTAAAACTTAAACCGGGGCAAGAGATTATGCTGGCCGGCGGCACGGCAGCCGCCTGCGGGCCGGTATGGATATCTAAGCTATCATTTAATCTTAAAGATTCGGCCGGCCTGCTGCAGGTGCTAAACCTGGACCAGGCCGGCGGCGTAGTAAGTTACAAGCCGCAGGACCAGGTCTCTTGGAGTTCAAAGTCTGCCGACAACACTGACATCAAAGGCGTTTCAGGTTCTGCCGCCAAACAGATATATTTCCTTGGCGATAATAGCTGGCAAGCGTCGGATACTCCGGTTGGCTGTACGGCCGAAAGCACATCCGATTCGCCGACTACGGATACGCCGGAAGCGCTCAGCCGCAGCGGCTCATCGCCGCCGTCGCTGTTAATCAGTGATAGCGATGAACCGGCCGCGCTGTCGGGTATGCCGCCGGCCGACGCTGGGCTGGCAGCGCCGCAATTATCAGAAATTCTGCCGAATCCGGCACCGCCCAAAACTGATGCAAACGATGAATATATCGAGCTATATAATCCTAACGACCAAGTTTTTGACCTAAGCAATTTCAAGCTGCAAACCGGCAGCAGCAGCTATGTTTTCCCGGAGGGCCTCACAAGCATCGAGCCCAAGGGTTTCAAAGCGTTTTATTCTTCGGCGACAAACCTGTCGCTGCCAAACGGCGGCGGCTTTGTAAAGCTGATAAGTCCCGGCGGCGAGCTGCTGGCAGCCAGCGATGAATACGCCGGCGCCCAAGATGATACGGCCTGGGTATTTGCCAACGGTCTTTGGCAATGGACAACCGTGCCGACGCCTGATGCCCGTAATATCACGACGGCCGGCAGTGCTAGCGTCCTTGGAGCCAGCAGCGGAGCGCCGCCAGCTTCAAAATCAACCTTAAAGTATGCGCCACTTGCGTTAAGCGAGCTGCTGCCCAACCCCAAATCGCCGCAGACAGATGCCGAAGACGAGTTCATAGAAATTTATAACCCGACAGCCGGCAAAGTGAACCTTACTGGTTACACGCTGGTAACCGGAACTACGGACAACCATAAATTTACCATCAAAGACGATTCGATAGGCGCCAAAGAATATAAGGTCTTTTATAGCTCCCAGACCCATTTGACTATGAGCAACAGCGAAGGCCGCGCCAAATTGCTGGCGCCTGACGGTTCGCAGATTGACGCTACGGCCGATTACGCCAAAGCGCCCGAGGGGCAATCTTGGATTTTTGCCGGCGGCAAATGGCAATGGACAACCGTGCCGACGCCGGATAAAGCAAATATTTTGACTGCTGCCGCCGGCGGCACCTCGCCATCTTCAAGCAGCCGCGGCGCCGCCGCAGTAAACAGCCCGGCCGGACAAGCCGGCAGCGCTGCCCAATCAAGCCCGGTACATCCGCTTATACTTGCGGGCATCGGCAGCGCCGTCTTACTATATGCTGGCTATGAGTACCGCTATGACGTGGCAAACGCAATCTACCGGCTCCGCCGAAACCGAGGCATTGGGCGAGCTTCTGGGCCGCCTGCTAAAACCGCCGGCAGTGGTGGAATTACGCTCTGACCTTGGCGGCGGCAAAACCACTTTCGCCAAAGGCCTGGCGCGCGGCGCCGGCAGCAGCGACAGCGTAACCAGCCCGACTTTTACCTTAAGCCAGGTATACGGCACCAAAAGCGGCGGGCAAATAATTCACCATGATTTTTACCGGCTGGATGAACCCGGCATCATGGCTAACGAACTTGCTGAATCGCTAGCTGACGGTAATGCGATTAGCGTCATAGAGTGGGGGGGCTCGGTCAGAGGTATATTGCCTGAAGATAGACTTACGGTGGAATTCAAGCCGTCATCAGCTGTTGCCGACGAACGCCAGATATCGTTTATTTACCGTCCTAATAACGCCGGCTTGATAAAAACCTTGGAAACACAATGGGCAAAAAGCCGGCCATGAATATTTTGGCGATAAGGACAGACAAGCCCCAAGCGGAGCTTTATGTTTACCAAAACGGCGCTAAGACTGCCGAGCTTAAATGGCAGGCGCACCGGCGCTTGGCCGAGACAATTAATGTTAAGATAGACGAAATACTTGACTTGTTAAGTATTTCTCTGGATAGCATCGGCGGTATTGTCTGCTATAGCGGCCCGGGCAGCTTTACCGGCCTGCGCATCGGATTTAGCGCCGCCAATGCCCTGGCGTTTGCCTGCGATATACCAGTTACAGCCAGCGGAGGCAAGGATTGGATACAGGGCGGTATTAGTGATTTAGCGGCAGGTAAATTCGGCAAAATCGCCGCTCCGGAATACGGCGCCCCGCCCAGAACCACCAAGCCTAAAAAATAAAATACGTGATATAGTATTTTTAGGATTACCCGGGGTTTTCGCCCGCTTTTGGCGGGCAGGGAGTCCGACTTAGGATACTAAATTTTTGATAGCACTGGCCGTTCGGCAACAAGCTAAAGAAGTGATAGTGATCGCTTGGAACCGCCGGTCTGGTAGCCCTTAGAAAGGGGTAGAAGATGATAGTAGTAACTATTGTTCTGGCAATAGCCGGATTATTAGTTGGCGGCGGCGCAACATACGCCTATGCTAGACAAACCCAAGGCAAATCAGCGGAAGACGCCAAAAAAGCGTTGGCCAAAGCCAAAAAAGAAGCCGAAGAAACCATCAGCAAAGCAAACGCCGAAGCAGACAAGCGCGTGGAAGAAGCCCGCAAAGATGAAAAGAGCCGGCGCGAAGAAATTAAAAAATTAGAGCAGCGTTTAATGGAGCGCCAAGAAGCATTAGACAAGAAACTGGACGACTTGGATAAACGGGCGCAGCATTTGCGTAAGTCCGAAGACGAGGTGGAAGCGCTTAAAAACGAAATCCGAGATATCCGCAAAAAGCAGCAGGATAAGCTGGAAAAAATCGCCAAGCTGACTAAAGCCGACGCCGCCGACAAGCTGATGCAGATGACCGAGCGCGACATAAGGCACGACCTTGAAGGACTGGTAAAGAAAATCCAAAACGAAGCCAAAGAAAACGCTGAGGAATTATCAGCTACAGTCCTGGTGAGCACTATGGAAAGGATGGCGTCGGAAGTAACAGCCGAGCGAACAGTCGCGTCGGTCAAACTTGAGGACGAAGAAATGAAAGGCCGGATCATCGGCAAAGAAGGCCGTAACATCCAGGCGCTTCAGCGGGCTACTGGTGTCGACATCCTGGTAGACGAAACGCCGGGCATGATCGTGCTTTCTAGCTTTGACCCGGTGCGACGAGAAGTTGCGCGCCAGGCGCTGGAAATGCTGCTTAAAGACGGCCGGGTTCATCCGGCGCGCATAGAAGAAGTCGTAGAGAAAGCGCAGAAGCAGGTACAAAAAGAAGTCGTGCGCGCCGGCGAAGACGCCGCCCGTGATGTCGGCTTGGTTGGAGTTCCCAAAGAAATTCTGCAGCTGCTGGGCGAACTCAAATACCGTACAAGTTATGGACAGAACGTTTTGAAACACAGCACCGAGATGGCCCATTTAGCCGGCGTTCTAGCAGAAGAAATCGGCGCCGATGCCAAGACCGCTAAATACGCCGCGTTAGTGCATGATATCGGCAAAGCGCTGAGCCACAAAGTGGAAGGCAAACACCATCACATCAGCGGCGAAATCCTGCGCAAGTACGGCGCGCCGGAAGAAGTAGCCCACGCCGCCGAAGCCCACCACGACGACATGGAAGCCACGACGGTCGAAGCGCTGGTTGTCAGGGTTTGCGACGCCATATCCGGGGCCCGCCCGGGCGCCCGCAACGTCAGCGCCGACGGCTTTGTCGAGCGGATGAAGGAACTGGAAAATACTGCTACCGGGTTCAGCGGCGTGGAGAAAGCATACGCCATCAGCGCCGGCCGCGAGGTAAGGGTGTTTGTATTTCCGCAGGAGATTAACGACCTCCAAGCGATCAAACTGGCACGCGATGTCGCTAACAAAATCGAATCGACGATGCAATATCCTGGCACAATTAAGGTAAACGTCATCAGGGAGACAAGGGCGATAGAATACGCGAAATAGATGATAAAAGTCGTATTGTTCGACTACTTCCGGGTCGTATACGGGCCGCTGCCGCACCCGACAATTCGAAAACTCGCAAAGCGGCTAAGGGAGCATGGAATCAGAACCGGGATTTTGTCTAATACGATTTTGGGCATGCCATTGGCAATCCGATTGACCGGTGGTTACCGAGGATTCGCCCCGGTTATCTTATCTAGTAAAGTCGGTATAGCAAAACCAAACTCCGGTATCTATGACATTGCGATAAAACGTACCGGAGCTAAACCGCGGGAAATATTGTTTATAGATAACCGGGCAGAAAACATCGAGGCCGCCAGGAAGCTTGGATTACACGTCATCCGGGCAAAAAACGCCAAACAAGTAAATAAGGAGGTTGGCAAGGTGTTGGCCGCCGAAAACAACTTGAAGCTCTAACTACATCTGTTTTCTGGTATAATTACCCCTGTTCGGGGAGTGGCGCAGCCCGGCTAGCGCACCGCGTTTGGGACGCGGGGGTCGCAGGTTCAAATCCTGTCTCCCCGACCAATAGATATTCGGGGATTGGCGCAGCCCGGTAGCGCGCACCGTTCGGGACGGTGAGGTCAGCAGTTCAAATCTGCTATCCCCGACCACGCATCAACAATTACCTACTCCCCGGCTCATCAAGCGGGACCCCAAAATGAAAAATAGGTTACAATAACGCTAATGCTCGCAATCATCGCCTGCCTCGCCGGAATATTCGCAATACTGCTTCTTAGCGAAATGTTAGCCCAAAAAAAACTGCTAAGCGGTGACCCCCGCCGCCAATTCGTACATATAGCGGCCGGTTCTTACATAGCGTTTTGGCCGTGGTTAATAAGCTTTAATACGATTGCCTGGCTGGGTTTGGTTATGCTGGCGGTGGTCCTTCTGAACCGCCGAAAAAAGCTGGCCGACTTTTATACCGATGTAGACCGTAAGTCATACGGCGATATTTTCTATGCTTTGGCGGTTATCTCTTCGGCGCTTATGACTGACGAAAAGGCCTTTTTCGCTCTGGCTATGCTGACCATGGCGCTGGCCGACGGCTTCGCCAATTTAATCGGCCAAAGGTACGGCAAGGACTGGCGGTATAAGGTGTTTGGCCACACCAAGACGGTTATCGGATCGATGGCTATCTGGTTAATTTCGATGTCTATTCTTGGA
>DASUJO010000017.1:0-11798 GCA_036279215.1 Saccharimonadales bacterium (SeqCode)
CGGATAACAGAGATAGACCCGCTTAAGTACGACTTGCTTTTTGAGCGCTTCCTAAACCCTGACCGCATCAGCATGCCCGATATGGATATCGACATCCAGGATAACCGCCGCGACGAGGTTATAAATTACTGCATAGAAAAGTACGGCCGCGGCCGGGTAGCCAATATAGTGACGTTCGGCCAGATGGCGGCGCGTAATTCGGTCCGCGACGTAGCTCGCGTTTTACGCGTACCATATTCCGAAGCCGACCGATTGGCCAAGATGATACCACCGCCGGTACAAGGCAGGCACACCTCGCTTTCTATGCATCTAAAACAGGTGCCGGAGCTGAAGAAAGAATACGCGTCCAATGAACGCTCAAGACAGGTGTTTGATTTAGCCATTCGGCTTGAAGGTACTATAAGAAGCCACGGAGTACACGCGGCCGGTGTGGTCATTGCGCCCGATGATATCATCGGATTCGTGCCGCTGGAGGTCGCCCAGAACGGCGCTATTGCCACGCAGTATTCGATGTGGCCGATTGAAGACTTGGGTTTATTAAAGATGGATTTTCTGGGCCTTTCGAACTTGACTATCATTAAGAACGCCCTGCGTATTGTCAAAAAAGTCCACGGAAAGACCATCGACATCGGCAACATCCCGTTGGACGATAAAAAGACTTACGATCTGCTGCAGGCCGGTGAAACCACCGGCGTTTTCCAGCTGGAGTCGGCCGGTATGAAACGCCATTTAAAACAGCTTAAACCGACTATTTTCGAAGATATAATTGCTATGGTGGCGCTATACCGCCCCGGGCCGATGCAGTGGATAGACGATTTTATCGCCCGCAAGCATGGCAAGCGCCAGATTGAATACCTTCACCCTGTGATGAAATCAGCGCTGGAAAACACCTACGGCGTCATTGTTTACCAGGAGCAAGTCATGCAGATTTCCAAAGAGATGTGCGGCTTCAGCGGCGGCCAGGCAGATACCTTGCGCAAAGCCATCGGCAAGAAAAATCCGGTCACGATGGCCAAGCTCAAAAAAGATTTCATTGAAGGCGCCATAAAGACCGTAGGCGCCGATCGCAAATTAATGGAGCGTTTTTGGGTGCAGCTGGAAGAGTTCGCCGCCTATTGTTTCAACAAAGTACACTCGGCATGTTACGCGTTAATCGCTTATCAGACCGCCTACCTAAAAGCCCACTATCCGGCAGAGTACATGGCTGCATTGATGACCAGCGACTACGACAACATCGACCGCCTGGCTATTGAAATAACCGAATGCAAGCATATGGGAATTGAAGTTCTTCCGCCGGATATTAACCAGTCATTCCATGAATTCGGCGTGGTTCCCGGCAAGCGTGAGATACGGTTCGGCCTGGATGCTATTAAAAATGTCGGCCATGGGGCGGTAGAAGAAATCCTGCGCGCCCGCGAAGAACTGGGCGGCCGGTTCGAATCAATCGAAGATTTTTGCAAGAATGTGGACGCCAGGATAGTTAACCGCAAAGCGCTCGAAAGTTTAATAAAGTCGGGCGCGTTCGATTCGCTGGGCGACCGCAGCCGGCTGTTAAATAACGTGGAAAATATCCTAAGCCTTTCGCAGCGTTTACAAAAAGAAAGCTTGAGCGGCCAGGTTGATTTATTCGGCGGGGGCGGCAGCGAAACCAAGCTGCAGATGCGCTGGGACGAGGAGTCGGTGCCATATACCCAAAATATCCAGCTTACTTGGGAGCGCGAACTGCTGGGCTTATATTTAAGCCGCCATCCGCTGGAAGACTACCAGGATGTACTAAGGGAAAAAGCCACGCCGATAGGCGGCTTGAAGGCCGAGATGGACGGCCGAACCGTTAAGGTCGGCGGCAGTATAACGGCAGTTCGAGAAATAACCACCAAGAACGGCTCCAAAATGGCATTTGTAAAGTTGGCCGACTTAACCGGCGAGATTGAAATGATAATATTCCCTAAGCTTTACGAATCTAATGCCGAGCTGTGGGCCAGGGATACCGTGGTTCTTGCCAAAGGGCGTTTTACGACGCGCGACCGTGATAATTCAGCGACCGACGAGTGGAAGATTATCGTCGAAGAAGCCCGCCAGCTGGCCCAAGCGGAAATTCCGAAACAGGGAGAAAATAACAAACCGGCCGGCGGCGCCAATTCTGATGTGTCAAAACAGCGTTTATTTATCCGCCTGGAGAATAGCTCGGACCAGCCGCTGCTGATGAGCCTGAAAGATAAACTTGATTTCTTCCGCGGTGACACCGAAGTAGTAATCGTTACCGGAGAAGCGGCCGGCAAGCAGGCGATTAAGCTGCCGCAGTCAATAAATGTAAGCGAGGAAAGCCTAAGGGAGCTGGCGGCTATCTTCGGCCCTACGAACATTGTTATTAAATAATTTAATTTATTGTATAAACCCGGCGGTCTGGGTAAGTAAAAACGACAGCGCGGCTATTATCAGCAAACCGATATCGAGCAGCGGATGCCTTATGGCAAAACGCTCGCTGGAGAGTACGGCCCGGCGGACAGCCAGCGCATGGCGGCTAAGCCATAATGCGATTGCCGACGCCGCGCCAATGAGCGCGAATGTTGTCGCGAACTTCGCCATAGGGAAGCTGGCTAAAACCAGCTGAGCCCTCGAAGATGGAGCGGCCAGTTCGGCGGTCTGTACGTTTGTATCGGTATTAGGAGCGGCCTGCGCCTGTTGAGGCTTGGCTGTATTGGCTGGCGCTACGGTTTTCGGTTTGGATGTTTTTTTCTTGGGCGTGGTGCTTGCCGGTGGCGGGCTGGCGGTTGATGCCGCCGGCGGCGGAGAGGAAGCTTTCTTGGTAGTTTCGGCTGCCAGCACCTGCGGTTTGCCATAAAATGCTACTACGATTGTCATCGGGCCGCCGCCAGCGGAAGTGTAATTAGGATTATTGGCATAACCGAACCCGACCTCGGTAAAATCTTTATCAAGCAGATTTTCCCGGTGCGGGGCCGATGCCATCCAGCCGTCAATAGTTGCTTGTTCGTCGCTGAATCCGGCAGCCAGGTTTTCGCCAAGTTTTTGGTATGAGTATCCTTGGGCAACCACGAATGTCCACGGAGATTTGCCGTCAGGCGTGTAGTGGCTCCAGTAATTGCGCTTTGCCATATCGCTGGCTTTGGCCTGCGCCGCCGCCTGGAGTTTGCTGTTGGTCTTTAACGATTTAACGCCGTTAGATGCCCGGGCGGCGTTCGTGCTGCTTAGCAAGCCGCCGGTAGTCATTGAAGTGGCATAGGCCAGCACATGGCCTCTGGCGCTGTTGAACATTGAAGAAAAAGCCCCCGCTTGCGAGCTCATAGTAAGCAGGACGCCGATTATCAGGATTACCGGAATATAAGGCCAGTATACTTTTTTAAACGCCTTATCGCTTACCCCTTTTGGTTTGTGGGGCGGGCGATGGCTGTATTTTCGCGAAACCGTTTTTATTTTTGCGGCCATCTGGAGTCTGATTATACCATCGTAAATGGTAAAGCGCTACGGCTGCGGCCACCGATACGTTAAATGATTCTTTACCGCCAAGCATTGGTATCTGAAGGTGTTTGTCGGCTGATTCCAATACGATATTATCAATGCCTTCGGTTTCGCTGCCGACTATCAAGGCAACCGGTTTATAAGCTGGAAAATACGGTAAATCAGTAGCTTTGCCGGTTTGTTCCAGCGCTGCCACCAGCCAGCCCTCAGATTTTAGCCGACTGATAAGGTCCAGTATGTTTTTAGCATGAGACCAACTGATATTTTTTTCGGCTCCCAGGGAAGTTTTAGATATCCGGTTGCTCGCGCGCCTGGCGATATGAGGCAAGCGGCTGTCATCGGGCGCTTGGGGGTAAGGCGTATAACCGGTAAAGTAAACATGTTCAACGCCGAAGCCGTCTGCGCTTCGTAAAATTGACCCGGCATTATGGGCCGAGCGGACATTATGCACTATTAAAATGATCTTCTGCATTGCTTTGATTGTAAAATTCAATCATTAAACATCAAACTCCAATCTTAAGTTTGTCATGTGAGTTTTGATGTTTTTATAAGCGTAAGCTTATAATGTCTGTATGGATCAAGGTGGGCGGCGCGATGAAGAGGCTACGACGCAAAAGCGCGCGCAAGTTCTTCGGCTGAATTACATCGATACGTCGCAGCTGCAAAAACAGCTATATAAAACTATTTTGCCGGTACCGGAGCTATATTCGCTCAAGGTAGTACCCTTGATAGCCGACGAACATAATATACATTTCGGCATTACCACAACTACGCCGCAGCAAACGGTAACCGGGCTGCGGCAGCGTTTTACTGACTATATATTAAAGTTTTCACTGATATCCGATACCGGTTACGCCGAATATATGCGGCTATACGACCCGCCAAAACAAGTTGAATACCATGATATACAGATTGCCGATACCGAACGCCAGAATATTGTCGAAACGGTCAGTAAGACGCTGGAAGAGGTACGCCCAGACGATATGCTGGCTTATCTTGTCCAGCAGGCATATAAACTAAAAGCCAGCGATATCCACCTTGAAACCCAGCGCGAAAACGTCCGTATCCGTTTTCGTATTGACGGCGTACTGCATCCAATCGCCTATATCGGCCATGAAAAATACCGCCACCTAATAGCAGCAATTGCCAGCGCCGCTGATGTTTCTACCAATGCCGAAGATGCCCAGCAAGGGCACATAAGCCGGCAATACAAACTTGCGACCGGCGAAGAAGTAACACTGAACCTGCGGGTAGAAACCGTGCCGACCGTTTACGGCATGGACATCGTCATGCGTTTATTTAACTTAAAGCTGGAGCTCTTTAAACTGGATAACTTAAGTTTAAGCCCGCCCGAGATGAAAGTCGTCCAGGAAATAATCCGGCGTCCGACCGGCCTGGTTATCGTCGTCGGGCCTACCGGCTCAGGAAAGACTACGACGCTGTACTCCATTCTTAATTCGCTGAATACGCCCGAACGCAAAATCATCACCCTTGAAGACCCGGTCGAATACAATATGCCCGGCATCGTGCAGATACCGGTGCACGGGACTCTGGAATCGGAAAATTTTGCTGAAAAACTCAGGGCCGTGCTTCGCCTTGACCCCGACATAGTCATGGTAGGAGAAATCCGTGATAAGGACACCGCAAAAACCGCTTTGCAGGGAGCCCTGACCGGCCATCTGGTGTTATCGACCTTCCACGCCGGCAGCGCTTCGGCAGCGCTAACAAGGATGCTCGATATGGTTGGCATCAATCCGCTGTTTGCCAGCGCAATCAGGCTGGTTATGGCCCAGCGTTTGGTGCGGCGTCTGGATGACTCCACCAAACAGCCTTACCAACCGGATGACGCGCTTAAACGCCAGCTGCAAACGGTAATAGACGGCTTGCCGCCGCAAGACCAAAAGCCCGACATAAATAACGTGACTCTTTATAAGGCCGGCGCTTCGGCGGCAAACCCGTTCGGCTACACGGGCCAGCTGCCTATCAGGGAACAGCTGCTTATGACGCCGGGCGTCGCCGAATTGCTTCGCCGCCCGCCTAACGAAATAACCACCGAAATGCTAGAGTCGCAGGCGGTCAAAGAAGGTATGCAGACGATGCTCCAAGACGGTATTTTGAAAGCCTTCGCCGGACTGACGACAATCGAAGAAGTTTACAGGGTAGTTTCTTAGACGATTTTTTTGGCGATAGCCGGTACCAGCCGCTTGTCTAAAACCGTAGGCAGGATTTTTTCGGCTGTCGGCTTGGCAACTAGCGACGCCATTGCCTCAGCGGCGGCAATTTTATGCTTGTCGGTGATCTTCCCGATGCCATTATCCAGAGCGCCGCGGAATATTCCGGGAAAAGCCAGGGCATTATTTACCTGGTTGGGAAAATCGCTCCGCCCGGTAGCTACTACCGCCGCGCCGGCTTTTTTGGCCAGGTCGGGTTTGATTTCCGGATCGGGGTTCGCCATGGCAAAAATAAGCGGACGTTCGGCCATCTTTTTAATCTTGGCGGCATCGAGCAAATCCGGTTTGCTTAAGCCGATGAAAATATCGGCGCCCTGAAGCGCGTCATCCAAGCTGCCGTTGGCGCCCGATTTGTTGGTAAATTTTAGAAACTGCTTTTTAGAAGCGTTTAAATCAGCCCTCGATTTAGAAATTATACCGCGGCTGTCCAAAACCAATATTTCCGGCTTGGCATATAGATTTAACAGCTTTGCCACCGCCGTTCCGGCGGCGCCGGCCCCCACGATTACGATTTTGCAGTCGCCCAATCGCTTGCCGGTAATTTTTAGCGCGTTTATCAGGCCGGCCAGCACTACTACTGCCGTACCATGCTGGTCGTCGTGCATCACCGGAATATTAAGGGCTTTCTTTAACCGCTCTTCAATAGCGAAGCATTGCGGCGCGGCGATGTCTTCCAAGTTTACTGCGCCGAACGACGGTGCTATCGCGCGGACCGCCTGGACGATTTCATCCTCGCTATGCACGTCCAAGACAATCGGTACGGCGTCGATGTCGGCAAAGTGCTTGAATAGCATAGCTTTACCTTCCATAACCGGCAGAGCGCCGTATGGCCCGATGTTGCCAAGCCCGAGCACCGCCGAACCGTCGCTGACAACCGCTACCGAATTATTGAGCCAGGTATATTCACGCGCCTGCTTCGGGTGGCTAGCGGCAAAGCTTGATACAGCCGCCACACCGGGCGTGTAATAAGTACTTAGTTTATCCTGCGTTGATAAATCGTCTTTTAGGCCCATGCTTATCTTGCCGCCCAGCCTTTTGTGCTGCCTAAGCGCTTTCTTGCCGTAATCCATGCCCCCACTATAACAGATGTGCCACACTTGAAATTAACAGAGATTTACGCTAGAATTTAGCGGTTATGCAGAGCGTGGTAAAGAAAATAGAAGACCAGTATAAGAAAAAAGCCGTCGTTGACGTTCGCAGCGGCGACACCGTTAAAGTGTCGCAAAAAATCCGCGAGGGTAACAAAGAGCGTGTCCAGATATTCGAAGGCCTGGTTATTAAAACATCGCGCAAAAGCAGCCATACCTCAAGTTTTACCGTCCGCCGGATTGCCAGCGGCGTCGGCGTAGAAAAGACTTATTTTATCCACTCGCCGAATGTACTTAAGATTGAAGTTACCAAACGCGCAAAAGTGCGCCGCAACTACCTGACTTATATGCGCAGCCTTACCGGTAAGAATGCCCGCTTGATGGGGGTTGATTTTGACCGCGAAAAGGTAAATGTCATACATGATGAAGAGGCGGAAGCCGCCGAAGAGAAACTCAAAGAAGACGCCGAAAAAGCCCACGAAGAGAAAGCCGCCAAAGACGCCGAAAAAGCCGCCAAAGACGAAGCTAAAGCCCAAGAAGCCCTGACAAAGCACGACGTAGCTAAATCCGAGTAGCTCAAAAAATCTCTAGACCCTCATCTTTAAACCGTATAACCTATAAATATGATAGGGGTTGATGAGGTAGGCAGGGGTTCTTGGGCCGGGCCGCTGCTGGTAGTAGCCGCGCGCCAAACCGGCCGACTGCCCGCTGGAATAAGGGATTCAAAACTTATGACGCGCAACCAGAGAAAGGCCATCTACCATCTACTAACCGCTAATTACCAATTCGGCGAAGGCTGGGTAAGCCCGTTAGAAATTGACAAACACGGATTGGCAGCGGCACTTAAGCTCGCAGTAAGGCGCGCAGTGGGGGATATCGGCGCCCAAAAGGCCGACGCGATTATTATGGACGGCAAAGTAAACTACATGCCTTTAAAATTTTCCAATACAAGTTGCCTGATAGGCGCCGACAACTTGGAACCGGCAGTCTCGGCGGCCAGTATCTGCGCCAAAATAAAACGCGACGACTTTATGATCAATCTGGCAGCGCGTTATCCGCGCTATGGTTTTGAGCGGCACGTTGGCTACGGTACCCCGGAACACGCCAACGCTCTCCAGGCTTACGGAGCCATCAAATCGGTGCACAGGTTATCTTTTGCGCCAATAGCTAAAATAGCGGCGAAAGCATGAAAACCACGGCTACCGGCCGCCAGGCTGAGGCAGCGGTGGCAAATTACTTAACTTGTCAAGGATTTGATGTTATAACCCGCAATTGGCGCAACAGGCGGTGCGAAATAGATATTGTCGCCCAAAAGCATAAAACGGTATATTTTATCGAAGTAAAATACCGTTCGAACTTATCGCAGGGCGGCGGATTTGAATACATCGGTCCGCATAAGCTGCAGCAGCTTCGTTTCGCCGCCGAATACTGGGCTGCGGTTAATAAATGGCGGGGCGACTGCCGCTTGCTGGCAGCCGAAGTCACCGGACCGGATTACGGCGTCATCGAATTATTAGAAATTGACTAGGTTATAATCTAATACAATGGGCTATCAGCCAAGCGATGAAATCCTTGATAAATATGCCAAAGTGCTGGTTAATTTTGCTCTTGGCGGCGGCACGGGTATTAAAAAAGGAGAGGTGGTATACCTGCAAGCACCGCTATCGGCTCTGCCGTTTTACCGCGCGCTGCGAAAAGCCATCCTGGATAGCGGCGGACTGGCCATTACATCTTTGGCAGACGATATGAACGGCGCCGCCAAATATTTTTATGAACACGCGGCGCATCACCAGCTTACCGCCTTCTTAGATAAGTATTATAAAGGCTTAGTTGCCCAGGTTGACCACCGGATTGCTGTTATTGCCGACCACGACGTCCACGAACTGGATAAAGTCGATCCCCGTAAGATCATGCTTGTTCAAAAAAGCGCCAAACCGCTGATGCAATGGTTCGATAAAAAAGAAAACCAAGGCAAATATACATGGACCCTAGCGCTTTACGGCACGCCGTCTATGGCAAAAGAAGCCGGCCTCACAATTAGCGACTATTGGAAGCAAATTATCAATGCTTGTTTCCTGGACCGCTCAGACCCGATAGCCCAATGGCAAAAAGCGGCTAAAGAAGTAAAACGGGTTGCAAATAAGCTAACAGGGCTGCAAATAGACCGTCTGCATGTGGCCGGCAAGGATGCGGATCTGCATTTAAAAATCGGCGACAAACGGCGGTGGCTAGGCGGCGGCGGTCGGAATATACCCAGTTTTGAAGTTTTTACATCGCCCGACTGGCGGGGCACCGAGGGCTGGATTCGGTTTAACCAGCCGCTCTATTATTACGGGCCTAAAGTAGAAGGCATAGAACTGCACTTCAAGGAAGGCAGAGTTATAAAGTCATCAGCCAAAAAGAACCAAAAACTCCTAAAGGAAATGCTAGCTACGGATGAGGGGGCTTCGCAGCTAGGCGAATTCTCGCTGACTGACACCCGGCTGTCGCGCATAACCAAGTTTATGGCCGAAACGCTATATGACGAGAACATTGGCGGGCCGTTTGGAAACACGCATTTGGCTGTCGGCCGCTCGTATCACGATACGTTCACCGGTGACATAGCAAAACTAAGCGGTTCGCAAGCCAACAAACTCGGTTTTAACGAATCGGTAATCCACGTTGATATGATTTCGACAACCGACAGAACCGTAACCGCCAAGTTGGCAAATGGGCAAGAGAAAGTAATTTACAAAAAGGGGCAGTTTACCATCTAAGTTGCCCAAGCTGGCAATTCGTGATAATATGGCGTGAGTGTCCGACCGAATCAGGTCGGCTTTTTTCTTGAAGGAGACATAAAATGGATATGGATTTCAAACAACTGGCACAGGCAATAAAAGTCATAGCCGAAGAAAAAAACCTGCCCGAAGAGCAGGTTCAGGACATCGTGCAGCAGGCGCTGGCGGCAGCCTGGCGGCGCGATTACGGCGACCGCGAGCAAGAAGTACGCGCCACCATGAATTTGAACACCGGCGAAGTAACGGTTTACCTCAGCAAAGAAGTGGTCGAGCATGTCGAAGACCCGGCGGTTCAAATCAATCTGGGTGAAGCCCAAGCTATCCGTAAAAACGCCAAGCTAGGCGAGACAGTTGAGATAGTCCAGAACGTAAAGGAGTTCGGCCGGGTAGCCGCGCAGACCGCCAAGCAGGTCATATTACAGCGCCTGCGCGAAGCCGAACGTGAAATCGTACTTGGAGAGTTCGAAGATAAAGTCGGCACGGTTGTTAACGGAATTGTTAGCCGCGTTGAAGGCCGGCTTGTGCGCGTTGAGCTAGGCCGCGGGCAGGGCATTATGCCGGTCAGCGAGCAAATACAAGGCGAGCATTACCACCCGGGCCAGCGGCTTAAATTCTATCTAAAAGAAGTCGAAAAGAACGCCCGCGGGCCTCAGCTGATAGTCAGCCGCGGCGCCAGAGAATTTATAGAACAGCTGTTTAGGGCTGAAGTGCCGGAAATGGGCGGCAATGCCGTTGAGATTAAAGCCATCGCCCGCGAAGCCGGAGTACGCTCCAAGATCGCCGTTGCCAGCAACGTCCAAGGTATCGACCCGGTAGGTACGTTTGTGGGAGGGCACGGAACGCGCATTAACGCTGTTCGCGACGAGATAGGCAGCCAGGAAATGATAGACATTGTTGTCTGGGATGAAGACATCTCTTCTTTTATCGCAAATGCTATGAAGCCGGCTAATGTTACCAGGGTCGAAGTTGACGAAAACAGCAAGAAAGCGACCGTGATTGTACCTGAGGACCAGCTTAGCGTGGCAATCGGCAAAGCCGGCCAAAATGTCCGCTTGGCCGGCAAGCTAAGCGGGTTTGAACTGGATGTAGAAGCCAATAAAGCGGCTGCCAAAGAAGAGAAAACCGATGAATCAGCCAAGCCGGCCGAAGAAGCCCAACCTGGGGTAGAATCCAAGCAAGTCGTTCAAAAATTAAAGAAAAAGTCCGACTTGGAAAGCTCGCTGTTAGAGGCAATCGAAGAGCACGGTACTGAAGATAAACAGAAATAAAATAGTAAACTAAAACCAATTTTCGGCAAAATCAGATAATTTTTTTGCCCATATATTCTTTTCATCGTCGGTGGGCCCGCTGCCGGCGATAGCCGATTCGCTAAGCTCAACCCTTTCGCGGCAATAGTAAGACCGGCTCATTGAATTATATATAGTCAGTATCCCCGGAGGGATATTTAATTCTGCCGGCTGCCTTATCAGGCGTGAGTCATCCCACACCGAAAGCACCAATGCGCCATCATTTGAGACCGCTTCGAACACTTTGCGGCTCTCTGGCAACGTTTCCGGCAAAATCTCCATTACTCACAGCAAACTATATCCGCCTTGAAGTTACAAGCGGAAATCATATAAAATTAGCACTCTGACTTGACGAGTGCTAATTTCTGCTATAATAAAAATAACGGTTCTGTAATAACCGTTACAGCTAAACATAAGCAACGAGGGTTAAATAATTAACATATGATTCCAAATTCACCAGACTTCCAAGAGTTTTTGAGCCATCTCACCAATAATGCTCTGCACAGTTTGAAACATGCCGACGCCATAGCGCGCGCCAGCGGCAGCGCTTACATAGGCACAGAGCATCTTTTGTTGGGAGTGCTTGCCCAGGAAGGTTCTATGGGTTCTAAAATATTGGAAGGAGTAGGCGTTACGCTTGACCGGGCGCGTTTGGCGCTAAATCTTACGCCTAAAACATTAGTTATAAACATGGGCGGCAAAGGCTTGTCTGAAACAGCCAAACTGACTTTAAAAATGGCTTGGGAAATAGCACAGGAATTCAACCAGGATTACTGCGGCACGGAACACGTCTTATACAGCATCCTCAGCCAAAAGAACGCCAGGGCCACGACCCTGTTGCGTGACATGGGCGTTGATATCGACCGCCTTAGCGGCGAAGTCGAGCAATTCCTTAACCGCCAGCAGTATGAGGAAGATAAATCCAACGGCAGCCGCCGC
>DASUJO010000018.1:0-26447 GCA_036279215.1 Saccharimonadales bacterium (SeqCode)
TTCGAACCCCCGACCTTGAGGATAGAAGCCTCCTGCTCTAATCCGCTGAGCTACCGGGGCACATGGTGCGGGATGGGGTAGTCGAAACCCCGTCTCAAGTTTGGAAAACTTGCATATTAACCGTTATACGAATCCCGCTCTAACAGGGGTAATTATATCAAATAACCACCGCCTATCCTAAACGGTTCTATTTAGTTCTGGTACCAGCGTACATCGTCGAAGTAAGCTGTAATTCCCGAATTACCCATGACGATTATTTGCAGGCTCGCGCTTTTAACGTTCGTGGAACTTGGCTTATAAGCCAGGCCTACATCGGATGCACCAAGCGTGCTTACGCCAAGTTTATATTGCCCGCTTATCCAATTGCCGCCGGCGTCATACTCGTCTATGTAAAAACCGACTTCGCCGCTGTTTCTCTGAACAAGATTCAGATAACTTAACAGGCTGTATGATTTTGACGCATCAACGCTTACATGCGGTGAAAACAGATGTCTGTTTACGGTAGCAGAGGTCAATTTTACCGAATTTACAGGATTTGCAGGACTGCCATGGTTCGAGGAATCGGCAGTAATCGTAGCCGGGCTGTTAGTTGTCCAGCCAGCTGCTATTCCGTTATCAAACGCACCGTTTGCAACTAAGTTTGTCTGAACTGGCGGAATCGTAGAAGACAGCGGGAACAACTGAGTATTGTCCAGATATGCTGTTATTCCGGAATTTGCAGAAACTCCTACCTGCAAGCTAACGCTCGCCACGGAAATCGATGTCGGTTTGTACGTAAAATTCAGCTCCTCAACGAACGCTGAACGCTCGGCTTTTAGATATTGCCCGCTTATCCAATTGCCTCCTGCGTCGTATTCATCAACGTAGAAGTAAACTTCGCCGCTGGTCAATGCCTTAACATTAAGGAAGTTCTTAAGCATGTAATTGGTATTGGGGTTAACGCTGACTCTCGGTGAAAACAGATGAGCTTCGGTAGCGCCGGAAGTCAATCTTACCGAATTAGAAGGGTCAGGGTAGCTGCCGTTATTGGCGCTGTCTGCCTCGACTTGTGATGGGCTGTCGGTAGTCCACCCGCCCGATATACCGCTATTGAAACTGGCATTCGGCAATAAATTAACATCACTATTTACCAAAGCATCGCTGACATTTGCTACCTGAACATTCTTAGACTTAATATATGCTGCAATTTGGTCCAGCTTTGACGTGCTGTATTCATAGTCGTCATTCTTATTACTAGCCTTGCTTTTTATATCGTGGAAGACCAGTACTAACCACTGGTTATTTGCAATGGCATTATTAATGTAACCCTCAACTGTCGCTACGCTTACCCGTCCTTGTACTTGTTGTTCTCTTAAGAAATAGTCGCTGTTCGGCCAATCGTTATAGCCCAGGTCTGCAAAGCCCCTTTGAGATGAGTAATATTTGGCAATTTCTGCCAGGACTGCTGGATTGTAATCACCATAAGGCGTGGCGAGTGATTTGGCATCAATGCCGTGCGCCGCTAAATCTGCCTTGCTCTGAGTAAGCTCCTGAGAAACTTGCGAAAAAGGAATCGGCTGAGGCTGATCGACTGGGTCGCTGGTAGCTAAATAAGGGTGTGTTACCGTATGCGAACCGATTTCCCATCCATAATTATTTTTTAATTGTGAAATCTGGTCCCAAGTCATGTAAGACTTGTCATTGTCTGCCTGGCAAGTATTGGGAGTGGTTGTCATCCCGACACAACCTGTTATCACGTAGCTTGTTGCGGAATAACCATATTTTGCCAATGTGGGAGCAGCTTGGGAAAGCGCGCTATTATAACCGTCATCAAATGTAAAGCTGACTTTTGCAGTTGGCGCGATATTAGCGACGGCTGCATGAGCCGTCATAACATTGGATGCGCCAATCAGCGCAAACAACACGGCTAAGCTTAAAGTTACAAGTCTTTTTAACATCATGGATTTACCATGCCTCCCTTGATGATTTATTTAAATACGGTAAGGGCGGATGCGACCCACCCTGTCCGCTCTTTGACGAATATATTATCATATATTATACATAATTGCAATACGCTTATTTTTAATGTATTTTTTATGGTTTTGCTTACAAGTACATATGGAATGCAAGCTAATTTGCCGGTTTTAACCCCTGTAGCAAAAAGCTAATGATTTTATAAAATAGTATTTACAAATAGTCATAAGTAGTGTAAAATAAGTACTAGTTGGATTGGGAGAATCATTCGAGGAGGGCGCAGCCCTCTTATGTTTTTTTCACCCGTTCCGCTTACAACTAATCATTAATAGGAGGAGAAAGAATACATGTACCCTCAAGTATTAGGTTGTAGTACGGCAGTTACTTGCGTAGCTGCTTTGCCGAACACCGGCGGAAGCCGGAGCGTTCTGACTTACGTGGCTTTGGCCAGCACCGCTTTCGGTGTTGCCGTGCTCGTAAGCACAGCAGCTCGGTTCGCCGCTAAGCGCTTCAGCGCTTAATCGGCACAACAAACTATGAAAGGGTTGGAGGTTAAACAAGGCAACAATAATAGCCATTGTCAGCCCCAACCCTTTTTAGTAACTGGATATCAAGCTTATGACTAAGAAATCACCCACGAAAAAGATAGCAAAAGCCGGCAGTAAAACCGCGCGTAATTCCAATTTGTTACTACGCGTATCTAATATGCGCGCCATGGTTTTAATCGGACTGATATTGATGCTGGCCGGAGCGGGTATACTAGGATATCAATTAATTAGCCTATGGCTGTCGCAGCGGACCGCCGCCGCGCCGCAGCCGATTTCAAATGTCCTGAACGGTCCGGCGGTTAACGGCGAACCTTATGTCAGCGGTGTACCGGTCCATATTACTTTAACTTCTGTTGTTATCGACCTGGATGTAATCCGCGGCTATCACAACACCCAGAACAACACCTGGACATTAACACTCGATAAAGCCCAATGGGGCGTTATGACCGCACCGGCCAACGATAAAAGCGGAGCGACTTTTATATACGGGCATTACCGCCGGTCTGTTTTTTCTAGGCTGCCCAAAATCCAAACCGGCGCGATTGCCAAAGTGAAGACCGATAACGGCCACACCTTTATTTACAAGTTCCGCGCCAGCAGCGTTGTGCCTCCGACTGATACTTCCGTTTTTGAATATAAAGGCAAGCCGATTCTAATAGTCCAGACCTGCACCGGAGTTCATTTTGAAAACCGGCAGCTGTTCGTATTTGATTTGATTAAGGTGGAGTAACCATGTCTTTACTAAGCATACTTTTTTATCTGTTCGTCATCATCGGAATGATTCATCTGGTTCATTTCGCGGCTTATCTGATCGGCGGTAATTTCTACGACGTAGTAATGGCTTATAAGAACCGTAATTTCAAAAAAACCCCGGCATATAAACCGCACGTTAGCGTAATTGTCCCTGCGCATAACGAAGAATTGGTAATAGAACGCTGTTTGCAGTCAATCTGGAACAATACCTATGACAACATTGAAGTTATCGTTGTGGACGACGGTTCAACCGATGCCACCGCGGAACGGGTACAGAAGTTCATAAACAGCCGGATGAAAGTTTACAGCCATACAACGCCGAAAATTGTCCGTACAGAGAACGGGCTTGAGCGCGTTTGGCAGCGCGGCTACACACCCGTAACCAGGCGGATAAAATTAATCTCACAAAGGAATAACGGCAAGGCTTCCGCGCTGAATAACGGCATACGGTACCACGCAAAAGGCGAGCTGATAATGACGCTGGACGCTGACTCTTTGCTACACAAGAAAGCTATAGCCAATAGCGTTAAATACTTCAAGGACCCCAGAATCGTTGGCGTCGCGGCAAACGTCCGGATAATTGAAGAAAGAACTGTTCTGGGAATATTACAGCGGTTTGAACACATTGTAAGCTACCGTTCCAAGAAGCTATTTACTATGACGAATTGCGAGCTTATTGTAGGCGGAGTCGCTTCAACCTACCGTCGCCGGACTCTAGACAGCGTACGGCAATACGGCACAGATACCGTTACTGAAGATATCGGCCTGAGTATGAAAATTGCCGCCCGCGGCAACCGTAAGAACCGGCTTATTTACGCGTCTGACGTAGCCGCGATGACCGAGGGCGTCGAAGACTTTCAAACGCTTTTGCGGCAACGCTACCGCTGGAAACTCGGCAGCTTGCAGAATCTAGTTAAATATCGCCGGATGCTTTTCTCTACGGATAAGAAATACACTAAAATGCTTACTTTTTACCGGGTTCCAATGGCATTCCTGGGCGAAGTGCTGCTGCTGCTTGAACCCGTGGTATTGGCCTATGTCATTTACTTGACCACTCGGTTCTTCACTCCCGCGTTTTTCATCAGCGCTTATATGACCATCACGATATATGTGCTGATGATAATCTGGCCGGATGAACATTTGGATTTGTGGGGCAAAATTAAAGCTTCGCTTTACACGCCAGTACTCTACTTCGTGTTCTATATCATGAACTTCGTCCAGCTGGTCTCAATATTCCGCTGCCTGATAAACGGTAAGCAAATTGTCGGCCTCAAAGAAACCCGCAAAACCTGGATTTCGCCTAAGCGCGCCGGTAAAGAGATCTCGTTCTCAAAAGCTTAAGTTCATACTTCGTGGACGATTTCTATGCGGGCGCCGAGAGAATTCAGGCGTTCAGCCAAGTCTTCGTAACCCCTGTTAATCGTATAAACGTTGCGCAGCATTGAAGTGCCCGGGGCGGCCAGCATGCCGATGAGCAGCATCACCGCCGGACGGATGCCGGAAGGCGCTACGATGTCAGCGGCCCGCCATTTGGTAGGGCCGTCTATAAATACCCGGTGGGGGTCGGCCAGCTCCAAATCAACGCCGATTTTTTTCATCTCGGCGTACATCAGGGCGCGGTCTTCATAGACCCAGTCGTGTATCAGCGTGCGTCCGCGGGCAACGGCTACGATAGGTAGAAAATAGGGCAGGTTATCGATGTTGATTCCTTGGCTGGGCAGGGGGTGAAGTTTTTCTTCGGGGGCTCTGAGCTCGCCTTCGTGCCGGTATATCGTCAGATCGGCCAGATTAGTAAACCCGTTATCGGCTTTATAGCGCTTGCTTGAGCTAACGCGCAGTCCCATCTTATCCAGTTTGGTAAGCTCCAAATCCAGGAAATCTACCGGTACCCGTTTAATGGTAAGTTGCGAATCTGTGGTCACGGCGGCGGCGATGAACGTCATAGCTTCTACCGGATCCTCGCTGGGCGAATATACGACATTGCGCTTGATATTACGTATGCCCTTTATTACCAGGGTACTAGTGCCGATGCCATCTATTTTTACGCCTAATTTTTGCAGGAAATAACAGAGGTCCTGCACCATGTAATTGGCGCTGGCAAGTTTTATAACGGTTTCGCCCTCGAACCTTGCCGCCGCCATAATGGCGTTTTCTGTGGCGGTATCACCGGACTCGTACATCACCACCGGCCGGGAGGGCAGCGAACGCCTTACAGTTATGTTGTAGTGGCCGCTATGGGCGGTAATCTTGGCGCCGAACTCCTCGAGCGCGTAAATATGGGGCAGTACGGTGCGACGACCCAGCTCGCAGCCGCCGGCGTAGGGAATCCTAAAATCGCCGTTTTCGTGAATCAGCGGCCCAACCATCATAATTACAGTCCGTGTCTTGCGGGCGGCGTTCTTATTCATCGCTTCTAAATTAAGTTTGGCCGGGACCTTGATTTCCATGTCGTTAGCGCCCAGCCAGCGCACGTTCACGCCGATGCTGGATAGAACTTCTACGATCCGGTTAACTTCTTCTATGCGCGGAACGCGCTTCAGCCGGGTGGTACCCTTGTTAAGCAAACTGGCGCATAGCAGGGCGACGGCGGCGTTCTTAGAAGTTTTTAACTCTATATCGCCTTTTAAGCGGTGGCCGCCTTCAATGCGCAAATTCACCGCTTTGCCGGCCAAAGAGATGATCTGTTTATCAAGGACGTCACTAATATGCCCAAGCGTTTCCAGCGTAAGGTTCTGTTTGCCGTGTTCAATACGATTAACGGCTGATTGGCTGGTGCCTAACTTCTTAGCGAACGCCGCTTGCGTAAGGCCGCGGTCCTGACGGATTTGATAAATCAGGCGGCCGATTTTCTCGTTTGCCGGTGACATAACTTCAGGATAATATCACAGATGATATATTTGCCTCAATCTAAAAATTACAACCCCTGTTCCAGTCGCCAATGATAAAATTGAACTATGTTGTAGGGTGCCGTACTGAACCGATTTCACTAAATTTAAGAGGTTATCGTTATGAATGACAAAGCAGTACAGGCACTAATAAGCGCCGAAGAAACACGCCAAAGGCAAGGGCTGGAGCTGATTCCATCCGAAAATTACGTCAGCAGGGATGTGCTGGCGGCAATGGGAAGTATCTTTACCAACAAATATTCCGAGGGTTTCCCGGGAAAGCGCTACTACGGCGGCCAGACAAACACCGACAAGGTAGAGCAGCTGGCGATTGACCGGGCCAAAGAACTTTTTAGCTGCGACCACGCAAACGTGCAGAGCCATTCCGGCGCGCCGGCCAACGAAGCGGTATACCACGCCTGGTGCGAGCCGGGGGATACCATCATGGGGATGGAGCTTAGCCACGGCGGGCACCTTACGCACGGCCGGCCGGGAACGGTATCGGCAAAACTGTTTAACTTCGTCCGTTACGGTATTAAAGACTTAGAGACCGGCGAAATAGATTACGATGAAATGCTGTCGGTTGCCAAAAAGGCCAAACCGAAGATAATCATCGCCGGTTTCAGCAGCTACCCGCGCGAGCTGGACTATGCAAAGTTCGCCGCCATCGGTAACGAAGTGGGAGCGGTTCTTATGGCCGATATGGCGCACATCGCCGGACTAATCGCCGGCAAGGCGCTGCGCAACCCGTTCGATGACGGCTTCCATATCATTACCACCACAACCCACAAAACCCTGCGCGGCCCGCGCGGCGCGATGATTCTAAGCCGGGGGACGGTGTCCAACCCGTTAAAACCAGTCGATAAAACAATCGAGAACCTGCCGACGCTAATCGACCGCGCGGTGTTTCCGGGTATCCAGGGCGGCCCGCATATGCACATCATCGCCGCCAAAGCCGTTGCGTTCGGCGAAGCGCAAACGGAAGAATACAGGGCATACTGCAAACAGGTGCTAAAAAACGCCAAAGAACTGGCTGAGCAGTTGATGAAGCGCGGTTTTAAGCTGGTTACAAACGGTACCGACAACCATTTGATACTGGCCGACGTCAAAACCAGTTTTGACCTGGATGGCGGGGAAGTCGAGGAAATTTTAGATAAGATCGGGCTGACGCTAAACAAAAACGTCATTCCTGACGACCCGCTGCCGCCGTTCAAGCCCAGCGGCATACGCTTGGGTACGCCGGCCATTACCACTAGGGGGCTTAAAGAAGAAGATATGGAACAAGTGGCCGAATGGATGCTCCAGGCCGTTAAAAATCGGAAAGATAGCAAAAAGCTCGGATTGATAAGCAGCGATGTTAAAAAATTCAGTTCACAGTATCCGCTGCCGAGTGACTAGAATTAACTGGTGCGCCTGGCAATCCAAGTCATCACTACGACGGCGGCTATCCAGTTCGGCAGGATAAACAGAACGGCAGCCGAGTTAGTGCCGGTGTTTTCAAAACCGGCCCAGACGGCCCAGATAAGATAAGCCAAAAACGGTACATACAGCAGCCAACCCTGCCAGCTGTTGGGCAGGTAGCTTCCGCGCAGCGGGATGAACCATTTATTGTTTTTCTTTTTGGCCATAACTTAATCCTAACACTTTAAGGCAATAGCTCGGGTTCTTGTTCCAGCGCGACGCCGAACATTTCATGGACTTTATCAAGGATTTTTTGTTTGAATTCTATTAAGTCGGTTGTTTTTTGGGCGCGTTCATTAACTATCACCAGGGCATTGCCCGGCCATGTAGCCATTCCGGAAGGGTCGTGTACTTCCTTGAAGCCGGCTTTTTCTACCAGCCAGCCGGCGGCCAGCTTGACGCGCCCGTCTGAGCCCGGCCAGCCCTTGATATCGGGGTAATTTGCCAGCAGCTGTGTAAATTTTGATTCGTCCACGAAGGGATTGGTAAAAAAAGAGCCGTTGTTGTTGACGACCGACGGGTCGGGCAGGCGGATTTTTCGGACTTCGGTTACGGCGGCGCGGATAGTTTGCGGGGTATAGTCCGTAATTCCTTGACTAGTCAAGTATTTTTCAAGCGATTCGTAAAACGGCGGCGCGGGGTTTGCCTTTTTGAGCGTCAAAGTGATGTTTAAAATTACAAACCTGCCCCTGTCGGATGACTTGAACCGGCTGGTGCGGTAAGCGAACTGGCAGCCTTCGGCCAAGATTGTTTCAAAACAATCTGTTTTGGAATCGTACACCGCAGTTTCTTTAAGCACGTCCGACAGTTCGGCACCGTAGGCGCCGATGTTCTGTACCGGCGCGCCGCCGGCCAGCCCCGGAATCTTTGACAGGAGTTCAATGCCGCTTAGGCTGCGGTTGACACTCCAAGCTACGGCTTCGTCCCAAATCTCTCCGGCGCCTATGCGGACCGTTGTGCTCTTCGCGTCGTCGGACAGTATCTCAATCCCTTTGATTTGGTTTACGATAACCAAGCCGTTGAAGCCCTCATCCCGCCAGACGATATTGCTGCCTTGGCCGATAACAATAAAGGGAACATTTTTTTGTTTCGCCCAAGCGGCCAGCTCGCGCGCCTCCGATTCCTTATGGGCTTCAGCCAGCCAGCGCGCGGCGCCGCCCAGGCGCATGGTGCTGTAAAGCTTCAAATCGACATTTTCTAAGATGTTCATGCTCGGGTTTATTGTACAATAGAAGGACATGGATGATTCAAAGGCTCACCCGGCTTACAAGCCCTTGGGCAGGAAACTCAAGGAGCTTCGCAGCAGAGCTAACGAGTCATTGGCGGAAGCATCGGGCGCGGTAGAAATCGATGTCCGCGAACTGGCCGCTATAGAGCTGGGCCAAAACCGGCCGAGCGAAGAAGTCCTACTGCTGCTTATAAGCCATTTTGGAGCCAAAGACGAAGAAGCGGTCAAGCTTTGGGAAATGGCCGGCTACGGCATGGAAAAAATTCCGGCGGCTCACCATAGCAATGCCGAAGCAGTTCAAATAGACACCGGCGCAAAAACCGAGCAGAGAATCTTGTTTACCGATGTAGTAGACGTTATGGTCAATAATTACGGCGTAGTGATGAATTTTATGCAGGGCGGCGCGCCAAATTCAACGCCAGTGCCGATTGCCCGCGTAGGTATGAGCCGCGAACATGCTAAGAGCGTGTTGAAAATACTGCAGGTTACGCTGTCGCAGACAGAACGCAGCGCCGCTAACAGGAATATCAGGCTTATTACTCCAGACAAACCCGCCAACGAAGAGCAGTCCAGAAGTTAACCGGAATTCGCCCTCCATGCTAGATACTTCAAGCAAAAAAAAGGTCGAAACCTTTATCCACCCTTCGGGATTCGTAGAACAGCATTATAGCGGCTATCAGACCCTAAACAGTGTTTTATCCGGGCTTAGGGATTTGGAAAAACACGTTAATAAAGTTGTAAAGGACCAGGGAAAACCGGCGTTAATTTTAGTTGATACCACCGCCCTGACAAAAGTCGATTTATCACGCAAGATGTTGGGCGCGCGCCAAAAAGGCGTGCAGATGATGAAAGACCTTGATTTTAAAAAGGCCGCGATTTACGGCCCTTTGGCTATCCAGATCCTGGTAAATACGATGGCAAAAATTGCCGGAGTCAGCAACCGGATACACGTTTTTGAGAACAGGGTAGACGCCATCTGCTGGCTTAAATCAAAGCAATAACAAAACCATATGAACCCCGCCACTATACAAAGCCTCTTCACAGGGGTAGTGCCGCGCAAACTACCCAAAGGCCAACTGCTGATTTATGAAGGCGACCCCATAGACCACCTATATTACATCGTCAGCGGCTACGTGAAGGTTTACAGCATCATGATAAGCGGCAGCGAACGCACCATTTTTATTTACGGGCCCGGCGACCTGTTTCCGTTTACCAGCTATCTGACCAGCAGTTCCAACGCCAGGTACTTTTACGAATGCATGACGGAAGTGGAGATTTACGCGATGACTCCGGCTAATTTTGAAAAAAAAGTCCGCGGCAACTTTACAATCGGCGAAGCGCTGGTCCATTACACCAACATGGTAAGCCAGCAATTTTTAGCCCGCATTGATGTACTTTCGGTAAACGATGCCCGGCGTAAAATTATCGCCCTGCTGGCATTCCTGATAGATAAGTGCGGCGACGGTGGAAACCCGGCAAAGATTTGCGTACCATTAACCACCCAGGATATAGCTAATATGTGCGGGTTGACGCGCGAAACCGCTTCCGTGCAACTTAGTAAGCTGCGCAAAGCGGGTGTAATATCCGGAACGCGCAACCTGATAATAAACGTTGCGAAGCTGGAAAAGTTAAAACCCCAGCTGGCTATCGCGCACTAGATTACATCTGTTAAAATTTGCGGGTAGTGCCCCGTTAGTTCAATGGATAGAATGCTAGCTTCCGGAGCTAGTGATACAGGTTCGAATCCTGTACGGGGTACCACGTCGTCGCTCATAACAACCCCGCATGCAATTTGGCTAATCAAGTGAGCCAAATTGAGCGGGGTCTTGTATGGCTCCTCCTTTCCCCATTGCACAGCTCCGTGCAATGGGGGCCCCTATAAAGAAGCTTCAATCTGTTAGAATAAGTCCGAGCGCCCGTAGCTCAGCGGATTAGAGCGCCTGTCTTCGGAACAGGAGGTCGTAGGTTCGAATCCTTCCGGGCGTACCAAAAAGCCGGGTTATAATGTAATCAATCGAGGAGGAGCGAAATATGGCGGAAAGATATTACGACCCTCGGGTTAAAGCTCCGGGGTTCTTGAAGTTTTCAAAGGTAATCGTTTGGTTGCTTTATCTTTGGATTCTGTTCGGAATAATCATGTTGGTCTTAAGGGTATTCCTTCTGGCATTTTCGGCAAATACGGCGACCGGATTCGCTCATTTTGTAATAAATACCTCTGATGACTACTTACAACCTTTCCGAGGGATATTCCCACCGCATAAAGTGGGGGACACCGGCTATCTGGACGTATCGGCCTTATTCGCCATCATCATCCTGCTTTTCGTGGCCTGGGGGTTCAACACTCTCATCAGCTACATACAGGACAAGATAGACCTTAGCAAAGACACCCAGCAGCACGAAATTGACGAAGCCAAGCTGCAGCGCCGGCGGCAACAGACCACCGCTAAAACTACTCGTCCGCCTCGCCGGGTCGCATCCTAGGTATATATCGCGGCGATTGCCAAAACAGGGGTAGTTTGCTAGAGTTTTATCTGTTGCGGGCCATTAGCTCAGTTGGTTAGAGCAGCGGCCTCTTAAGCCGCGTGTCCTGGGTTCGAGTCCCAGATGGCCCTCCATGAAAAAAGATTTGCCCTGCGCAAGTCTTTTTTCATTGGTTACCGCTTATGCATGCTTATTTCACTGAAAAGGTTTATAATCGGGGTTTCAATAGTCGGGGTGGAACAGCAATATGAGCGAATCAACCGACACAATATTTTACAAATTCCGATATCCGATCGCATTCGCGTTCGTTATTTTATGCCTGGCGCTTTTACCGCTGCTGCTGTCTTTGTTCTGGATTAACCCGACAGTAAGCGCGGCCGATTCGCATTCGACGCAGTCTGATACAAACGCTGTAATGTACGACAGCCCTAATCTTGTAACCAGCGGGCTGTTTAACGCTACGGACGCTATCAGCAGATCTGTCGGCCAGACCCAGAAAGCTATCGGCACAGGTATAAATACAGCTTCCACGACAGTCGTTTCCGCAACTATGGGTACTGGCAATGCGGTTGCTCGCGGAGCGGCGGCTGGCGCCGGCGTGGTGGCCGATGCCGTTGGCAGCGGCTCTTCATTCGTGGCCAGCACAACCGGTAACATCGTTGGGTTCGTTGCCGACGCCCCGGTAGTTGCCACGATTATCCGCCCGGCAGACAGCATGCCGGCGCCGGCAATCGACCCTAACATTCCAATACAAACCGCTAATTCTGCCCAGATAAACTCTGATAAACAAGCCAAAGAACCGGCAGCAGTAACAGCATCGGACGTAAAACCGCAGTGGCCGATTCACGGCGCAATCACGACTGAGTTCGGCGTTCCGCACTGGCCTTTCCAGCCGACGCACACCGGAATCGATATCAGCGACGGCAAGCCGTCCGGAGTCACGCCGATTCATCCGTTCGAGCCCGGTGTTGTAAAAGAAGTAATCCATTCAAACTTGGGTTTTGGCAACCATGTGATAATCGACCATGGAAACGGCCTGATTTCGCTTTACGGGCACATGTACAGGACCGCAGTTAGCGTAGGCCAAAAGGTGGATCAAAAAACTGTTTTGGGCTATGAAGGCACAACCGGAGCCTCAACCGGCCCGCACGTCCATTTTGAGATACACCTTAATGGCGTGCCGGTAGACCCGCATAAATACGTAAGCGGCAGCCCTTAATTTCAGCCGGCGGAAAATTTGGTTAATTAATCCACAGTTTTACAGATTAAGCAAAATTCCAGCTTGCAAACCACGTGCGTTTATGGAATATTTGGCTTGGATTGAGGTGAGAGCCCGACGCATTTTAAAAAGCGATTTTATGGCGCCCCGGACCGGTCTAGGTACGAGTTAGGTCTAGCTCGCAGCTAGACCGGCTCCGGGAGGTCCGAGCGGTCAGCGTGTTCAACGCGCACAACCTCATCGAGTACCCCTGGAGGGTACCCCGGTGCATACCGGCCTATGGGGATGAGGCAGTACTACTGAAAGGAGTACGATGACCTCCATATCAGACGTCCCCTCCGTAGGGGAACTCGAGGTCGAGAAAAGGGCAACCAACGCAATCATTTTCGCGCTCGGCGTCGCCGGCGTGTCCCTACTACTGGGCGCGGGCCTGTACTACACGTGGAACTGGGGCTTTGCGTCGCTGTTCACGTTCCTGAAGCCGATTTCCAGCTACTGGACCGCAGTACTCGCCGTCCTCGGCTTGTACATCGTTCTGGCCACTGTCAAATCGGCCTGGAACATGATGGCCTACAAGGTCCTCGACACAGGACGGGTGCTCGACGAAGCGATGCCGGTCGCAGTACTGCTCGGTCTGGCGTATCTCTTCCACCTGCTGGCCTAGAGGAGGTGATTCGACACCGCGGGACCGGCCCTTCGGGGCCGGTCCCAGCTCACACCTAACCGCCACGCCGGGCTTATTGCCCGGCGCTTTTTTAATTTCCTGATAAGATTATGGCGATGAGAATATTAAGCGGCGCCGATTTGGCAGGATATATCCAGGAGCGCCACGCCAAACAGGTCCGGCGGCTCATTCACGATGGCATCCGGCCCAAGCTAGCTATCGTGCAAGTAAAAGACGACCCGGTAATAAACACCTATGTGCGCTTAAAAAAGCGGTACGGCGCCGATATCGGCGTGGAAGTAGAGGTGCATAAGCCCACGCAGGAAGCAGCGGCAAAATTACTCGGCACGTTAAGTATTGACGATTCGGTGCATGGAATCATCGTGCAGCTGCCACTGGCGGACCCGGCGCAAACCGACGAAATTGTAAACTTGGTGGCTCCCGGCAAAGATGTAGACGGCCTGGGCGCGCGCTCTAAATTTGAACCGGCGACGCCGAAAGCCATCATGTGGCTGCTTAACGGTTATAACGTAGAATTCCGCGGCAAAAAAGTTTTATTAATTGGCCGCGGCAAGCTGGTTGGCGCGCCGCTGGAAAAAATCCTCAAAAGTTCGGGCCAGGATATAGAAGTAGTGGAGCGCGGCGTTAAGCATTTGGCTGAGCGCGCAAAGAAAGCCGATATCATTATCAGCGCCGCCGGCAGCCCGGCAATCTTGCGCCCGGATATGATAAAAAACGGCGCTGTAGTAGTGGATGCCGGCGTGGCATCGGAAGACGGCAAAACCGCCGGCGACCTTGACCCTTCGGTATACGAACGCGATGACCTAACCATTACGCCGCAAAAAGGCGGCGTGGGGCCGCTGACGGTTTGCGCTTTATTCGAAAATATTATTATCGCCGCCACCGCAAAGCCTGGTTAAATTACACTCCGGGTAATACAATTGAGGCATTAATAGAGGGTTAGCTATGTTAACTTTTGCTCAGTATGACTATTACCAACCGGTAGCGCCCGCCGCCGGGCACGCGGCTTTGCTGTGGGTGGTTTATCTGGCATTTATAGTCATCTATATAGTCGGCTTATGGAAAGTTTTTGAAAAAGCCGGCGAGGCGGGCTGGAAATCAATTATTCCCATCTGGAACACTATAGTGGAATTACGAATTGTAGGATATTCACCCTGGTATTTATTGGTTTTCCTGATTCCCCTGGTTAACATCGTCTTTGCCATCGTCGTGGCTTACAAACTGGCTAAATCCTTCGGATACGGCGCGGGAATGACCATCCTGGAGTTTGTTTTTGGCATTGGAATTCTAATAATGGGCTTTGGCGACGCCAAATACATCGGCCCAGGCGGCGAAAAACCGCAAAAAGCCGATGCCTGAATTCCGGGTTTAGCTTCGGTGAAAATTGGCGTTTTTGACAGCGGGGTCGGCGGTCTTAGCGTGGTTAACTCCATCAAAAAAGCCCTGCCGGAGCTGGAATTAGTCTATAAAGAAGACAAAGAGCACGTTCCCTATGGAACAAAATCGGTAAAGCAGATACACGGATTCGTCAGGCCGATCTTCCAGCAATTTGTCGACGAAGGCTGCCAGGCGATAGTGGTTGCATGCAATACCGTAACGACTAACCTTATCAAACAGCTCAGAGAGGAATTTCCCGTACCGATGGTGGGCATGGAGCCGGCCGTAAAACCGGCGGCAGAAATGACAAAGTCTAAAGTCATCGCGGTCTGCGCCACACCCAGGACCCTGGCCAGCCAACGCTACGAATGGCTTAAGCAAGAATATGCTTCTGGGGTGAAAGTGCTGGAACCGGATGTCAGCGAGTGGGCCTATTTAATCGAAACTAACTCTTTAAACCGCGAAAAAGTCGCAAAAATTACCAATGAGGTTATCAATAAAGGCGCCGATATCATCGTACTTGGATGCACGCATTACCATTGGATTGAAGTAGAAATGAAAGAAATCGCCGCCGGCAGGGCAGAAGTTATCCAGCCGGAGCAGCCTGTTATTAAACGGCTTAAACAAGTTCTTTCACAGCTTGCTTAAACTGATTTCCCCTGTCTTTGTAATCCTTGAACATGCCAAAGCTGGCGCAGCCAGTAGAAAGCAGAACGACATCGCCCGGCTGTGATGCCGAACGGGCGGCGGCGACTATCTGTTCCATGGATTGGCCGCCCTCCGTGATATTGTTGAACCCTTTAACTTTGAGCGCATTGGCAATCTTTGGCCCAGTTTGGCCGATAGCTATAACCTGGCGGACGCCGCTGCCGGCTACCGTTTCTGATAAGCCGTTAAAATCGGCGCCTTTGTCCGAGCCGCCTAAAATTAACACCTTGGGCTGTTTGAACGCCTTGATTGCCACAATCGCCGTTTCCGGTGTTGTTCCGAACGAGTCGTCGTAGTATTTTACCCCCTCAAACTCGCGTACGAGCTCCAGGCGGTGTTCCAGACCGCTAAAGCTATGCAACACTGATTTTGCTTTGTCAAGCGCTCCCAGGGCCTCAAAAACGGCCGTAGAGGCCGCGCAGATGTTCTGCAGGTTATGTTCTCCCAACAATTTTACCTCTGATTTATGGATAATTTCTGCCTCTTCTTCGCCTATGACAATCATCCCGTCGTCTCTTATGAACGCCCCCGGTTTCTGGTAATAAGGGATTTTTTTGCCCGGCGAATAACCGGCGATTTTACGGGAATATTCATCCGTCGGGAGAAAAATAGCCGTATCTTGGTCGGTTTGGTGGCGGAACACGTTGGCCTTGGCTTCAACGTAATCATCCATATCGCCGTGCCAATCCATATGTTCTTTGGCTATCATCAGGCAGACGGCTATATGGGGGCTGCGGGCTGCTTTGTATAGCTGGAAGCTGGAAAGTTCTAGTACCACCCAATCGCCCGGTTTGGCCGACTTGGCGAACTCTAGTACGCTGCGCCCGACATTTCCGCCCAGATGAACGGTTTTACCCTCGGCCTCTAACATCTTGGCAATAAGCGTAGATGTGGTGCCTTTACCTTTGGTGCCGGTTACGCCGATGATATTGGGCGTTTGTACGGTGTCAAAGAATATATCCAGAGCGGTAGCTGTTTTGGCCCAAAACGACTGATTATCCCCAAAGGCCTTCTGCAGGTTTTTATACGAGGTAGGGGTGTAAATTACTTTGTCGCAGGATTCTAGACCAGACAAATAACTGATGTCGGAAACATTGCCGGTAACACCGGCAATGCGCGGCTTATTTATAAATTGGACTTTAATTTTATCAGTTTGTGCCGGGAAGTCGCTTCGTGGTTCTTCGTTGACAATAAGATAGTCGTGTTCAGGACCGTAAAAATTAAAAACGCTCTGGCCCTCGACGCCCCAGCCGACGATTCCAATTTTCATGGACTATTTAATCTGTTCTTTTACCAGGTCCGCTACCTGTTTTGGAGTCATATCGGCTTTGACGATAAAGGCGCTGACATTCAGTTCCTTGAGTTTTTCGGGCGCTTCCTGTTCGCCGACGTTGGTCAGAATAATAACTTTGGTGTGCTTGCCCCAATCGGTTGCGCGCATTTTCTCAAGCATTTCGTCGCCGTTCATCTCGGGCATCATCAGGTCTAGCAGCGCAATATCGGGCTTCATGTCCTGGCAGAGCGCCAGTCCAAGCTTGCCGTTTTCGGCGATGCGGACTTCAAAGCCCTCGGCCTCGAATTTCAGCCGGTACATCTGGGCTATAGCCAAATCGTCTTCTATAATCGCGACTTTTGCCATTTGCTTTAAATACTACACCCTACAGGGGTTTTTTAAAATGGCGTATTTGGGGCGCTAGCGCTTTTTTAAAATCTTGAATCTGGTGATGTTTTTCTTGTGGTCTTCAATATTGGGAACAAGAACTTTAAGGCTGTAAATTTCGGCGGCTTCCTTGGATGCGATAACCGCGCAGTCCGAGGGAAGCTTGCCGTTTGCTAGGTCTTTGGCTGCCGTAGAGGTTGTACTGTAAACGGATTGAACCGCCTTGGGCAGATGACTATTCAGATACATTTTGCATTGGGATAACGCCTGCGGATGCGATATTACCGTGTTTATTTGCTGCAACGATACGCCGTTAACACCAAGAAGATAATGGTGGACCAGCATTGAAACTTCTTCTGCCTCAAGCTCTTTGTAAAGTTCGGCAAAGTGCGCGGGCGTCTGGACCAGGCCGGCCGACGAATTATGGTAGGGAACAACGCCGTAGCTTTCGCCGACGGTCACGTAATCAATAACTTCTTCCAGCGACTCGCATGGCAACAGCCAGAACCTGGTAATACGGTGGTTCTTAACGAATTTTTGGGCGGCCATCCAGGAAAACGAGCCGGGATGCCCAAAATATGCTACTTTAATACTGTCCACATCAATATTCTCAGTAATACCACTGGCAATTACAAATTAAAAATAATAAAATCAAAAACAACTTATGGCAAGTATTTCCGAGCGGCACTTAAAAGCTGTTAATAAAAACATGCAAAAAGGGCAGAAAAAAGCCCTGGCAACTTTTCACCAAGCCGCCAGGCGCGTACCAGCTTATAAGGATTTCCTTGATAAACAAGCTGTAAATCCGAAAAAAATAAAAAACTTTGGCGATTTCCAGCACGTACCGCCGGTCACAAAAGATAATTACTTAAGGCAATACCCGCTTGATGAACTTATGTGGGACGGCAGCAAGTTTAACGCCGATTTGATTTCGGTAAGTTCGGGCTCAACCGGCGAACCGTTTTTCTGGCTTAGGGACAGGCTGCAGCACGAGGAAGCCGCCGATATTTATTACGATATTTATAAAAATGCTTTTAATAGCGACAGCATTCCGACGCTGCTAGTCGTATGTTTTTCCATGGGAATCTGGATTGCCGGTTCGTATACCACGCTCGGGGCGGTGGCCTGCGCCGAACGGGGGTTGAAAATGAACGTAATTACCCCGGCGCTGGACGTTCATGATTCCGTAGCCGTAATTAAGCGGTTAAAAGACGACTATGAACAGATAATATTAGCCGGCTATCCGCCTTTTTTGAAAGACCTGGTGGATAAAGGCATGGAAGATGGCATTGGTTGGAAAAACTTAAACGTCGGGTTCACGGCCGCCGGCGAAACTATTACAGAAGAACTTAGGGAATATTTTTTAAAGCACGGAACCGCTAATAGCGACCCAAAAAGAGTAATCAGTATTTACGGCACGGTTGACGCCGGAATAGTGGCTTACGAAACGCCGTTTACCATTCCGATACGAAGAGGAATATACCAATCTGGCCGGCAAGAACAATTGTTCGGCCGCGGCGTGATGCCGACTTTGGGGCAATTTAATCCGCTGCAAAAATATATAGAAGAAATAGACGGGAACATTGTATTTACATCGGGCACCGGCTTGCCGTTAGTGAGATACAACATCAAAGATACCGGCGGCGTAATCACGGACGTATCTAAACTCAACGATGAACCAGGCGGCGTAATGAAAATATTGGAAAAAGAAAATATCAAGCCCCTGGAGTGGGCAAGGCCGCTGGTTTACGTACACGGCCGGGCAGACTTTACCGCCAGTTTATACGCGGTGCTAATCTACCCGGAAAATATTAAGAAAGCGATGTTTGACCCCGAACTGACGAAGTTTACTACCGGCCGTTTCGTAATGAGCGTTAAGAATAAAAAGAACCTTGACCAGTACCTGGAAATAATCATCGAAACAAAAGCCGGCATTAAGCCGGCGCAAAGCCACGCGGATAAAGTCCGGGATGCCATCATCAGTACACTGCTTGCCGAAAATACCGAGTACAGAAAACTTAGGAGCTCAATCGGTGAAAAAACTACGCCTAAAATTATTTTGAAGCCGCAGCATGACCCGCAGTATTTTTCCAGGACGCCGAATAAGCAGTCCTGGACCCGCACAGCGGCAGCTTAATTTAAAATAAGGAGAACCATGGGGCACGCCAAACTTACAAGCCAGGACCACACCAAAGAATGGCCCTTATATTTGAAAAAAGTATCAGGCAAAGATACCGAACTGGATAAGAATTCCGACGAGCCGGCGGTTGTTTTAATGGGCGGCCCTAAATCAGAAACCAGCCTGGAGAAACTTATAAGCAGCAAGCAGATAAACCTTGTAATAGACAGCTACGACGAGCAGTTCGCCGAACTGCTTTTAAGCCTGAACGCGCACCTTTACCACGCCAATGAAGAAGTGCAGATAAATTCCGTTGGTAAGGCCTTAAAAGACCACTATGGCTCTAAGAAATCATGGCAGCTGGGCGCCTGGGTGTATTATCCATGGAGCAAGCAGCTGGTACACACCTTAAGCCCCGACGATTTTATTAATTTGCGCACAATCCGCAATAGGGACCTGATTACATCCGACGAGCAGCAGGCGCTGTACGGTTTTTCTGTGGGATGCGTTGGAATGAGCGTTGGCAGCGCCAGCGCCTTAGCGTTGGTGCAGGGCGGAATATCAAAGAACATAAAAATCGCTGACGGTGCGGTCATAAGTGGTTCTAATCTAAACCGTATCCTAACTAACATATCATCCGTCGGACTTAGAAAAGACCTGGTTATTGGCCGGATGCTCTATGAGATGAACCCTTTTATAAAGGTTCGAAGATACGGAAAAATTACAAATGAGTCGATCCATGCTTTGTTTGATGAAGGCTGGAAACTGCAAGCGGTAATAGATGAAATTGATGACCTGGAAACCAAAATCCGGCTGAGGATTGAAGCCCGAAAACGGAAAATTCCGGTGTTTATGGCGACCGAGCTTGCCGATTCGGTGATGCTGGACGTGGAAAGGTTTGATGTTGAGCCTGACAGGCCGCTATTCCACGGAATGATCCCGGGCATTGAAGAGGTACTGCATAAAAAGGATATGAACCACAGGGAATGGATGAAACACGCCGCAAGGATTATCGGCTCGCAGAATATGCCGCTGGATATGCAGCAATCCATCCTGAAAATCGGCAGTACAATCGTAACCCATCCGCAGCTGGGCTCTACCGTGTTAATTACCGGCGGCGTAACGACATATGCAATCAAGCAAGTGGCGTTGGGCAAACCCATGCCTTCGGGCAGAACACTGATTTCTTTAAATGAATCGCTGGTGCCGGAATACCGCAGCCGGGCCCATAAGCGCGCCCACCGCCGGCACACCAAAATTATCGATAAAGCATTGGACTCTATGTAATCAGCAGGTCTTGCGGCTTAAATCTGCCGGAATATCGGTATTTGGATTTACTGGCGCCGAACCTGATCAGGCACTGCAAACGCATCTTGGTGCCAAGGGCTTTTTCTATATCCTCATGAAAATCAGACGCCTCTACTACCGCCGCAGATGTAGCTTGGTGGAAACCGAGCTTCTGGATGGCCAAGGCTGCCCGCAAGTATGCCCGGCCGGATTCCAGCCAGAAGGCAGGCGAATCCCCTTTTGCCAGGACAAAAACTACGCCGCTGGCAGACAGCCAGCGCTCGTATTCACGCTTGGCTTCCTGGCTCTGGACCCGGTCAAATGCCAGAATCTTTTTCATAAGCCTTGATTGCACGCCGCCGCTTTTAAGAGTAGTTACCGGGATACCGTAGGGAGTCTTCTGGCTTGGCACAAGATAGCTTGCCAGCTCTTTTCGGAAGTCCGGGCTGCCAAGGGCAATGGAAAGACCCTGCCGGGTGAGCTGGGCGCAAAGGCTGATTAATCCGGCATCGGCTGTCGCCGTGACTTTTGCCCCATTAGGCTTCCACGAAGACTCGATAGATTCAAGCTGCGCCTTGGTCACGTTAGTTTTTTGATATACCGCGCGGTCCGTGAAGCGGCGTTTTAACGCCCTTACATCGGCATCAATAACTTTCTGCGATTTATTTACACCGCTATTAACGCTTATAAGTACCTTGCCGTCGTTTTGGTAATCAATTTTGCCGGCTATGAAACCGCAATGCGCAAGCGCTATTACGCAAGCTTCGGTAAATATACCGATACTGATTACCTTCTGGCG
The DNA here is from genome assembly GCA_036279215.1 of Saccharimonadales bacterium (SeqCode). GTDB lineage: Bacteria > Patescibacteriota > Saccharimonadia > Saccharimonadales > UBA10212 > 2-01-FULL-49-22. Next base: position 21,164 of record DASUJO010000018.1, read on the forward strand.
GCCAGTTGGATCGCCGTGTACCAGCGCTAAGTCGCTGCTGGGGAAAATAGCCAGCTCGTCTTGCCCGGCTTGTACCCGCCAGGGCTGGGTATTGTGTACGGAGGGTGCCAGACGGGCTATACTGAGGATATCGATTATGCTTTTAGATAAATGGTGGTTTTGCATAGGCCATGTATGAGATAGCAGTTCTTATTCTATCAGTCTTGGTAAATACGGTCCTCGGGCTGTCAGTCTATATCAAAAATCCAACCAGGGACCTTAACCGCCTGTTCTTTTTGCTGACACTTTCGCTTAGCGCGTGGCTGATAGTGACATATTTTTCTATTCACCCAAGCATATTATCCCAACTTGCGTGGGTTAGGCTGGTGCTTTCGGCGGCCTCGGTGCTTTGTTTTTTCGTATTAGCCAGTTTCGCGGTTTTCCCGGAAGGAGAAATAAAATACCTTAGATTTGCCCGCCCGGCGTTTTACTATATGCTGTTCGTCGTCGCGCTTACCCAAACACCTTTTGTATTTAAATCTTTAACTTATGATTCGGCCGGCAACGCCCAGCCGGTTGTTGCACCCGGCATCGCAATTTTTATGCTGCTTGCCTTGAGCTATCTTGGCGGGGCGGTATTTTTATTGATTAGAAAATACCGGCACGCCCGCGGTAGGATAAAAAACCAGCTAAGGATCGTAATATTCGGCGTGGCGGCAAGTTTCGCGGCAATTCTGTTCGCGAACTTGTTTCTGGTATCGCTGTTTAAAAACACTTCGCTAATCAGTTTTTCGCCTCTACTTACCCTCATTCTAACCGGCTCCATGGCTTACGCGATTTTAAAGCACAAACTCTTCGACCTTCGGCTGGCTATAGCGCGGGCAATGGCCTACTTGCTGACATTCGGGTTGGTGGTGCTAATTTACGCGGTCATAGCATACCTTATAGGCGAACTGTTTCCTTTCGGCAGCAATTCTTTGAGCACCGGCCAGCGGGTCTTTTATGTCGGCTTGGCGGTGGCTACCGCCGTGGCTTTCCAACCGCTTAAAAAATTTTTCGACCGCAACACTAACAGGATTTTTTACAAAGACGCCTACGAGCCGAGATATGTTATCGATAAACTTAACGGCATATTGGTCGGCAATATCCAGCTTGAGCCGATGCTAGTTAATTCGGCAAAGGCCGTGGCGGACGAAATCAAATTGGTCGGCTGCGGCTTTGCCATAAAAGGCAGGCAAAAAGATCCGAGCCAGTATGATTTTTTGGGTTCTTTAAAAGCCGGCAAAGAAGATACGCTCACAAAACTGGTAAATAGCCCCGAACTGCGGCACAAGAACTACTTAATAACCGATGAAATATCTTTAGCGAATACAGCCATCAGAAACAGTTTAGTTGAGCTTGATTGCGCGGCTATATTCAAATTGACCACCCACAAAACCCAGGTGGGCTATATGATCGTGGGAAATAAGAAAAGCGGTAATATCCTTAGTGATTTAGACAAGAATGTTTTGTCCATAATATCCGATGAGTTGGCAATAGCGGTAGAAAACGCCTTGCGGTTCGAAGAGATACAGCAATTTAACGTTACATTGCAACAGAAGATAGAAGAGTCTACGCGCGAGCTGCGGCGGGTTAACCAGCGCCTAAGGGAGCTGGATAAGACCAAAGATGAGTTCATCAGTATGGCAAGCCACCAGCTGCGCACGCCGCTGACTTCGGTTAAGGGCTATTTGAGCATGGTACTGGAAGGAGATACCGGCAAGATAACAAAAACTCAGAAGGATTACACCCAAAAGGCCTTCGACGGCGCCCAAAAAATGGTTTACCTGATTGCCGATATGCTGAATGTCTCGCGGCTGCAGACAGGCAAATTCGTAATAGAGAATAAACCCACTGACTTGGCCCAGGTCGTTGAAGGCGAAGTATCACAGTTGGAATCAACAGCCGCCGAGCATCAAATCAAGCTTGAATACCATAAGCCGGATAAATTCCCTGTACTTAATTTGGACGAAACCAAAATCAGGCAGGTGGTGATGAACTTTGTGGATAACGCCATTTATTACACGCCGGCCGGCGGCAGCGTTACGGTTGAGCTTGATTCGTCCGAAAGCGAAGCCAAATTCAGTGTTACCGATACTGGCCTTGGAGTACCAGCATCGGTCCAGCACCATCTGTTTTCCAAGTTCTACAGGGCTGACAATGCTAGGAAGGTACGGCCAGACGGCACCGGATTGGGCCTATTTATGGCCAAAAAGGTTATAACGGCGCAGGGCGGGGCGGTAATCTTCAGAAGCACCGAAGGCAAGGGGAGTACCTTTGGGTTCAGCTTCCCCAGGGCAACAACCGAAATCAAAGACAAGAAAACGCCATCCGATAGGGAGATAAGACAACAAGAAGTTGAAAAGTCAAAAACGCCGGCGTAAAATGGTTGTTACGGACGGGCGCTCCTTGATCGCGTGTACGGGCAAACACCTGTACGCATAGCAGATCGGAGTCACGCTCTCCAGCATTTTTATAAGTAAGAGATTAGAACAAGCTTGCCCGCCTGGGCAAAAAGGGCTGGCGCCCACTCCCCCGGGAGTCAGCGTTCCCCCCAGAAGGCCTGTGGCCGGCAAGTAAGCGACGGATTGCAAAGAGCATCATCTCCTCCTAATCGAAGGGGGTAATGTCTCAACTCCGGGAGAAGTACAACTACGACCCCCGTCGCCGCTGCTTGCCGGCCATTCGGCCAATAGCTTGTTCTTCAAAGCCCGCCCCATTCCCCCTCCCCTGAGGATGGGGCGGCCGGGAGCCGGTAGACGGCCTCGCCGTGGACTGCCGCAAGCCGCGGCCTTCATGGCCGTCTCCGGCTCCCACCTATCCATATCTCTTACGTTCTACACCCTCGCCCCGGCTTGCAGAGCCCCGCGCTCTCGCTGCGTAGGCGAGGGTATTTTCTTTTTATAAGCACTTGCAATTATGCATAGAAAACTTATTAATATCTTGACATTTTAAGAGTATTGTGGTAATGTTTATACATCCTCGCGATTTGGAGTTTTCGCCCGGGTGTTATTTAACAATCAGGTAAAAGTTTGAATCCTAATCAGGAAGCAAACTAGATAGTTATGGGATTTTAAATCCCGTATCCGACTATCGATTTTCATTTAAGCCTTTGGTAGGCACCCGGTTCATAAATTTTTGTGGATCGAGCGCTTACCAAAGCACCCGCGCGGCCGGGAAGGCCAACCGGCCGCGCGGGCCCAACTATCACCATTGGAGGTGATACACATGGCCAAGCAATACATGACCGGCCTGTTGGCCACCTTCATGGTGGTCGCGGGCCTTGCAGTATTCGCCGGCGCGGCAACTGCCGCTCCGAAAGATGGACCGACGGCCCAGGTTGTGGGCTCGTCTGTGACCCCGAAGGTCATGGGCGCCCATGCTTCGGCCAGCGACATCGCAACAGGGCGGGTAACCGTCCTGGCGGACATGCACGTCAAACCCTCCGTCCGAGTCAGCTCTCCGAGCTGCCACTGGACGAAGGGCGGATTCTGGAACTCGGGTAAGGCCGCCAACGGCCGCTCCTACAGCTTCTGGGATCCGAAGAGCGCCAAACTCTGCCCGTCAAAGAAGTCCAAGACGGGCTGGGTGAAGGTTGCCGGTGGTACCTCCAAGCGCAATTGCGGGAACGTGGCTTCCGAGAAGAAGCCGCCATTCCGCGTTGTGCGAGGAAGGGTTGTCATGGTGCGTTCGTTCGCGAACGTCCATGTGGCCCTGAAGGCGCAAGTCGCAATCCGCGTCAACGCGGTCTGCGGCTGGGCCGAGGCGCGTGCCTCGTCCCAGGCGGTCGTCTCCCTTCGGCAATATATGAAGGGAACCGGACCGGTAGTGTCCGGGCTGTACGCCCGGCTGACCGGAAAGGCAACGGCCAAAGCGGCGGCTCAGCTGAGCTGTGTCACCGCGCCGGTGGCTCCGCCACCGGCTCCGAAGCCTCCGCCTCCGCCACCGTCGGTACCGCCGCCGCCAAGCTCACCGCCCCCGCCGAGCCCTCCGGCTCCCCCGGGATTGGTGACCGCAACGGCTTCTGCCACGGCTTCGGCCACGGCATCGGCCAATGCGACGGCGTCGTGCCCTGGCGGCACAACCGCCACGGCTACGGCAACCGCCACGGCTTCGGCCACGGCATCTGCATCGGCAACCGCTTCAACGCTTGCGGAAGCCCAGCAGAAAGCCTATGCCGCGGCTTTGGCTCAGGCCCAGGCTCAGGCCCAGGCATCCGCTCAGGCTCAGGCTAACGCCAACGCTTACGCGGCCGCAACGGCCAAGTGCCCGCCGCCTCCGCCTCCGGCACAGCCGCCGTCGCTGAGCAACCCGACACAGCCGCAGGAGGTCTACTCTGACGGGGAGACTTATCCGAACATCTGTGTCACCGCCTCGGCGATGAACGGCAACAGTATCACGGTGACTTTCGGAACGACCTACGGGTCGATGTCGCCTTCGGCGACGACGTTTACGTCCGGCGGTGTCAACACCGTCTGCTCGACGTACCGGGCTCCGAATACGCCTGACGCGGCCGGAAGGACCGAGACAATCACCTTCACGGTGCACGACAACACGACCGGCCTTAACGGCTCATCGGTGTCGGTCTCGTTCCCGATCATGGCGCCCCCGGTCAACCCGTAAGGGTTAACCACTCGATAGTCGGAGAGGGGCCCCGCGTGATTTCACGCGCGGGGCCCCGACACTCACTTTTTAAAACCCGATAACTATCTAGTTTGTAAATGAAATCTAATTAAATTCAAGAAAGGGGATCGACAATGAATCGATTTTCAAAGTTCGCCGCGGTTCTGGCCGCATTGCCAGTTATGGCCATTGCCAGCCCGGTCTTGGCTGACAGCCCTGGCCAGCTAACTGGCGGTTCTAACACATATCTAGTAAAAAACTTGACCCAGAACGGTAGTTACGCAAACACTGTTTCTGCCGCCTGCAACGAGGATCTTCAATACAGCATCCGCTTGCATAATGCCGCGTTTGGCGGGCTGACAAACGTTCAAGTCAGCGCCAATCTTGTCAGCGGTAAAATGACAGCTACTCCTGCCGAAGGCGCCAGCCAAGGCACCACCGGCAGTGTAAGCGTTAGCTTGCCAAATAACGGCAGCCTGGCTTACCAGAGCGGCTCAACCGTACTCTACGACAGTAACGGCAGCGTCATCAAGAACCTGTCCGACGGCATCACTACCGCCGGAGTAAACGTAGGCGATATCGCCGGTTCTACTACCAGGTTCGTAAACTTCAAAGCCAAAGTTGCTTGCCCTCCGGTACAGCC
>DASUJO010000019.1:0-3331 GCA_036279215.1 Saccharimonadales bacterium (SeqCode)
ATATTTGAGAGTATTAATGCTACTGGCGAACCGCTATCGACTGCAGACTTGCTGCGCAACTTCTTACTGCTTGAAATAGGATCTGATAAACAAGAAGAATACTATCGAAATTACTGGCTTGTAATCGAAAGAAATGTAGGAAATGAAAATATTAGCGACTACATTAGACGATATCTAACACTTAAGACTAATGAGGATGTCAAAAAAGATACAGAATATAAAGAATTTAAGAAAAAATACAAAGAATATTTTGGAAACGCAGAAGAAGCTATAGAAGAATTGGCCCACTTTTCTAAATACTATCGATGGATTAAGCGACCAGAATTGATTGACAAAGAACATGCATCTACTGGAAAACTATTGCAAGATCTTGATGATCTTAGAATGTTACCAGCTACACCGACTATAATGTGGCTACTTGAACGAGCCGATCGCGGAAAAATCGAATTTAAAGATGTCAACAAAACGTTTGAAGTAATTGCATCTTGGTCATTTAGAGCGCGTATTACGAATATCATTAATACGGGCGAAATTGGCAATATTTTAACTACCAGAATTCTTGAGATTTTAAAAAATAAGAAAAGTAATGATACATATGCCGAATATTTATGGTTTGAGCTTTCAAACTATCGATTAAGAGACATATATCCAAGTAATGCGATGTTTAAGGAGGCTTTTGTTAGATATGATTTCTACAAAAACTATCGTCAATATGTACAAGTAAAGCTTTCGGAAGCATTATCAAATGACCAAACCGAAATAGTTCTCGAATCTATCGAGCATATAATGCCTCAAACTATTAATTCGAAAAAATGGCCCGGCATTACTATGAGCGAGCATGCGGAATGGGTAAATACCATAGGAAACTTAACACCGCTAAATATGCCAGATAATATTGATAATTCCAATCATTCGTTTGCTGACAAGATTCCTAATATTAAAAAATCAGATTGGCAGATTACAAGAAATATCGATACGTCAGACGGGTGGAATATTAGCAGTATTCAAAAACGCGCGCACTCTTTAGCCGATGTTGCCATTAAGGTTTGGCTTGCGCCCCTAGAACGTACTCGCGAAATCGAGGTGGCACGTTTGGGCGTAAAAACGAATCGGTATCAGAAATTTGCTGACTGGATAGTCGAGTTCAGCTTACCTTATATAGCTCTTGATCTTGAGCATTCAACTAGTTCGTATCTACGTTTTACTACAGATTTTATGGATTCACTTATTCCAAAACGTAAGAGTGAGGATGGAGGATGGCGAAGTGGCCATGCATATTATTATGAACTTAAAAGTGAAGCAAGTGGTTGGACACGCATAAACTTGGCATTTAATTCAGAGTCTCTTACTCATCAGCAGCAATCTGGTCAGCGAATTGTAATGGAGTTCTTAGGCAAAAAGCCTAGTAATGAAGCTTGGATTTGGTTTAACACAATTGGCTGGACGCTTAATTTTGATGAAGGCGATGAAACCTTAAAGGATGATGTAAAACGCATTCTAGAAGAAGAGATTCCGCGTTTAGAGCACGATATTAAAAATTTCCAAAAAGAAAAAATTAACAGATAAAGTAAGTAAATTAAGCGAGTGGATAGACTCCGCCAGCTTCGATATATTTTGTACCGTTGTAAGACGTTTAACATCAATTTGGACAATTGATATATAATATAGCGTAGTAAGGGGATTGGCGGATGAAAAAGGGTAGCTGGCTCGCGTTGTCACTGGTCGGGGCGTTTTTATTACTAATTTTTGTAGGGGCAAGGGCGCAGGCCTGGACCGAGTTTAAGAGTGGTAATTCTGCCAATGTGCCTTCGGGACAGACGGTAGATAGCAGCCTGTGGGCCGGCGCCAAGACGATTGATATCGCCGGCACGGTAAACGGCGACGTGTTCTGCGGCGCGCAAACGCTGAATATCAGCGGAACGGTGAAGGGCGACGTGATTTGCGGCGCCCAGACTATAAATATCAGCGGAACTATTGAAGGCGACGTGCGGCTGGGCGCGCAGACGGTGAATCTGGACGGCACGGTGAACGGCAACGCCACAATCGGCGCCCAGACAATTACTACCGATTCGCGAAGTAAAATAAGCGGCGATGCCAGCCTGGGCGGCGGCGATTTGCACCTGAACGGCACCATCGGCCGCGACCTGGCTATGAGCGTGGCAAATGCCACGCTGAGCGGCTCGGTAACTCGCGACATCAAAGGACAGGCGGGGCATATAACCCTTAACAATACCGCCAAAGTGGGCGGCGGAATTGAGTACACCAGTAAAAATCAGATAAGCATTGCCGAAGGCGCAGACGTAGGCGGCAAGGTTACGCAAAAACTACCGGAAAACGGCCAAAAGGCCTGGGTGACATTGGGCTGGTTCGGCAACGGCCTGGCGCTGATACTGGCGCTTCTGCTGCTGCTGACCGCATTCGTTCTTACCGTAATATTCCCGCGGTTGGTGCACACCGTAAGCGGGCAGGCGATCCGCCGGCCATGGTGGGTGCTGCTAACCGGTTTTTTGGCCAGCATTTTTGTACCGATAATCGTAGTGCTGCTGATGATAACAGTCATTGGCATTCCGCTGGGAATACTTTTGTTACTCAGCTGGATTCTGGTGGCCATAACCAGCGGCTGGTTCACGGCTTACTACGTGGGCCGGATGGTCTGGCATTCGCAGCGCAACCCGCTGGCCATAATCGTGGTCGGCGGCGTGATTCTGCTGGTGCTGTACCTGATACCGTACATCGGCTTCTTTATGATGCTGGTGAGTTTCTGGATAGGTTCGGGCATGGTACTGCTGGAGCTTAAGGACCGCTACCATAAACCGCATTACAACCTGAACTAGCCGGTGCCCGCGCTTAGAATACTTACCCTAAATCTGCTTCAGGACGACTGGCTGCGCCGCGAGCGCACTGACTTGGCCTTGGAAGAAATAAAGCGGCTAAAGCCGGATGTTCTGATGCTGCAAGAGGTAGATATTAGCGGCGGCGTGCACAAAATATTTAATCGGGCACTGCCCGGCTATAACATGCTCATCTGCCGCCGTAGTGGCATAGACAGTAGTTATGGTTCGGCGGTATTTACCAAATACAAACCGCATGGCAACAAGCGCCTGGCGCTCAGCCAAAACCGCGTGGCCCAACTGGTGCCGCTGAATATTGGTGGCAGACGTATAAACTTTGTGAATGTGCATCTGTACTTCAGCCCGTTTAAAGACCGCGCGCGGCAAGAGCAAGTTATTAAAGTATTGCGGTTTGCCGGTTCGCCGGCGGTAATCGCCGGCGATTTTAACGCCCTGCCGCGCAATAAATCGGTAAAAATGATGCAGCCGGAATTTGCCAG
>DASUJO010000020.1:0-39195 GCA_036279215.1 Saccharimonadales bacterium (SeqCode)
AACAATGTGTATTTAGAAATAAAATATATAGGCAAAAGACGCGTTGAGTCTCTATACCCCCTGTTAATAGAGGTATCGTTAATCAACCTGTAAGAAATATTACAAGTCGCAAAATATACATTGTGCGACACATAGTATATACACTGCTTTTCGCTTCAACTACCGCCCTGCCATTCTGAAAAATTAGTTTATAAATAATTTTTTAATAATTTTAAATATCACAAACTTTCTTACCCCGCCTATATAAAATTTATTCCAATTACCCGCATGCTTATTTGTATTAAATGTTCGCAAAATGTTTTATATTAATAAAATCTATCTAAGGCGGATAGTGTGTTCTTGATCGCTAACGGCCTGAGGGCTGTGTTGGTTAACAGCAGCCTGATGCTGCATATCAGCCGTAGATTTTCGGCGGCTGCGCCGGCGCCTTCTCTTTTTTGCCGGAGTTTCCGGTCTGGTGTTGGGCGATAATGAGCGCAGCAGGCCGGCGGCGGCTTTGCCTGCTTTTTCATTATTAACCGGCTTGGTTTGAGGCTTAGTTGGCTGCGGGGGTTTTTGCGGCTGATTCTGCGGTTTATTCTGCTGGCCGCTGTACGCTGACGCCTTATTGGCTGCCGTATGTATGATTTTTTCAATATCGGCGCGCTGGCGGCTGTACAGGCGGCGCGACTGCTCGACGATTCTTGGCGTAAGGTCTTCAACCGGCTGCGGTAAATTTAGTGTTTTGGCGGAAAACGCCGGGGCTTTTTCGCCTTCAATCGTCATGCTGACCACAAAGTGGCGGTTGTGCTGCTGTATCAGGTCGGCCGACTCAAACTGCGGTTCAAAATACTTCTGCAAAAACGGCGAATCGTCAGGACTGACGCGGAAGCTCACAATTGTGCCGACATTTCCGAATACGGCGTCGCGGACGGGTTGTTCCATTTGGGCGATGTACTGGTTGGCGATAGTCAAATTAAGGGCATATTTGCGGGCTTCACTAAGAATTACTGCGAAGCTGTCGGTGGCAAAGTTCTGGAACTCGTCGACGTACAAGTAGAATTGCCGGCGCTCGTGTTCCGGCACGTCTGCACGGCTCATAGCCGCCAGCTGGATCTTGGTAACCATCATTGCGCCTAAAATCCCTGCGTTATCTTCGCCAAGCAGCCCGCGGCTCAAATTTACTATAAGTATTTTGCCCTCGTCCATGATTTGGCGGATGTTAAATGTACTTTTTGGCTGGCCGATAATATTACGCACCATCGGGTTAGCCGTAAACGCCCCGACTTTGTTGAGTACCGGCGCGATTGCCTCTGTGGCGAACTTATCATTCCAGGCGGCGAACTCATTAACCCAGAAGTTTCTGACCACCGGATCATCGATGTGGCTAATAACTTCTTGCCTGAAAGGTTTTTCAGTCAGCATCCTGGTAATATCAAGCAGCGTGGAATCCGGGTAGTCCAGTAGCGCCAGCAATGTATACCGAAGTATATATTCCAACCGTGGCCCCCAGCTGTCGGCAAATAAACGTTTAAGTACGCCGACCATCTCTGAGCTTATATGCCCCTTCAGTGTCGGGTCTATGACTTCAAGAGGATTAAAACCGATAGGAAATTCCCTGTCGGCCGGATTAAAATAAACGACGTCTTCCAGGCGGCGTTCGGGTATAAATTTTAATACGCTTTGGGCGTAGTCGCCGTGCGGGTCAATCACCGCGAATCCCTGGTTCCAGTAAATATCAGAAAGCGTCAGAAGTTCCAGCGAACCGGTCTTCCCTGTCCCGGTCTGACCGAGTATATAAACATGCCTGCCACGGTCTCCCCTGTAAATTCCAAATATGGTGTTGTCGCCGCGGAAGTTAGTAACGCCAAACAAACTTATAGCCGATTCATGGCCAGGCTGTGCTATAGGTACGTTGGCCGGCGGTTCGGCGGTTTTTACCGTTGCCCAGACAATATTTGGCGTTTCTACAGAGGTATGCGGCAAGTGGAATAAGCTGGCCAACTCTTCAATATTCAGGATATAACCGCTATCGATGAAAAAGCGCGTTTGGTACTCCAGCTGTTTATCCCTGTCAAAACTGGCGCCCTTGGCGCTGAAACCATTCAAATTGGTGGTATTAAACTGCTTAAAAGCGCCAACCAGCGCCTGCATGCGAAGCCTGGCGGTGTGCTGATCGTGGCCTGCGTATAAGAACCTGACTTTTACCTGGTAGCCAAGCTTGGTGCTTTTTTGTTCAATCGCCGCAATCCGGCTTTTATCGCGCTCGGACAGCTCGGTTTCTGTCTTGCCGCCTTCGCCGGGTACTGGCGGCCTGGCCAGTGCAGCAAACGCCTGGGCGGCGTAACTTACCAGTTCCCCGCTGCCGCCTGACAGGATGCCTTGTCGGTTTCGGATACGGCTGACAACTTTAGCGGCTTTACGGTGCCAATCATCCGGAATTGGCCGGGCCATAATTTGAATCCACATTTCTTCGTCTTCTTTATCAAGTTTAGCCAGTGTGGCGGTTATGGCAGCCAGCGGGTCTACTTCGAAACTCGGAAAAGTTTTAATCGGAATTGTCTCGTTGTCAGACAGAGTAAGCTCGGCGCTGTGTACAACTGTCTGCCGCAGATGGCGGTCGGCGTAATCGTGGTCCTGTTCATATATATGGACAGTCGGATACTGGGCATATATTTGCCCCTCCACGAATGCCTGAAGGTGCTTAGGAGTCCAGATATAAAAGCGTATCCTTTGGCCGATAGCGACAACCTCCAGGCTGATATGCTCCTGCAAGGTGCCACTAAGTTTAAGTTCTTTTTTGGGACGCAGAATACCGTGCAAGGCAGCCAGCATCTGTTCGGCAGCCAGCTCTTTCTTGTCATTCGTACGCGGCACCTCCAACATTAAAAGAATGTGGTCGTGCGCCGCCTCGACGATTTTACGCCTACCCAATAAAGCCATTACTTAACCATTATACATCTAGAACCGGTTGAATTACGGTTTATGGACTAAGAATTATGGATGTACTCCGCCATAATTTTTATTTCTTGATTTTTTATTCGGCTAAAGCGTAGGTAGCTTTGGCGACGCGTTTGAACTGCGGCTTGCCCTGCAGATTCAGAAGAATGGTGGTTTCCTTAACGTGGCGGCTTTTGAGCACGCGGCGGACGATCTCATCACGGTGCAGCGGCCCGCCTTCTTTTCGCAATACCTCGGCGATAACATCCGCGACCGTACCTTTTTTATAACCCCATTCCTTAAGAGCATAAATACCCCGCCCTATCAGGACAAAACGGGAGTCTTTAATCAATTCGTTGTGAATCGCCTGGGTTGTAACATTCTTTCGTTTAAAATCGCTTTTCTTGATTGCTTCAGCTATTTCCGAAAAATGCATCGGTTTCTTGTTGTCATGGAGTATCACGTAAATCTTGTCGCGGATATTCTTGGGATTAACCATCGGCCACCTAACCAAGCCCCACCGGCCGTGCAGGTTGGCGATGTTTTTGGATATTCCGGCCAGCGCCTCGACGTTCTTGGCGTCTTCATTGCCTACCTGTTTTGCCACAGTCTCAATGTCGGTAGGTTCGCCGATTTTTTTGATGCATTCGACTATTTTTTCGACCTGTTCTCGGATTTGCTTCTCAGAGTGCTTGGCGGCTAAGCCAACGGCATGGAAGTAATGGTCATTATCTTCTATGACAGCCAGGCCCGGGCTTAAGTGAGCTAAAAACGCAACCCGCGATTGGTCAATCTTGGCGTTTTTATTAGGAAACTTTTGCGCCAATTCGCTGGTACGCGCGACATGCCCCATCTGTGATAGATGGCCGGAAAGCTGGCTCTCTACTTTTTGTATGTGGGGCAATTCCTTGCCGGTTGATTTAAGCTTTGTGATAACGGCTTTTTCCAGTTGCCTGACCCGCTCGCGGGTAATCCCCAGCAGTTCACCGATTTGCTCAAGTGTTTCCTTTCGGTCATAAAGGCCAAAACGGCGGGAAATTATCTCCCTTTCGCGCTCGCGGTCAATAGTATTCAGAACGTCTTTAATGACGTCATCAAGCTTTACCTGTTCAGCAGTACCGGCATCATCCATGCTTTTTCTACACTATTTTACAGTTTACTAAACTTATTATAAAATTATTAATTTTAAAAGTCAACTCGCTTCCCGAACAAATTTATTGTATCACCGATTAGACTGTTTTGCACAATCCGTTTATGTCTAATTTACTACGGAAGTTGTTTTACAGGGAGAGAAATATGTGGAAAAACGCTCTTTCTTACCCTGCCAAACACATCGAAAACCGGATGTCGATCGGCCAAATAGATCAAGCTCCTTCTGTTTTCTCAAGTGTTTGCCAGCTTAAGATTTCGCTACTGGCCGGAGGGCTTGCGGTTGGGGAAACGGCGTGGCCTAGAAGGAGATTTTTCTAATAAGTCTTTGGCCTTGGTCTCGGTGATTTTTTCCGGAGCCATATCTTTTGGCACCCGCGCATTCCTTTTCCCGTCGGTAATATATGGCCCATATGGCCCTCTTAATACCTTTATCGTACCAAAATCGGCTATGTTTTTGGCTTTGGCTGCAGCGTCCGCTTCTTTTATTATCTTGCGGGCTTCGGTTTCACTGATTCTTAGCGGGTCATGATTTTTGATGCTGATGAACCGCTTGCCTATCTTTATATAAGGGCCATATCGGCCAATGTCCGCCGTGATTAGCTCGCCGCTGCCAGTTGTGCCCACTTCGCGCGGCAGATTGAACATCGGCAGCGCCTGTTCCAGTGTTACTTCGTCTAATTCGGTATTTTCCGGCAGCGGAGCGAATTTCGGTTTTGGCGCCGATTTATCTTTTGCATCCGGAGTCTCGCCAAGCTGCAGAACCGGCCCGTAGCGCCCGTATCGGGCGTATACCGGTTCTTTGGTTTTAGGATCCTTGCCTAATTTCCTTACTTGCAATGTTTCTGAACGGCTGGCTTTTTGCGATTTATCTATCAGTGGGTGGAAGTGCTTATAAAATTGTTCAAGCATGGCCTGCCATTCGGTTTTTCCCATAGCGATATCGTCCAAGTCATCTTCGGCTTTGGCGGTGAATTTGTAATCCATGATGCTGGAAAAATACTTCATTAGAAAATCGGTGACGATTTCGCCCAGCTGTGTCGGGATAAGCTTGGCGCGGTCGGCGCCTACGACCGTGTCTACTTGCTTTTGGGTGATTTTACCGGCTTCCAAGATAATCTGGCGGGTTTGCCGGGTCTCGCCTTCAAGGTCTTTCTTCTCAATATATCCCCTGTCCTGAATCGTCCCGATAGTCGGTGCGTATGTGCTGGGCCGTCCGATTCCAAGTTCTTCGAGCTGCTTGACCAAGCTGGCTTCGCCGTAGCGCGCGGCTGCCCGGCTGAAAGTTTCTTCAGCCAGCATCGAGCGCAGCTTTAGCGTATCGCCCTCGTCTACCGGCGGCAGAATTTTATCTTCCTTGCCGCCGCCATACACCTTTAAAAAGCCGTCAAAGCGCAAAACCTCGCCGCGGGCGATGAAACGCTCGTCACGGCCGCTTACACTGATAGAAACTTCGGTCCTGTCGATCTGCGCCGCTGCCATCTGGCTGGCAAGCATGCGCTTCCTGATTAAATCGTAAAGCTTGTGTTCTTGGGCATCAGCTCCGGCTTTGGTTTTTCTGACATCTGTCGGCCTGATTGCTTCGTGTGCTTCCTGCGCCGATTGGCTCTTTGTTTTGTATTGCCGCGTTTGCGAGTACTTCTGGCCAAACTCAGAGACTATGTAATCATTAGCCGCCTTAACGGCTATAGGCGAGAGGTGGGTGCTATCGGTTCGCATATAAGTAATGTGGCCGTGTTCGTAAAGCCGCTGGGCCAGACGCATTGTCTGCCTGACGCCATAACCCAGCCGCCGGGCTGCTTCCTGCTGCATAGTGCTGGTCGTAAAAGGCGCTGAGGGCGAGCGGCTACCTGGTTTTTGCTCGACGGATGCCACCTTAAATTCGGCTTTCTTGGCGTGCTCAAGGTATGATTTTGCGTCGGCGCCCTGCTTTATACGGCGTTCAAGCTCGGCGGGCAGTTCTCCGCCTTTCGCATCAAATACCGCTGTGACTTTGAATTCACTGGCCGGTTTATGGGCTTGGATTTCTCTTTCACGCTCAACGATCAATCGGACTGCCACACTCTGTACCCGGCCGGCCGATAAGCCGGCTCTGACCTTTTTCCATAGTACCGGGCTAAGCTCGTAGCCGACCAGGCGGTCTAGCACCCTTCTGGCTTGCTGGGCATCAACCAGTTTGGTATCTACAAGACGCGGATTGGATATAGCGCTGGTGATAGCCGGCTTGGTGATTTCGTGGAATACGATGCGGGGCGTTTTGGCAGTATTCAGTCCCAGAACATTACAGACATGCCAGGCAATGGCTTCGCCTTCCCTGTCTTCATCAGTCGCTAGCCAGATTTCTTTGCCTTTGGCGGCTTTTTTTAGGCTTTTAACAACATCCTCTTTATCAGGCGATATCTGGTACTGCGGCTCAAAATTCTTTTTAATATCAACTCCCAGCTGCTTTTTCGGCAGGTCGCGGATATGCCCGAAAGTACTTATAGTGTCGTACTCACTACCAAGGAACTGCGCCAGTGTTCTGGCTTTGGCCGGGCTCTCGACAATCACAAGGTTTTTCGCCATATAACGCACATAGTAGCATGAATGGCCGGCCGGCCGGCCGTTATCTAATTATCCACTGCCCGCCGCCTGCCGGGCGAATAAGCCCGCGCAGTTCCAAATCGGTCAATGCCGAGCTGACTTCTGCCGCCGGCAGGCTGCTGGCGGCTACCAGTTCTTCCTGCCCTGCGGTGCCGCCGGCAATCAGCTCGAAGAGTTTCTGCTGGCGGCCGGAACCGGCAATTCTGCTGATGGTTTTTTCTTTGGCCGGCTTGATTCCGAGCGCGAAGAAAATGTCATCGGCCGCCGTAACCGGCACGGCGCCGCTTTTTATAAGGTTATTACAGCCTTCCGATGCCGGGCTTGTAATATTACCCGGCAGGGCCATAACAGTTTTACCCTGCTCAAGCGCGAACCTGGCAGTATGCAGGCTGCCGCTATTGCGGGCGGCTTCGGTTATCACCAGGACATCGGCTAAAGCCGCGACAATCCGATTGCGGGCGATAAAGTTTACCTTATGGATTTCCGCGCCGGCTGGATATTCGCTAACTAACGCGCCGCCGCCCTTTATAATCCGGCTGGCAAGCCAGAGGTTGGCTGCCGGCGTAATCTTATCGAGAGGTGTCGGCAGTACGGCGACTGTTAAACCGCCTGCCTCCAAAGCGGCCCTGTGAGAAAAAGAGTCAATGCCAAAAGCCAGCCCGCTGACTATAACTGCGCCGGCGCTGGCAATTTCGCCAGCTAAACGGTCTGTAATTGTCCTGCCGTAGGCGGTTGCTTTGCGGCTGCCGACAAAAGCCACCTTTGGCCGGGCTAATATCATATCCGGTGATGCGCCCCGCCAGAACAAATTTGCTGGGCGTGGCTCCAGAGAACCTAATAACCTTGAAACTTCTTGCCGGCTAAGCTTAAGAGTATTGACGTTCATAGCATAATATTATTTATTATTGACTCTAAACCATTTTTTTGCTAAAATAGCAATCCGTAAGCATTATTTGATGCTTACCGCACCTTATACCCCCAACTAACATTATGTTAGATTGTCTAAGATAAGGCGTAAGTTGTACCCTCCACTTGCACCCTGCCTGCCCAATTTTGAGCTTTGGTAAGTAGTATATGCGGGCGATAACCGCCAGACAAATGCTAAAGTTTAAAAAGTTCAGAATTGGGCGGGAATCTTAGACAAACTAACCCCTTTAACTCTACGGTCCCATTCAATGTGGGTAGGCTAGCGTGCTCACGCACGCGTCCCCGCTGCTTGCGGCGGGGCGGCGCTTAACCTTCGCATATTCGCAGGTTCATAGCCAGCTTTGCCGATGGTGGGGTTGAAGGGTGTATTTGAGGGATGAGCAGGTCTCGTCCCCTGAAAGAGTCTCTGGCGGTGCCCACCCCCTCCAGAGGCTCTTTTAGTTTGGCGCCTATAAAACTGTGCGCGTTTCGTGGTGCAGTTTGTCGCCGAAGATATATTCGGTAATCAGCGCGTTTGCTTCTCGCAGAACTTTTGGAAGTTCGGCCCTTTCTTCTTTGCTGAATTTCTTAAGCACATACGCGGCAGAATCGCTATTTTTTGACAGTTCCGAATTGATGCCTATACGCAGGCGGCCAAAATCCCCGCCTATATGTTCTATCAGCGATTTGACACCGTTGTGTCCGGCATCGCTGCCGCCAATTCGGGTTCTGAGCTGTCCGAAAGGGATGGCTAATTCGTCGAATACGGCCAGTGTCTGCGGGTTATAAATCCGGTAAAAATGCTGAACGGTTTCAGCCGACTCCCCACTTAGGTTCATTTGTGTCGCCGGTTTGCAAAGAATAACCCGGCTGCTGCCCATAGCCGATATCGCAATGTCGCACTTAAGGTCTTTCTTTTTAGTCCATGCCGGGAAATCATTCTGCTGTGCGAAGTAGTCTAAAGCCATAAAGCCAGCATTGTGCCTGGTAGCGCTAAACTTTTTACCGGGATTACCAAGACCGATAATCAGCAAATCCTTAGTTGCGCCGATAGTATAGGCGGGCGCGCTGCTTGTGACGTACGGCTTTTTTTGTATCAGCCCCATAAGCTAATTCTACCCTTCCCTCTTATCTATAAACCAGAATTTTAGCGGCGTACCCGACAGCGGCCAGCGTTCACGGAATCGCCTTTCAAGATAACGCTTATAGCTCCAATGCAGGAATTTTGTGTGCGCGCCGAAGATTTTGAAACTGGGCATGTCTATATCGTCTTCCTGAACCATGTAATTTAGCTTTGGCAGCATTCTGCGGGATGGTGGCGGCTCTTTACTGTCTACGGTATCTCTCAGCCATCGGTTAAGTTCGGCCGTTTGGAATTTTGTGCGGCGGGCTGAATCAATCTCCAGCGCCAGCTCAAGTAACTTCGTAACGTTCAACCCGCTTACCGCGCTGGTAAAGACCAGCGGCGCCCACGGCGCGAACGGGAAGGCTGCTGACGTCTGCGCGCCCAAGCCCTCCCTTGTAGTATCTGATTCTACTGCATCCCATTTATTGAGGACAATAATAAGGCCTTTGCCGGCGTCTTTTATCATACCGGCTATTTTTTGGTCCAACTGGGTATTTGGCTCGGCTGAATCCATTACCAGCAAGCATAAATCCGACTCTTCTATGGCTGCCATTGAACGCAGCACACTGAAGTGCTCCACTCCCCGCTCAATCCGGCCGGGGCGGCGTATCCCGGCGGTATCGGCAATTTCGATATCGCGCGACTTATAACGCAGTCCAAGCCGGTTGACGTCCCTGGTTGTTCCGGCTTGGGGCGCAACCAGCGCCTGCTGCTTTGCCGCCAGGCTGTTGAACAGCGATGATTTACCGACGTTGGGCCGCCCCAAAATACTTATACGTATCAGGTTGCTCGGCTTAGGTATTTTTGCGTCCGGCAGGTTTTTGGCTACGGCATTTAATAATTCGGTTATACCGGTTTTTTGCGTGGTGCTGGTGCCAATTATGACCTTTATGCCTAGAGCCCGCCACGCGTCCAGACCGGCTTTGCGGTTCTTATCCATCTTATTAACTACCAGCAGAACTTGTTTGCGGCTTTTTAAGGCCATTTTGGCGACGCGCCTGTCTTCGGCGGTTATCGGTACGCTGGCTTCGGCGACTACCAATATCACGCTGGCAGAATCAGCGGCTTCCTGAATCTGCTCCTGGATACCAAGCTCAAACTCATCTTCGGCTCCTTTCATGCCGGCTGTATCAACCAGCCAAAAATCTTTGCCGCCGGCGGTGGCCTTGGCAGTTATCCTATCCCTTGTCGTCCCCGGCTCCATAGCCACTATTGCTTCGCGACGCCCGATAAGTGCGTTAAAAAGCGAAGATTTGCCGACATTGGCGCGGCCAACTATTGCCACGATTGGTACCTTTTGGCTCATTAAGGGGTATTATAGCTTAATTCAAACTAAAAACGCGGCCGTATGCGGCCGCGTTTTATATCCTTCTGGTCGGTTTATACGCCAGCTGGGGGCGGTGTCGGCGCTTCGCCTTCTGGCTTGGGCGGTTCGGCCGGAGGCGTGTCGCCTGCCGGAGGCATTGTCGGTGCGCCACCCATTGAACCGGCATCAGCCGGAGGTGTTACGGGCGCGGCCGGATCGGCCGGAGCAGCCGGATCTGCCGGTGTTGCCGGCTGGTCCGCGGGCGCGCTGGCCGCGAAATCATTAACTTGGTTATTAACAGCGTTTTGCTCTTGAGCGGTGCTCATAGGATCGCTACCCGGGGCAGACGAGCTGTCGCCGCCCGTTACCGGATTGTCGCCAGCTGGCTGGTCACCTGCCGGTGGCGTCATGGGGTTGGTATTGTCGTTTTGCATATTCTGCTCGCTTTCTTGCTTGTTATTTGATTGACCCTCTTGACCGTTTGGTGGTTCCGCCGAGCCCGCGGCGGCTTGCTTCCCGTCGGGCGGCAAGACTTCGCGGACTACGCGAACGAAATCTTCCAAGGTGACTTGGGACTTCACGAGGTATTTTACCACGCCCAGCTTTTCGCCGCGAGCGCGGTCCTCCGCCTGGCCTAAAGCCGTCATCATTATCACCTTGGTGGCGCTCATTTCCGGCGACGACCTTAGTGTTTCAAGCATTTCGAAACCGGACAGCTTGGGCATCATCACATCAGCTATTATCAATGCCGGCTTCTCTTTGGTCGCCACCCCCAGGGCCTCTTCGCCGTCGCTGGCGCTAAGCGTATCATAGCCTTCAGCCTGCAAGCGCATCTCGAAGATCTCCCGCAGGTTGTTGTCGTCTTCTACTAGTAGGACTTTAGGCATTACTGATTACGCTTACGCTTTCCATCATTGTAACAAAAATTCATGGATTATCCAGCGGGCTGAGCGAGGAAGCCTCGGACTGCTGCATGTGCAGCGCCTGCTCCTTGGAGAGCCGCGGCAAGTTAATGTAAAAAGTACTGCCTTTGCCGTAATGGCTGTCCACCCATATCCGTCCGTTATATAGCTCTATTATCTTTTTGCAAATGAATAGCCCCAGGCCGGTTCCGCCAACCGTCCGGGTCATCGAATTATCAACCCGGTAAAATTTCTGGAATAGGTGGGGTATATCTTCTTCGGCAATGCCGATGCCTGAATCCTTGATTTGAACCTGGACTACATTATTGTCGCCCGTTAAAGATATTGTTACCCATCCCTCATTGGTGTATTTGACAGCGTTGTCTACCAGGTTTTGCAAAACTTCCCTAATGCGGTTTGGATCTACGTACACATAAAACAACGGCCTAACCACTTTGCCGCCCCTGATATCGGTGCCGGCGCTTAAAACATACTTAAGCACTAAGCCTTTTTTCTCGGCGGTAAAACGAGAAGCATCGGTTATTTGCTCCAATACTTCACCGAGTTCTATAACTTTGGGATAGCTTGCCAGCCGGCCGTCCTCGGCTTTGGCGCTTGTCAGCAGGTCTACGAAAAGCTGGCTAAGGTGCTGGGTGGCGGCATGGGCTTTTTCCAGCAAATTCCTGCCGCGGGCATCAATGTTGGCGACTTTAGGGTTAAGAGCTAATGACAAATAGCCCTCTATGGCAGCGATTGGCGTACGCATCTCGTGGCTGGCGGTGCTGACGAACTCCGAGCGGCGGTTTTCGTCTTGTTTTTCTGTAGTTACATCACGCAATACGCCCAAAACGCCCGTTGACATATTCTTTACGTCTTCCAGGATCGGCGACACTATCAGCGATATGGGCACCAGCTTGCCGCTTTTGGTGCTAAGCAGCCCGCGGCTGTCCCTGACAGTCGAGCGTGTTCTCAGCGCCTGGGCGAACGGATGAAGTTCGGGCGGATACGGCTGCCCGTGTTCGTCAGTTATGTTTATAACGCTTCGAAAGTCCAAGCCTACCGCCTCTTCTACCTTCCAGCCGGTAATTGAGCTGGCGGCTGTGCTGAACAGCCGGATGGTATTATCGCCGTCTACCAGAATGACGCCGTCGACAATTGCGCTCAGTAGAAAACTGGTATTCAGTTCTTCAGGATTGGCGCTTTTGCGCTTGCCTATTCCCAGCATCGGCGCCCCGTCTTCCGATTATTTATTTTTCCCACCAAATAAACCATGAGGGACAACCTAAGGTTTTCCCTCATCGCGCCGGGCGCGGAATGAATCCGGCGCTCGGGCTGTTCCTTTTCCTCTTAATGCTCATGCTTGGTTTAATTATCTGTTGTATGAGTGAAAAATTCAATCTATGTAGTCTTTTATGCTGCCGAAGGCGATGCGCTGCAGTATGACGCCCTCCATGCCCTGCATAGCGGCCGGTATGACCGTGTATTCGCCCCAGCGGTCATTAATCGAGTCCAGCGCGTCCGATAGCAGCCTGGAGTCGCACCGAGTACCGCCGAAGATGCTGAGCTGCTGCGGGTCAACCGGCCGCAAGCCGTAAACCGAAACCGATATATGCGTTGCCAGGTCGGGCAGATATGCCTCTTCCAGCAGTTTGCCGGCGTGGAAGAATATCTCGTCGTTGGAGTACATGGCGGAACCGGTGCTGCGGCTTTTAGCCCACCAGTCGCCCGACTGGAAACCCAAAGACAGGTGTATGCCGCGCGCCAGATACCCCTGTTTCCTCATGCGGCGGCCGGCTTTGTAGCACAGCTTCATCAGCAGCCGCGCCAGCTCGGCCCGGTCGCGCGTCTTGACCTTGATGGCGTAATTGTGGCCGATGGATTTTCTGGCGAAGCGCCGGTCATCCACCTCGAATCCCCTGAGACGGGCGTACCACTGGTCACCGACGATACTCTTAAAAACCCGCCGCTTCAGCTTGTCCTGCGAGGCGGCCAAAAATTGCAGCGGCGTAAAGATTCCGGCTTCGTTCAGCCGGGCTTCGTAGCGGTAATTTATACCGGTCAGGTCGGTCAGCGACAGGCGCCCGTATATGGAAAGCGCGTTGGAGGCGTCCATTACGTTCAGGCCGTCGGGTTTGTTCAGGCCGGCGGCCGTTTTGGCCCAGAAGCGGCTGGCGCCGATGCCTACGTTGACGGTCACGTACGAGCCGACGCGGTCTTTGATTTTGTGCTTTATCTCGTAGCCTATATCTATCAGGTCCCTGCCCTCGCGGACAGCCGGGCTGCCGGCAAAATCAATCACGAACTCATCTATGCTTTTGTCGTACACGCTGCTGGTGTATTCGTCTACCACTTCTTTGAACAGCCGGTGGGCGGCGATGTATTTGTGCGGGTCGGGCATCAGCACGATAACGCCTGGGTCTAGAGCCCGGGCCTCGCCGACGTTGACGCCCAGCTTGATGCCCTTGGCTTTGGCTTCGTAGCTGCTGGCTATCACCATCCCCCTAGGCGTATCGTAAGCCGCCACCGCTACCGGCTTGTTGCGGTACAGCGGGTTAGCTTGCTGCTCCACAATGGCAAAACAGCTGTTTAGGTCTATGTGCATTACCAGCGGACAGGATTTGTTAAGTAGATAATCCATCGCTGACGACTTCCAAGACCCAAGTGAGCTCTTTGGTGTTGAAGTTCAGCCTGAAGGCCAGCGTTTCATCCTTGTCTACCACCTCGAATATGTGGTGCCAGGTATCGCCGTGCTTATACTTGTGCGGGAACCCCAGCTCGCCTATCACGTAATCGCGGTTTTTCCAGCGTATGGTGTAAGGCATGGTGATGTTCCGCCGGGAGCTGTAATAGCTGACCACGCTGACCTTTTGGTTTATCTTTTCGCGCATTTTTTGTTCCTCCTTTAAAATATATTTATGGTTTCCACGCCTGCCGCATTTAGGCTAGTTTTGGTGCGACGCTGCGGAGCGCAAGCGAGGCGTATATGAAATACGGCGAGCACGGACCGCAAAGCGGCAAGCCGGAAATAGCCAAAAAGCCAGCGGCGCGGCCAGCTGTGCTGGACGGCAGGCTGACTGGTGCGGAAGGTGTGGTTGATGATGGGTGCGGGCGGTATGTACTTCAGGTAAAAGCCAAAGACCTGGCCAAGCGGTACAACCTGGCCAAGGCGCCGGACGGCATCCGCGAAAACTTCAACGTGGCCCCGGGCCAGACGCTTCCGGTGGTGATAGAACCGGACGAAGGCGGACGGCGCGTAGAGATGATGAGATGGGGCCTGGTGCCGGCGTGGGCCAAAGACCTTAAGATTGGCTACAAGCTCATCAACGCCCGCGACGACACCATCTTTGACAAGCCGATGTGGCGCGGCGTGGTGCTGAAAAAGCGCGCCCTGATACCGGCCACCGGATTTTACGAATGGCAGAAGCCGGCCGAGCCCAAAGCGCGCAAGCAGCCCTTTTATATACATCCTAAGCAGGCCGGTATATTCTCTTTTGCCGGCGTCTGGAGCGGCTGGGCCGACGCCGAAGGCAAGCAGTGGCAGACCTACTCGATCATCACCACCGAGCCGAACAAAGAGATGTCCAAGGTCCATAATCGCATGCCGGTCATCCTGGATCCCGATGACGAGGCGGCCTGGCTGGACCCCGCCAAGACCGCCCGCCGGGACATCGAGCCGTTTCTGCGCCCCTATCATGACGGCGGCCTGGAAGTCTTCCGCGTAAGCGACGAAGTCAATTCGCCAACCAATAACGATAAGCATCTAATCAGCCCTGCCGCTTAAGCGCCGATTGACAGCAGTTTCCAGCTGGCGTCGGCGGCGTCAAACTCCAGCTGGTAGCTGGCCTGCCCGTCGCTCATCCGAAACAGCTGGACCTGCCGCCCGGCTTTATTTAGCGGCCGGCGCCGCCCGTTGTCGGTGAACACTACGCTTCTGCCGTCAAACTCCACCTTTTTGGGGAAGCCCAGCAGACGCCGCCCGGCGTTTTTAAAGTAATAGCCCACGACGTTCACCTCTTTGTTAAGACCTGTAACTTTTTCCATTTTGAGTTCCTCCTGCTGAAATCTGGGTTAATTAAAAGAGAACCGATTCACCTTGGGGGTGTCAGCAGACGGATTTGGCGCCCGGCTACCAGCTAAGAACGATGACCGTCTATCACGGTTCCATGACTGGGAGCGTAAGTGTATGTAAGTCTGCGAGGAGGAATCCTAGCGGAAGCCCTCACATGGCTAATGCTTATTATAGGCCTGCCAGCGCGTACTTTTCAAGCATTAAATTCAGACACCGCTATGGTTTTTCACCTCTGTTTTTGCTAAAATTATATCCGTTCTAATTACAAAAACGCGGCATCTGGTCGAGCCATGTTTTTGAGAGGAGGAAGCGAGCCGAGGCTGCAAATAAGCAAATTATTCTTGTTTACGAAAGCCGTTGCCTCGATTCCGACGCGGTCCCATCGTCTAGTGGTTAGGACACTGGGTTCTCATCCCAGCAACAGGGGTTCGACTCCCCTTGGGATCACCACTATTGATTTGATTGTGCGGCCGGCTTCGGCGCGGACCAAGTGACCTGGTTGGTGGCGCCGACAGCTACTAACCAAGTCTGGCCGGCGTCGAGCGCGATGGTTTTGCCGGCGCTATCCGTGAACGAGAATTGGGATGAGCGGTTTTTCTTGTGCCAGACGCCTTTAGTGACATTGCCGTCCTGGAAAACGTACATTACACCTTTACCGTAAGTATTGTACCGGCTGTGGTAGCCGTCTGACTCTATGCCGTAAGGCATCACCAGCGCAACCAGAACCTTAGGATGAATCTGTTTTGGGTGTTTATCGTTGGGTGAGGCAAGCTGGACGTGCTTAGCGCCTCCCTCGCTGCGGTAATAAGTATTGCTTTTGGCGTCGTATTTATAAGACGAGTTATAGCTGCCGCTGGATATATTTACATTGATGGTAACCGCTTTTGGCGTAGGCAGCGGCTGATCGTCTTTGCGCTCCCAAGAAGTAAACTTACTATGTTTATAACCTTTGGATTTATTTAATTTATCCAGGTTCTTAAAGCTTGTGTACATGTTATGCGGCGCGGCTCGTGATGACTGGCGCCAATATGCCCCGGGGTTAAAGAACTGGTCTAAATCTTTGCCTTTGCTCCTAATTTGTTTAAGGGCTTCCGGGCTGCCGCCCACATGCGCTATGCCGGCGTCAAACGGCGTCGCCCAGTCTATGTAATAAGGGCGCAGCGATCGCACCGGGCCGACGTATTGCGGCTGAGACTCCTGGAATAAAGACAAGAACCGGGTAATCCCTGCTTCAGCGATAGCTTCATAAACCACCCCTGCTTCGTTAAGGCCGGATTGCGGCCGGGCATCTAGACTGTTCTCTATCATCACGCCTGTGACCGGCCGCTCGGCCAACGCCGGGTCCACCTGCATTCCGGTTAACGGCGACGCAACAGTTTTGGGCGGTATCTCATGATGTTCGCCGATGATTACATCAGGTTGCGAATCCGGCTGGATGAGGGTGAAATAACCCAGGGCTGCGGCGCCGAACAGCAGGAGCGCGGCGCTGATTATTCCAAAACGCAAATTCCGGCTAAGGCCCTTCCACCAATGCTTAAGGCGCTGCCAGAAGTTCATTTTAAGTTGGTCGCCCGCCCCTTTTGGCGGTTCTTCTATATCTTGGAACACTTCTGATTATTTTAACACAGGCGTTTTACCCTATGGCGCTGACGGCGGTTTTTAGCCGCTTAATAACCCGGTCTTTGCCAAGTAAATTCAGTGTTTCGGCCAAGCCGGGGCTGGCCGGCGACCAGGTTGTGGCAATCCTAATCAAGCTGAACAGTATGCCTGGTTTTTCGCCGGTGTCTTCCAGTAATTTATTTAAAGCGCCGTTTAATGTTTCAGTTGAGAATTCCGTGCCTTCCAGCGCAGCCAGCGATTTTTGCAGCAATTCGGCTTGGGCGGCCCTGCCGATTGCCGATAGCTGCTTATTGCCGTCTATCAGCTCTAAATTTACCGGCAAATCGCGAAAAAAGAAGTCGGTCAGCCCTGGCAGTTCCGATAAATGCTTTAACCGCTCTTGAACAAGCCCCAGAACCTGCTTTTTATAGCTATCCTGCTCATGCATAGCCGATTCAGGCCAAAAGCCCTCAGACAGCCCGTAGAGCGCTTCCAGCGGCTTTTGCCTTATCCAGTGGCCGTTTATCCATTCCAGCCGTTTTTCATCAATTTTGGCGCCGCCTTTTTGGACTCGCCCTAGTTCAAATTTTTTAATAAGGTCGCTAACTGAAAAAATCTCTTGCTCGGTGCCGTCGTGCCAGCCCAGGGTCGCTAAAAAATTCACCATCGCATCAGCCAGATATCCATCAGCCCGGTAATCCAATAAGTCTTTAGCGCCGTCGCGCTTTGACAGCTTTTTTTGGCCGTCCGGACCCAATACATACGGTAATGTAGCAAGCTTTGGCGTCCTGATACCAAGAGCTTCATAAAGGTTAAGAAACCTCGGCACCGATGGAAGGAACTCCTGAGAACGGATAATATGCGAGCATTCCATCAGGTGGTCGTCTACTATATGCGCGAAGTTATAGGTCGGATAACCGTCCGATTTAATTAAAATGAAGTCATCTACTGAATCCGGTCCGGCAGATAAGCCGCCCATAACTTCGTCATGCCATTTATATGCTTTTGGTTCAGACTTGAACCTTAGAGGCTGTTTGCCATCCCATTCAGGCGGGTTTTTCGGGCGGTGTTCGCGGAAAAGAAATGGCTTTTTAGCGGCCGCCGAGTCTTTTCTGAGCTTTTCAAGCTCGTCCGGGCTATATGGGTCGGCGTATGCCCGGCCGTTATTAAGTAGTTTTTCCGCCCAAGCTTGATAGATTTCCAGCCGCTCGCTCTGGCGGTACGGCCCGTGTTCACCGTTTGTATCCGGGCCCTCATCCCACACCAGGCCCAGCCACTTTAGGCATTCCATGATGTGTTTTTCGGACTCTTCAACATGCCTCATCCGGTCAGTGTCTTCTATGCGTAAAACAAACTTGCCACCGGTCTGGCGCGCAACCAGCCAGGCGAACAAAGCCGTCCGTACGCCGCCCAAATGCAAGTAGCCCGTCGGGCTGGGCGCGAACCTGGTTCTAACCATGCTTATAGGTTATAGGGTTTACGGCCTAGGGTCTAGGGTAAAGCGTTCTAAAGTATGCTGCCGGCAATCTTGAAAATTTCTGATGGATCCAGCTGGCAATGGTCGTTGATACTGAACTTCTTGCCATCGTTAACCCAAGTAGCACGGCAGTCTGCGCTGTGGTAATAAACAGTGGTTCCCTTCACTTGTGAAGTTTGTACCTGGGAGTCATCAGGCACCGCGTTATCATCCAGCGATGAGCTATTCCAGGCAGATGCCTGCTGTTCCAGCGTGTATGTGTGGTCGCCGGCGTCTTTATAAGTCATGCTTATAGCCCCTTGCTGGTATTTGATAGGGCCGGAGAATTTGAAACCTGAAGGCGTATATGCCGGCATTGAACCCTTTACCTGCGCCCGCAGCGAGGCAACCTTCATCGATACGTCCGGCACGTTATGCCATACGAATACCGTAGCAGCCGATACTACGGCTAGCAGTGCAAAGCTGAAAGCCATCCACCGCGGCATTATCCGAAACTTCCCAAATACCCCTTTGCGCTCACGCTTTTGCGTCTTCTTATGGGAATCGGCACGGATTAGGGCTTCATCTAGCATTCGCTCCAGCCGCTGGTGGGATACGCTCGTAACCATGCTAGGCAGCGGTTTACCGATTGCGGTTGTTGCTTTGCCGGCTTTGGAGTGGATAGCCGCGCCGCCGGATTTAACGCTAGGCCCGATTTTGGTTATTGCCGATTTTGTATGGCTTATCGGCGCTCCAAAACGCTGGACCCGAGAATTCCTGACAGCATTCATGGCGCGTGAAACCCTTGCCGGATTCGGCGCGCCGGTCCGGGCTTTCTTTACCGGCGATTTGTAATCTATAGTCTTTAAACCCTTCGGTTTCTTAACCGCGGTACGCATCAGTGTGCTGGAATGCTGCGCGCGGCTATGGACTGTTTGGGCAGGACTGTAGTCCTTGATATTGCTTAATTCTTTAGTAGTTGAAGATATCTTGAATGCGGCTTTTTTAATAACTCGCGATGGCTGCGGCTTGCGCATAAAGCCGTCTATAACCGGGCCTTTAGGGTGATGAAATAACCGCCCGTTCTTTGCGTCGTATAACTGGCCGTTTATTTCAATGAGGCTAGGTTTTTGTCCCACTTTTATCTAATGGCTCTCTGTTTGACAACGAAATTAATAATACACCATAAGCCCAATAGTGTGCAATACTTAAGTACAGGTTCAGAAAAATAGAAGAAACTATAAGCCCAAGATAAACTAGATATATGGACTTTTTAGATCCGCGTAAAAGACGGGCGCATTCCATCCGGCTGTTTGTAGGCTACATCCTTGTCGCCATAGCCATAGGGCTGGGCGGCTGGCTGCTTCTGAACGCCGCCAGCGGCTACGGCGTTAACCCCAAAACCGGTGATATCGTGCAAAACAGCTTGCTGTTCGTGAATTCTAATCCGGGCGGCGCCGATGTTTATATAAACGACCAGCTTCAGAGTTCTAAAACCGCCGCCCGGCTCATATTGCCGGCTGGCAGTTATAAACTATCCATTAAAAAAGACGGATACCGCGACTGGACCAGGACTGTAACGCTCGATGAAAGCTCGGTTGCGCGGTACGTTTACCCTTTCCTTTTCCCTTCAGAACCAAGGGTTGTAGCCCTTAAGACATACGATAAGCAGCCACCACTAATAACCCAAAGCCCAGACAGGCGATGGCTGCTGGTCCAGCGTCCGGCATTGTCGAACGGCGATGTAGTCTTTGACGAATACGATACAAAAGCATTTCAGAAAGCGCCCCAGCCACTGGTAGTGCCTAGCGGTGTGTTTAGTACCACCACCGGTAGCGTTCTGAAGGAGGTGGAATGGTCTACCGATAACAAGAACGTTATCTTAAGCAACAGCTACAAAGGAGGCAGCGAATTTATAATTTTTAACCGCGATGTACCAGCTCAGTCAGTAAATATCAATAAAATATTTAAAGTGTCACCTACCCAGGTAGCATTACGCGATAAAAAAATAAGCCAGCTTTATATTTACACTAAAAAAGACGGCAAACTTCTGGTTGCTAATACGTCAAACTCCAAGCTGTCGCCTTTGCTTAACGATGTAATTGCTTTTAAGCCGTCCGGGCCTAATCTTATAAATTACGTCAGCGCCGCCGGCGCGCCCAAGGATATGGCTTTGGCGAGGATATGGGACGGAAAACTGTCTTATACCCTGCACACCTTTAAAGCCGGAAAACAGTATTTAATCGATGAAGCCCAATTCCAGGGTCACTGGTACTATGTGGCCGGAAGCAGCTCAGACGAGCGGGTAAATGTGTACAAAGACCCGCTTGATACTCTTAAAAACGCGTCGATAAGGCATGCGTCGCCCATACTTTCATTAAGCCTACTTGGCGCAACCGAAGTATCTTTCTCGAACAATACGCGGTTCATAGAAGCCCAGAACGGGCATGATTTTTCCGTTTATGACTTGGAGCAGAAAAATTTTTACCGTTATACATTAGATGCCCCTATGGCGGCCGTTCTGCATTGGATGGACGGGCACAGGCTAATCGGGCAGTCGCAAGGCAAATTTTTTGCAATGGATTACGACTCTACCAACCAGCAGCTGCTGACCGCGTCAAATTACACCCGGGGCGGCTTTTTTGACACTTCTTATCAACAGCTTTTTATAACGACGACGCAAAAAAAAGGCGTGGTCTTAAGCGCGGCCGATATGCGCGCCGGGGTCGATTTACCGCCCCAGTAAATTCCAAATCCGCGACCACAGGCTTTCGGAATTGCTGGGAATTACTTTCGTTTGTTCAGCAATACGGCCCTTTGACTGTAGAGGCTTGTTCTTGGACGGGCTGGGGCTTATCTGTTCGCCTGTTACAACAAGACGATTGATACTCGTACCCGGCGGGTCGCAAGTTATAAGCGTGGCTGTCGCTGCCCTATCTGACGGGCCTAGCACGGACACATCGTTCGGTTTTACGATTTTCTTCTGGTAAACCTCGTAAGTGTAGCGTTTGCCGTCTTTTTGCAGATAAAACGTGTCTCCGGGTTCCAGGCGGCTCAGAAGCACGAAAGCGAATTTATACTTGCCTTTATTAAAGATATTGTTAGACGAGTGGCCAACAAAAACTGCGTTGCCGTTATATCCTGGCAGCGCCGTATCTGCATAGTGCACCACGCCGCCTTCCAGAGCATTCTGGATGGCCTCTTCATCGATGGTTTTCAGGTTGTAAATTACCGGTATCTGGACATTTATTTTAGGGATGATTATTTGCGGGTCCGGTCCGACAGGCGTATTGGTTATAAGCGGAACGTTGCTAAGGCTTCGGCTCGGCTGGATGAAAGGCGCGATAAACCGTTCGTTAAAAAAGCTGAACAAAACTACGAAGATTACAACTATACCGGCGCTTATGCCGAACGCTAAAGAATGGAAAGGATTGCTTTTTGCCTTGCGCAGCTTTGCCGGCCTGGCGTCAGCCATGCTGGGAACGATGAGGTCGTTCGATTCGCGCTTAGTATCTTTCTTTGCTTCGGCGGCCTGGGCGGCATAAAATTCCTGCCAGACAATATGCTTCTCGCTGTCCGGCAGCGATGTGTAATACTCATGCCACTCAGTCTGGACCTCAGCTACCGGCTTACCGGAATTCATTAGATTCTGGATATACTTCTGGTGTTTGGAGCTCGAGGCGCCGTCTTGTGCTCTGACCGCCTGAATCTCGGCAGCGGCATTAGGTTCAGACGAGTAAGCTTCTTCTACCTTCCTTCTTATAAGATCGGCCGCCGGATTACCAGGCGCTTTATTTTTCTTAATTGGCGAGGTATCGTCTTGCCCTGGCAACTTATAGGTTTCGTCATCCATAATAATTGTGCTTTTATATCCCTGTTCATTGTACAATATATCTGTTAAGGCGCCCTGGTGGAATTGGTAGACACGCTGGACTCAAAATCCTGTGAGCGCAAGCTCGTGACGGTTCAAGTCCGTCGGGCGCCACCACACGTCAGCAAATACCTGCCCTACTAGCAGGTTCTTTATTTATAACTGCGCATCCGAGCCCTGCAATAGGGATCCGTCTCCAAACGTTTACACGCTTATCATATAGTCGTATATAGCAGTAGTAAGGGCTTCGAGTGGCTTTTTAGGATTTTGCAGGCGCCATACGGCGGCGTATGCGGCCAATTCGGCCTGCCAGTTTTGCTTATCTCTTACAGGTGTGGTACTGGTTTTGCCGCCGAAGCTGGCGACGTAATGCTCCGAATGCATTGTTATAATTTCTGCCCTCCAGCCGTTCAGAAGCTTTACGAGATCCATCAAGTTCATAGCATGCCGGACGGGCGGCTGCGGATGATTGGTTTTACCTAATTTCTGAAGTTTTCCCATATTTATAACCGCCAGAGTTTCCGGCCGGCTCATAAGCGGACTGTTTACATCCAAAAAATAATCCAGGGAGTCCTGCGCAACCGTGATGTGCCCGGCGCACTTTTCCATGAAAGAACTTAGTAAGACTGCTGTTTCAGAATTGCGTCCAAAATCGCCGGCCAATAATACCGAATCAGCCCATCCGGCGCCATCCAATATCATATCAAGTGCTCGCTTGGCAAAACTGCCGTTTGGGGTGTGAGGCGCGAAGTCCGTCTCGGTAAATGCCGGCCCGACCGTTTTGCGCAGCGATTCCGGCAAGATTACCCTGGCTGAACCGATTCCGGCTGTCTGGGCGGCATTATAAGCCGCGACAGGCGCCGCAAAACCGTGCGCATTCCCGCCGATTATAAGCAGTTTTCCGGCTTGGCGCTTGTTTTCCGGCCGGCTCCATATCAGATCCTCAAACAGCGGCTTTTCAGCTGTTTGTCTTAGCCAATTGGTATTTTCCATCCTTTTTCTCCAGCTCGTAATACATGTTTTTTCGCTCAATTACTACCTTCCAGCCTTTGCGCCGGGCGTGTTCAAACAGATGCTGCTCCGGGTTAAATGCGATCGGCAGTTCTACCATTTCCAGCATGGCGATATCTGACGCGCTATCACCAACCGCGATACTGCCTTCGTAACTAAGCGAGTGTTTGCGGACCAGCTCCATAAGAACCTTATCTTTTTGGTGCGACGCCACAATCTTTTTGCCGGTAAAACCCTTTTCACTTCGCTCATAGACCGTCGCTTCAAAATCATCAAAGCCGTAATATCCGGCGATTTTTTTGATTATTTCCGTCTGCGAACCGGAAATCGCCAGGAGCATGTAATCCTGCTGCTCCAGCTTTTTAATTAGTTCCCGTGTATATACATATACCTGGTCTTTGTACTCTTTAAAAACTGCGTCAATTGCTTTATCAAGCTCGGCAAAAGTAAGTTTTTTGATTGCCAGCTCGTAAACCTTTATCACCTCGATTTCGTAGTCGCGGAAAGACGCTTCAGTACGCTTTTTCCAGGCCATCCTGGCATCTTTCATCCGGCGGTAGGTTCTGGCGCAAATGTATCCGCGCCTGGCCAGCTCATCCGCCAGTGCATGGTAAAGCTGCCAGCGTATTAGCGTGCCGTCGATATCAAAGGCGGCGAATTTTTTCATACATCAAGCTCTATGCTTACCGGTGCGTGGTCGCTGCCCATTTGGCTTGCATGAATAGTCGCGGCTTTAACCTTTCCCTTAAGGGCATTGGAAACTAAGAAGTAATCAATCCGCCAGCCTATATTACGTGCCCGGGAATTGGCCCAGTGAGTCCACCAGCTGTAATGCCCGTTTCCTTTAATAAACATGCGGAAAGTATCAACGAATCCGTGGTCTATGAGCGCTTGGAATCCGGCGCGCTCCTCATTGGTAAAGCCCTTTTTGCCAATGTTCTCTTTTGGCCTGGCCAAATCGTCTTCGGTGTGCGCCACGTTAAGGTCGCCGCAAAAAATTACCGGTTTTTTCTTCTCCAGCTGCTGGCACCAGGCGGTGAACGCCTTATCCCACACGACCCTTATCGGCACCCGGCTTAAATCCTCTTTGACGTTAATCGTATAGACACCAACCAGAAAAAAATTCTCAAACTCGGCGGTAATAACCCGGCCTTCCTGGTTGGGGTCCCCATATACGTCGCCATGCAGCTTAAATTTTTTTACGAAGTCCTCGGGAAAGCCGTTCTCTACTTTTATTGGCTTGATTTTTGTGAATATTGCCGTGCCCGAATATCCGGCTTTGGCCGCCGAATTCCAATATTCTTGGTATTCAGGTAAATCTATCTCGGCCTGCCCTTGTTTGGCTTTGGTCTCCTGCAAGCACAGGATATCCGGCTGGTACTCGGCGATAAATTTTTGAAACTCGCCTTTTCTGAGTACCGCCCGGATGCCATTGACATTCCAAGAGTAAATCCGCATGAGTATATTTTAACAGTTAAGAGCGGGCTTTACGCGCGATATCGCGTTCTTCTTGGCGGCGCTTTATAGTCTCGCGCTTATCATATTCCTTTTTGCCTCTGCCGGCGGCTATACGCAGTTTTATGTAGCGGCCTTGCGTTAGAAGCTCCAGCGGCACAATAGTATTCCCCAGGTTTTTTGCTTGGATCAAGCGGTCGATTTCCTGGCGCTTGGCCAGCAGTTTGCGAGTGCGTGTCTGTGAATCGTCTGGTATGTGTATTCCCCTGGCGCCGGTTATCTGGGCGTTTATCAGCCATAGCTCGTTATCTTTAACCGTTACGTAGGAACCTCTAAGAATCCCATGGCCCAAGCGCAAGGCCTTGGTCTCCGCCCCGGTGAGCTGCAATCCCACGACTAAACTGTCGCCTAGGTCGTAATCGTACCGGGCGCGGCGGTTGGTGATGCGCTTTTCCTGCTTGGGCCGCTGTTTTGCCATGAGCCCATTCTACCCTTATTTAAGGCCTTGGTTCTCTATATCAGCTTTGACAACGGCGGTTCTAACTACGTTCCAGACGCTGGGATCGTTCTGTTTTACCTTAAGCCAGTACCACCATTCGGCGCCCCACAGGTCTATCGTGCGCATGCCGGTGTCTTTGCCGTATTCAATACGTTTTTTAAGCCGTTCGGCGTTCATAGACTTGAACTGCTCGTTTACCGATATCTTAGGGATTTCCTGCCCGTTGGGTCCCCACGGTTCAGCCTGCAGTTCGTGGATAATCATATCGCGGCCGCTAAGCAGTTCTTCGCTGCCGGCTAGCGAGGCGTAAAACCAAGGCGGCAGAGGATATTCAAAGTAGCGCTTGGTAATAAAGTTGTCCCACACCCGTTTGTAGATTGATATGGCAAACCTGTCCGGCGTCGGCTGGTTTACCGGAATGCCATACCAGTTGTTACTGCGGCTGATAATCACGTCATGCTTGGAATCCAATTGTTTAACCAGATTAAATTCATGGACAAGCCGGCTGCGGTCAAAGTCTTTGCATTCGCCGAAAACTTTCATGAAAAACTCGTTTTCCAGCTCGTAATCCTGTAGCGCCGGGTTATCCTTGTAGCGGTTAATGACAGCAGTCATATAGTTATAAAGTTTTGGCTGCCACTGGTTTTTATTGGCGGCACCGATAGTTATCCAATCCGGTTCATGGCATTCCGGCCAACGCGGCTGGCGCAAGCCGATAGCCAGACTTACTTTAGAGCCATACTTATTGGCCATAGCAAACTGCCAGTCCAGGTCGGAAAAATCATATTGGCCGGGTGTTTTCTCTATATCCTTCCAGTAACTGACCAGTCTGACCTGTTTTAGCCCCAATTCACCTAAAATCGCGTTAAGTGTCTGCTTGGGGTCCAGGCCAAAGCTGGTGGCGTAATCCTCTACAAAGCTGGTTCCAAGCACCAGCGGCTCGGTATCATGCCGGTGTATATACCACTCTGCGATACTGTAAAAAACCCCGGTTACAAGAATCGCAAGCGCTATCAGAATAACCAGCGCCTTACGCCAAATCGTACCGTTCCATATCCAGCGCGCTAATGACTTAAGCCATTTCACAGGCGCAAAAACTATCGTGTTTTTGGTCTTGGAACCGCTTGATTTCGTTTTTTTAACCATAACCTGATATTCTAATGGGGATTTACCAACATGATAAACAAAAAGCTAAAGCTTAGTATAGTTATACCAGTTTACAACGAAGAAGCATACCTGCCCGACTGCCTTGATTCGATCGCCGCCCAGACAGACGCTCCGGACGAAGTAATCATAGTTGATAACAACTCAACGGATAATACAGCGGCAATCGCCCGCAAGTATCCTTTCGTAACCGTTATCAGTGAAAAACGCCAGCATCAGGCATTCGCCCAAAAAACCGGCTTCGATTATGCATCCGGTGATATATTTGGGCGGATTGACGGCGATACCGTGTTGCCGCCCGATTGGGTAAAAAAAGTCAAAGCCGAATTCGCCGCAGACCCCAACCTGCAGGCTTTGGACGGCGGCCCAGATCCTTACGACGTATCATCTCGCAGCGTTGCGGTGGCGATATTCAAGACCTATCACTCTTTAGCAGGCAAAATCGCCGGCACCAAGATGTTATGGGGCGCCAATGCTGCCCTGCGCGCTGATGCTTGGCGGCGTATCTCCGACAAGGTATTGCAGAGGGCTGATATTTGGGAAGATTATGATTTGGCGTTACTGATAGGCGGCAAAGATTCTATCAGATATATTGAAGGGCTCGAGGCCGGCAGCTCATTCCGCACTGCGCATAAACCTCTGCTTAAACAGCTGGAATGGCACCTCAGGGTTATCAGGACTTTTTATCTGCAAACCTCTTTACCCCGCACAGCTGTTATTGCCGCCTGTTGGAGCACGCTGATAATCATGTACCCGCTGACATTGCTCGACAGATTCATTATCAAAAGTTCGCCGACACTAAAGCCGCGCCAGAGCGGCATCGCCGACCCTTCGGCTATATCTAAATAGCTGGTATCCTAAGTCCATGGCCAACAAGGCAACGTTCGTATCAGTAGTTATACCGGCTTATAACGAAGCAACTTATATTGACCGTTTGCTTGAAGCGCTGTCTAAACAGAATTTCAAAAGTTTTGAAGTTATAGTCTCGGACGCCCATTCTAAAGACGGAACCAAAGAAGTTATAGGCGCATTTAAGAACAGATTAGATATAAAACTGGTTGAATCGCCGCCCAAAGGCCCGGCGCACGGCCGCAACGCCGGCGCCGCTAAAGCCCGCGGTGATTGGCTGCTATTTTTGGACGCTGATGTTGATATTGACGACTCTGATTTTATAGACAAGATGGTTGGCACTGCGGAGTCAAAAAGCTGGAGCACCGCCACCGGCCGTATGAAAACCAGGACCGGGCATTCGTACGATTTTTTGTACTATTACCAAAGGATGCTTGCTCATACCCGCCGGCCGGTAGCTTCGGGTTACTGCATTCTTACGAAAAGAAAGTTATTCCAAGTGGCAGGCGGCTTTAATGAGAACATCCTTTTCGGCGAGGACTATGAATATGTCAGCCGGACGGCCAGCAACGGGTTTGGATTTGTGAATACAGCAGATGTTTATATCGACCCGCGCCGCAACCAGGAAGAAGGACTGGGTTTGGCCTGGCGGGGTACGCAAAACGAATTTTACAGATTGTTTTTCGGCTATAAGAAACTGGAAAAACAACCTGTAAAATATCAGTTCGGCAAGCACCAAAAGCGCCAAAAATGACCCGAAAGCAGTTAATCAAACAGTTCGGCAAGTATATGGTTGGCGGCGGAGTATATTTTTGGAGCGGCTACGCGATATTCATTTTTCTTTATGGCGGGCTGGGCTGGAGCTGGTTCCCCGCCAAAGTTGTCTGCGATATCGTGGGCTGGACGCTGGGCTTTTTTGTCCAGCGGTACTGGGCCTTCCACCACCCTTCATTGGCCGGCAGATCGCTGCATATCAGTACCCGCTACGTACTGGTGAACGCCACAAACTTCCTGATTGATTATTTGATCGTGTGGGGTCTGAATTCAGTCGGCGTAACACCTTATATCGGTTTATTCGTGGCGGCAGGTTTCTTTACCGCCTGGAACTACGTCTGGTACAAGTTCTGGGTTTTTAAACCCCGCAAAGCTTAATTCTGCGGGTTAGTCTGTTCGATGCCGTTGGCTTGAACGGTTACCTTGCAGTTGCCCCAAAGCCCCAGGTTGTCGTTTTTGGCGGCGGTTTCGTAGCCAGCAAATTCGTCGCGTTTTTCGAAAGGAAATGATATGTAGGCAAACCCATAGCCGTTTTTAATCAGTTGGGCTTCCACTAAGGTATTATCCGGCAAATAAACGTATCTTAGCAGCCGGCCGTAGCGGTCGCGGTTGGTGTTAAGCGGGTCGGCCTCCAGGCGGACTTTGTTACGGCCAATAAGACTTTTGGTGTAATCGGCCGCTTGGGGGCCGAAACATTGTACCGGTGTCTCGGGTCGATGAGTTTCCGGCGTATCAACTCCAATAAACCGGATGGTCTCTTCTGTGCCATTCATGTTTACGCTTATTGTGTCGCCGTCCACAAATTTTGTTACATCGTACAATCCCGGCTGGACCTTAGCCGCCGGCAACTTTATTTTGCTTATTTGCAAAATGGCTAATATCGCAACCGCTGTTAACGCCAGAAACACCAGCCACCAAAACCATAGCCGGCGATTTTGCGGATCGGATTTCATTTAGAAATCAATGCCTTTGTTGGCCAGGTATTTGTCGTCGAAGTGGTGGCGAAGCTTATGCATTGACGTGGCTATATCTGCTTTATCCAGCAAATCTTTCGGAAAATTTCGCCCCGTCAGGCATAAACTGGTCTTGGGCGAACGTTCATCAATAAGTTTATCCAAGCAGTTTTTTGGCAGCAGCCCTTCAAATACCGCATTATTAATCTCGTCGCATACCACCAAATTATATTTTCCGCTTGATGCGGCTTTTAGCGCGGTTCCATACGTTTCCTTGGCGGCTTTTTTATGCAGGGCGGCCGTTATATCTTTTTCACTCAAACCGCCGGCGTTATAAAACCCCTTTCCACCTTTATAAAACAGCAGTTTATCGCCGAATACCGGCTGGATTTTTGCTATAAATTCATGCTCGCTAACTTGCCAGTGCTTGATGAACTGTATGAACGCTACGCTCCAGCCGTTACCAAGCGCCCGTGCCATAAGCCCTACGGCGGCGCTGGTTTTGCCCTTGCCTTCGCCGGTGTAAACCAAAACCACAGACTCTTTGGTCTTATAATCCTCAAACGCCATTTCGCTTTATTGTACAGGTTCTACGGGTGGTTTTGGTGCCGGCAATTGGTCTGCGGCGCCAATTTGATTGGCTATCATTACGCGGATAATAGATTCGGTGGTCCTTTTTGTGCCCGGGCCAATCAGATTTTTTCTGTCCAGCATCCCGATAGCTTTTAAAGCGGCTGTATTGTTTTCCGTATAATCGCTTGTCAGGGTCCTTAATCTCTCAATCGCGATAGAGTCGTAAGTTGAGGCGATAGAGTATGCATCCTCTACCTTGTACTGCATAAGGTGGGCAATGTCTTCTTCTTCGAGAACTTTACGCGCTTCCTCGCCGCTTAATTCAGTTTGCTCGGTAGAATCTATTTCGTATCTTGAGCGGATTTTTCCGGCCATCTCCAGCGCGTACATCGCGTATTCTATAAAACGGATACCGGGTTCGTTTAACTGGTCAATATCATCAATCCGGCGACGCTGGACATCTACCCTTGCCGGCCTATAACGGCCGCCTGTAACCGGTCTGATTTTTAATATATCCGGTTCTAAGTCTGCCTCGTCATAGCCCTCAAAGGAAGTATCTATCTTAAACGCCTCGCTCATAGTGCGGGCATTATACAACAGCTGTCCATACTCCTGTCTATGAAATATCTTCCAGTTTGCGATGTTGCTTTTTGGCCGAATCGTAATATAGTAAAAACCAGGACTAATTTTTAGGAGGGAGAATAAAAATGTTTACAAGGCCACAGATTGCTACGGTGGTGGCTGAATTTTTGGGTACGGCTACATTGGTGATGGTCGCGTTGATTATGAGCCAGACAACAGCCGTTTCTTATTTTATCGGCACTAGTTTGGCCGTTACACTAGCCGCGCTGTTTCTTTTCTTCGGGAATATATCCGGTGCCCAGCTGAACCCAGCTCTGACTTTCGGTCTGTGGACCGCCCGCCAGATAAGCACCTTAAGGGCAGTTTTATACGTCGCCGCGCAGCTGCTCGGCGGTTTGGCGGCTCTTGAGCTTTTTCAATACCTGGTAGGGCGCGACCTTCCGGCTAAGAACCTGGCTTTCAACACGCCGATGTGGCTAGCCGAAGTTGTGGGTACGGCAGTATTAGCAGTTGCCATTGCCGTAGTAGTAAGCAGGAAGCTTGATTCGTTCAGCTCGGCGCTGGCACTCGGCGCCGGCATCTTTACCGGTGTTATTGTGGCCGGTACCGCGTCTGCAGGTTACATAAATCCGGCAATCGCTCTCGGCGAACGCAGTTTCAACTCGGTTTACGTATTAGGCCCGCTGGTTGGCGGACTAATCGGCGTTAATCTGTACATGATGCTCATGACACCTCGCGCTTCCCGCCCGAGCCGCCTGAGTCGCCGCCGAAAATAAGCAATCTTTGATTGCGGAATATGGTAAATAGTTATTGGTTTGGAATTTACCAACTACCAACTGCCTACTAACCCTTCTCAATTAGGTCGTTTTCGAAGTCGCTGATACCTTTGATGGTCGGCTGGTATTTGGATACGTCAGGAAAATCAAGCGCCATCACCCGCTTCCAGACGGCCTGAAGCAGCTTGGCGTGCCTCTCCAGCTCGCTTTCATCGTTCGGCAGCTCAAGCTGAACCATGCGGCCGTCTTCGTCTGGTTCCACGAACTGCAGCGCCACTTTGTCTATGCGGTAGTTTTTAAACCTGCCGGATTTTGCTACAAGTAATTTGTACATCAAAAGTTGTTGGCGGTATCGGTGCAGTTTTAAGACGTTTTGCTGCCAGCGGCTGTACGACCTGCCGGTTTTAAAATCCACAATGCTGATTGTCCGGGTCTTTTCATTCACGCCCATCCAGTCAATCTTGCCGCTTAGATGAGCGTCGTCTACGAATACTCCGTATCGCGCCAAATTAACCTCGAACAGGTCGTTCGGGCCGAATGCCTTGTGCTGCTGTGTATACCAGCTGTCCAGCGCCTGTCGGCCCCTATCGCGCAGGAGATTAAAATCGTCTTCCGGCAGACGCATCGCGCCCAGCTGCTGTTCGAATACTTTGAGAAATTTATCCCTTGGGGGCAGCGGCTGGTGCCGGGTAATCTGGAACCCCAGCCAGCGCAAGCTGTTATGCACCGCGGTGCCGTAACTGGCCTCTATTGACGGCGCGCGCGGAAAACGCAGGATGCAGTAAATAAAGAAATCAGCCGGCCCGTGATTTACCAGATCCACGAAGTGGTTCAGGTGCGTAGGGCTCAGCTGGTAGCGCTTGAGCCGCGGCTCCAGCAGCTCTTTTAATCCGGGCTCGAACGGCGGCTGATGGCGGTCTGTCCAATAATCCAGCAGAGCGTCGGCGCTGATATCTTCGCCGGAATCTTTTACAAGCGCGTTTTTGCCATCCGGCAAAATATTAATTTTGGGCACGTCGTCTGCTTCCTGGCTGATTTGCAGGTACTTAAGCCGCGTCATATCGCGGCCAGCCAGTGTAAAGTTATAGCCGGTGAAATACAGGTGTGTTTTGGCACGGGTGGCCGCCACGTACAGCAGGCGCAGGCGCTCATCTTCTGACGCGCCCTGGTAGCGGATAAAATTGAGATTTTCCGGCAAAGATATGCGGTATCCTTGGT
Source organism: Saccharimonadales bacterium (SeqCode) (assembly GCA_036279215.1). Lineage (GTDB taxonomy): Bacteria > Patescibacteriota > Saccharimonadia > Saccharimonadales > UBA10212 > 2-01-FULL-49-22. Next base: position 31,741 of record DASUJO010000020.1, read on the forward strand.
TGCGGCTGGCGCTGCCCCAAACCTCGTCCACGGCGGCAATGATGAACACCGTCCTGAACTCCCTGCCCTTGGAGCCGTAGGCGGTCATCAGCTGGACTGCTTCGGGCGATTCGTAGTACGGGCTGGAATCCAAAATGTTTATCTGGGCGGCGCGGTTGGCGTCTATAAAGTCCACGAAGTTGCGCAGATTCAGCGGTTCGGTTTCGGTGCGCTGGTGCTCGCGCAGACGGTGGCGCAGCACGTTCAGGTTACTTAAAAAGCGGCTGAAGCTGATTGCGTCTTTGTCTTTGGGGCTGCCAAAGTAGTATTCAAACAGCGGTGAACTGATTGGCAAATTAAGCGGCTCGCTGCGCCCGTTAATGCCTATCAGGGCGTCCAGCTGCTCTTCCAGGATGGTCACGACCAGCATGTCTTTGAGCCGCAGGAAAAACAGCGCAATGTCGTGAGTCTTTTTATCTTTCAGCAGTATATCTACCCACGGCTTGCCTTCTTCGTCGGCCTGCCAGCTTAACTGCCAAATCTTTCCGGTTTTTATACCCCAGAAATCATAGCTTAGTACTTCGGGCCAAAGCGAATTCGCCAGTTTATTTTCTTCTTGCAGAGCCAGCACCAACCGAGCCATTTGCTCCAGCTGGCGCACAATCGGGCTGTCCAGCACATTCTCGCGCTTTTCGTAATGCACCGGGATGCCGTGCCGCGCCAAATACGGCAAAAACTCAACCAAGTAGCGGTGTTTGGGCGCCAATACGGCGATTTCTTTGGCTTCTATCTTATCTTTGCTGATCAGCCGCTTTATTTGGGATGCCACCCAGTCGTACTGCGCGCCGTCGGTTTTAAATTCGCGCCCGCAAATGTCCTGGCTATCGGGCTTGCCTTTGGCAGCCGGTTTGATGTCTTTGCTCACGGCTTTAAAGTTATGGTGCAAGCGCTCGCTTATCTGTTCCGAAATGTTCTTGGCGGTGGTTACGATATCCGGCGTGCTGCGGTAGTTCTGCAGCAAGGTGATGACTTTTACGTCTTTGTAGGCCTTAACAAAGTTCAGCATGTTGGCGTGGTCGGCGCCCTGGAAAGCGTAAATCGCCTGGTCGTCGTCGCCCACCGCCAGCAAGTTGGGGCGGCCCTCGTTGGACGGATGGTCGGCCAGCAGTTCTATCAGTCTGAACTGCGCCTGGTTGGTATCCTGGAACTCGTCCAGCATGATGTACTGGTACTGCTCGGCCAGCGAGTATTTAAAGTCTGGATTCTTCTGTAGCGCGTCAATGGCGCGAAGAATCATATCGTCGTAGTCAAACAGCCGGCGGCGTGCCAGATCTTTTTGGTATAAGTCGTACACTTCGGCGGCGGCTAATAAGCGCAGATTTTGGCGGCGTCCGCCAAAGATAAAACGTCCATCACTGTCTTTTTCCAGCCAGGCGTTTTTCCATTTGGTTAGCGGCACGGTTTTTTTGGTGGCGTCATATTCAGCCAGAGCCGCCCCCAGCTCGTCGGCGGCGTAGCCGCCAAGCGGAAGCACAGCGTCGGGCAGCTTGCCGCTTTTGGGCTGGTTTTTGAGCAGTTTATGGAGCTTTTCAAACACTTTTACGCTGGCTTTGTTGATTATTTTTAGCCCGTCCAGCACCGGACGCGCGACTTTGTTCATTTCTTCTATGAATTTCAGGTTGGCTCTCGTAATGGCGAATATATCCTGCGGCCGCAGCAGCGCCCGTTTGGAGTCGCTGATAAAGCCCAGCACGTCGCCGTAATAATCGCCGCTATAGCGCAGCGGATTGTCATAAGGCAGGCGTCCGGTGATGGATTTGATAACTGTTGACTGGCCCAAGTCATCTATAGGCGACATGTCGGCTTCTTCAAAAAAATCCGGGTAGCGGCGTATCAGCTCGCTGCCGAAGGCATGGTAGGTGCTGATATTTATTTCGTACGCCGGCTGGCCGATTAAGTTTATCAGGCGCTCACGCATGGCCTCCACACCGGCTTCGGTAAAGGTCAGAAGCAATATATTCTGCGGCAGTGTGTCGGTTTTTTGCAGGATGTAGCCGACGCGGGTGCTTACCAGCTGGGTTTTGCCCGTGCCGGGCCCGGCAATTACCAGCACCGGCCCGTCTATAGTCTCTACGGCCTTCTTCTGAGCCGGATTTAATCCGGCCAACGCCTTCCCGAACTCCTTGTCCACGACCTTATTATCGCACGTGAGCGCCGGTGATGTTAGGAATCAGGATTGGTTCATCAAGGAGTCGCCGCAGGTTTTGTGGAAGTGCAGCTCATGTAGCCGGTTATTGTGCGGCCACCAGACATGGTAGCCCTTGCGCATACCGTCTCCACCATCAATATTCAGCGGCTTCGAGCATTTATCACAGTAATAGGCTGTAAGCTGAGGACGCTCGCTGGAGTTCCAGCGTCTGACTATGTATGCGAACCCGGCCTCTGCCGGCTTGCTAAACTTTTTGCCAAATTGTTTGATATTCTTCCATGGCTTTAGCCCAGCCTTGGGCTTAATTTTGCCGCCTTCAAACAGTTGCTGGCACTCTTGGCACAGATGTACAGGTATAAAAAACATATCCGAATCCAGCCAATGATAATAAGCTTCGTTTATATATTTTTGGCAATTAGCGCAGCGGAAACCGCGGTATTCCGGATGAGGATTAATGTCCCAAGCGTTCACAATAGATAGAAGTAATTCTTGTTCGTCTGACCGCATATCTTATGCCCCATTATCGCACGCTCAAATTTTTATGTGGTAGACCATATGAAACTCGAACTCTAGCTATAGTCGGCTGAGTATAGTGAATTCGAAGTCAAACTGATTTTTTTCATCTGCGGAGTGCTTTTCGCTTGAAACTTGCTTCCATTCGTCAGGGCCATAATTGAAGGATTTGTCGCCTTTGATATCCGCGTCTACTTTGGTCAGATAAATCCGGTCCAGCAGAGGCATAGCTTGCTCATAAATGGATGCGCCGCCGATGATAAAAATCTCATCCGCGCCTTCTGATTTTTTAGCCTGCTCTAACGCTTCATTAAGCGAGCCGACGATCACACAGCCTTCGGCTGCTTTATAGCCCCTATCACGCGTTATAACGATGTTGGTGCGGCCGGGCAGCGCCCGGCCGATGGATTCGTGCGTTTTGCGCCCCATGATTATGGGATGGCCCATCGTAACTTCTTTGAACCGTGACAGCTCGGCCGGCAGATACCAAGGCAGCCCGCCCCCCTTGCCAATCACCCCGTTCTTGGCCATCGCGACTATGGCTGAAATTACCATCTACTTTCTACCATCAACCATCTACTACACCGCTATTGGCGCCCAAATTGCCGGATGCGGGTCATAGCCGACCAGCTCAAAGTCTTCGAACTTAAAATCGTCTATGTTCTTAACGTCGGGATTAATCTTCATGGTCGGCAAAGGCCGCGGCTTACGCCGCAGCTGTTCATCCACTTGCTTTAGGTGGTTCAGGTACAAGTGTGTATCGCCAAAAGTGTGCACGAATTCTCCCGGTTTTAGCCCGGTAACCTGGGCTACCATCATCGTCAGCAGAGCGTACGACGCGATGTTAAACGGCACGCCCAGAAATGTGTCTGCGCTGCGCTGATACATCTGCAAGGACAGCCTGCCGTCAGAAACGTAAAACTGGAACAGCAGATGGCACGGCGGCAGGCCCGACACAGCCATGTCCTCAATATCCGCCACGTTCCACGCCGATATTATATTCCGCCGCGAATCCGGATTCTTTTTGATGGTCTCTATCGCCTGTTTTATTTGGTCTATGTGCCGGCCGTCGGGCGTAGGCCAATTGCGCCACTGGTAGCCGTACACCGGTCCCAGCTCGCCGTTCCATTTAGCAAAATCGGGGTCGCGCTTGATGCGCTCGGTAAACTCTTTGATTCCTTTGTTCCACTCATCGCTGTTAACCGCCGGCACCTTTTTGCCCTGTTTGAGCAAATAGGCTTTATAAGGCCAGTCGTCCCAGATGTGGACGTCGTTATCTACCAGGTATTTGATGTTGGTACTGCCCTGCAAAAACCAGATAAGCTCGTGTATAACGCCGCGCATAAACAGCTTTTTGGTGGTGACCGCCGGAAATCCATCGCTTAAATCGAACCGCAGCTGGCGGCCGAACACGCTGATGGTTCCCACCCCTGTGCGGTCGGCTCTTTTGACGCCGTTGCGCTTAATATCCTCCAATAACCCCAGATACTGCCTCATAGTGACCTAATTTTACATTAGACTTTCGGGCCGAATCGTTGTATTTTATTCATAAGAAAACATAACAGAAATGGCCCTGACAAAAACCAAAATAAGGTCCCAGACTCTGCAGCCGCCTACCTTAAAGCCGTCGGCCGAAGGCCTGCATGATTTTATATACACCCTAAAGGCCCGCGGATTTGAGGGCGAGGCCGATATACGCCCTGATACGCTTGATAAATACAGCCACGACGCTTCGCTGTTTGAACTGCGGCCGCAGATGGTGGTATACCCCAAGAACGTTAAAGATTTGCAGCGGCTGGTGGTTTCAAGCTACTTCAGCCGGCCTAAACTGCCCAATTTATCGCTGACCGCCCGCGCCGCCGGCACCGATATGGGCGGCGGTTCTATAAACGAATCGGTAATCATAGATTTTACGCATTACTTTAATTACATCGGCAAAGTTACCGGCAGCAGCGCCAGTGTGCAGCCGGGAGTGCTGTACCGCGATTTTGAAAAAGCCACCTTGGCCCAAGGCGCGCTGATGCCGGCCTTTCCTGCCAGCCGCGAACTGGCATCAGTAGGCGGTATGGTGGCAAACTTCAGCGGCGGAGAATTATCGCTAAAATACGGCAAAATTAATAACTTCGTACAAAAACTGCAGGTGGTATTGAGCGACGGCAACGTCTACGAACTTAAGGCGCTGGACAGAAAAGAACTGGCGGCCAAAAGAGCCCAAAAGAATTTTGAGGGCGAGATTTACCAGCAGATGTATGAACTGCTGGAAAAAAATTACGACAAAATAAAAGCCGCCAAACCCAAAGTAACCAAAAACTCCACTGGATATAACCTTTGGGATGTATGGGACCGCGACACCGGTGTTTTTGACCTGACAAAGCTGTTTATCGGTTCGCAAGGCACCCTTGGGCTGATTAGCGACATCAACTTCAAACTGGTTAAAAAGGCGCCGAACTCCGGCGTGCTGGTGTGCTTTATGAAAGACAGGAACATGGACCGGCTTGGCGAGCTGATAAACACCGTATCGGCCAGCAAGCCGACCAGCTTTGAGGCCTTCGATAACTACACGCTGATGCTGGCTATCAAGTTTTTTCCTTACTTTAGTAAGACTATCGGCTGGAAAGGCCTTTTTAAGCTGGGCCTGCAGTTGTTGCCGGACGCTTTGATTTTGGCAAAAGGCATTCCTAAAATGGTGCTTTTGATTGAATATACCGGTGATACCGCAGCCGAAGTCACAGAAAAAGTCCACGCTATGCGCCAGCAGCTGGAACCGTTCAACCTGGACGCTATGGAAGAAGACGAAACCGAAGCCAAAGCCTGGAAGTTCCGAATTATGCGGCGCGAGAGCTTTAACCTGCTGCGTAAAAAGGTGCACGACAAGCACACAGCGCCCTTTATTGACGATTTTGTGGTGCCGCCCGAGCATCTGCCCGAATTCCTGCCAAAACTGCGTAAAATCGTTAAAAAATACAGCCTGATGGCTACGCTGGCCGGGCATATGGGCGACGGCAACTTCCACGTGATACCGCTGATGAAAATAGAAGACCGCCGCGAACGCGCTAAGCTGGAACCGGCAATGAAAGAAGTCAACGAACTCGTTTTGAAGTATGGCGGAAGCATATCCGGCGAACATAACGACGGTATGATTCGCGGGCCTTGGCTGGAGATGATGTATGGCGAAGAGATAGTTAATTTATTCAGGCAGACCAAAAAGATTTTTGACCCGCATAATATATTTAATCCGCACAAAAAGACAGACGCCGACTGGGACTATTCAATGTCCCATATCCGCGAACATTTCTAGGCGCAAATTAAAACCCCGCGGATAAATAGCGCGGGGTTTATTTAACTTAGGTTTGCTAGCGGAGGAGCGGGAACTTTTTGGCAAGCGAGGTTTTAACCCACCAGCCGCGATAGCCCCATACCTGGTGCTCGTCAACCAGCGCTACGCCGAACAAAACCAAGGCGTAGATTAGGTGTTCATCTATTAGCGGCGTGTTTGCAGGCCACAGCAGAGCGCTGTACATCAATAACAGCAAAACTATTCCGGTGAATGCCGCGGCACGGACATAAATTCCAAACAGCAATCCTACGCCGATAAATAACAGGCCGAGCATGAACAGCCAGTCAACCCAGGCGACTCCTGCCAGATGGTGATAGAAGTCAGTAAACGGGCCTGTTACTCCGTGCCCCAAAAAGCCGGAAGTCGGCGAACCGCCGTTAATCCAGGCATCAGAACAGCTAACAGTAACGTCGCCGCTGACTTTGTCTTTACATGTTGAAAATCCGAGACCAAGCAGTTTGTCTAGGAACGCCCACAAGAAGACGAACCCTAAAACCATGCGAAGCAGAGCCCACACATATAGACTGCCGTCCGCTACGTGTTTTTTGAGAGCCATATTCTAGTTCCTTTGTTTAGTTCTTATGCTTACAAGATACACAAAACCAGCAAATATTACAACAGCCGTTGGATTATGTTTTTTCTGCCTTTTAAATTATTTGGGAATCGATTTAAAAGTGTGTTTGTTTGGCAAGTTTACGATGGGCGGCAAAGATACCGGCTCCAACAACGCCCAAGTAGAACAAGCCTGTCATACAAACAGAAAGCAGCGGCGAATGGCTGGTATAAGTTAAAATACCGCCGCTAACCAACGTGGCGGCTATAAGGCCGTAAGCGCCGTATATTTTAGGTTTTGACGGCGATAAATATACATACCCGGTGTAAATTAGGCTTGCCAACACTACCGCTACGTGTAAAACCAAAATCATTAATCAAAATATAGCATAAGAGATATGAATAAGGAATATGGAATTAGGGGAGAAGCGGCCCGAGGGCTAATAAGACCGATGTAACGACCAGCACGCTAAGGGAGGCCTTAAATACTCCTTTGCCCCACTGCTCATCCGAAGGAACATCCTGCACGATGCTTTTTAGCCAGATGGCGCAGACGACAATTATGGCCGCCAGAAATACATACCCGGTGTAGTCTTCCCAAGTCAGTAAACTGGCCGAGAACAAGAACAGCAGCGTGTATGCGAATACCTGCTTTTTGGTAGTTTTAACGCCTTTCTTAACAGGCAAAACCGGCAGCTGGGCGTCCGAGTAATCCTTAAGCCGATAAACTGCTATGGCATAAAAATGCACCATTTGCCACGCCAGCATGATAACGAACAGTATGGCGGCCGCCCTATCCAGGCTGCCTGTAACAGCTGTATAGCCGGCTACAAGCGATGCGCCGCCAGGAACCGTGCCGATGAGC
>DASUJO010000021.1:0-11175 GCA_036279215.1 Saccharimonadales bacterium (SeqCode)
CGGTCTTAATAAGGATTACCAAATCGAGCCAGAAGCTCCAGTTCTGAACATAGAACACGTCCAGCTGGCGGCGTTCGTTAAAGTCTATGGACCGCCGGCCCGATACCTGCGCCAAACCGGTCAGACCCGATTTGACGCTTAAGATAGCGTGCTTCTTCTCGTAAATGCTCAGCTCTTCAGGAATCAGCGCCCGGGGCCCCACTAGGCTTAGATCGCCCTTAACGACGTTGAAAAGCTGAGGCAGTTCATCCAGGCTGGTCTTGCGCAAAAAGCGGCCGAACGGCGTAACCCGCGGGTCCTTATTTAAGTAGTCGCCGTTTTGGCGGTACTCTTTAGCCATTTCCGGTTTGCCCATCATGGCGAAAGCCTGCTCGGGCGTAGTGCCGTCGTATTTTTTGTATTGGGTGCGGAATTTATAAACTTTAAATTCCTGGTTAAAGCGGGTAAGACGCACCTGCCGAAAGAATACGCCGCCGCCGGCAAAAACGTTAATTGCGGCAATTGCCAGCATGAACGGCGAAGCTATTACCAGCAGCAGCCCGCCGAGCAACAAGTCAAATGTCCTTTTTACGAACCGCCCCCAGCCAAACAGAGGAGTCTGGTGCACCGAAATAACCGGCAGCTGCGAGCGAAAAAGCTCAACCTCAATGTTGCCGACGAACATCTCGCTGTTGCCCGGAATAAAGCGGTAGGCGATATGGTGCGTCTGGGCGAATTCCAGCAGCTGGTTGTTGCGGTCCTGGCTGGCGTACAGCTCGGTCTGGACGATGCTGTGGACTTCGTTGGGGTTCAGTTTTTTAACCGCTTGCTCAAAATCTTCAAACACTGGGATGTGGCTGAAATGTTCCGACGTGTGGACTTTGTTGCCAATTACACCGACTATCCGGTAACCGGATACCCGCCTGTCCGCCAAATTCTCTACCAGCTCGCGGGCCACTTTGGTATTGCCGACAATCAGAACGTTGGTGATGCCGATATCGTAACGGTAAAGGTACGCCCGGGCTTCGCGCGCCAGGTTGCGGAATATTACCAGGAATACGAATGCCAAAATGAAACCGTAAACCGGGACTAAACGGGCCGGAAAGATTAGCTTATCAGTAATGTAGCCGTAACCGACAACAAACAGCAGTCCGATAAAGGCGCCCACCAGCAGGCGGCCAAGCTCGCGGAAGCGCTGTTCCTGGATGGTGTTGCCGTAAAGCCCCAGCAAGCCGAAAATTAAAATCCAGAAGGGAAGCAGCAGCAAAAATATATCAATATACTCGGTTACCGGAATCGGGTTGGCTACCGGAACATCGCTGAGCGGACCGCGAATTGCGTAGGCGGTAGCAAAGCCGGCTATCAGCGCCAAAAAGTCGCCCACTACAAGCACCAAACCGTAGACTAGCGAGGCATTACTTTTCATCTATACTAGATTGTAACACCTATGAGAAGTTCAACCACCGCTAACAAACTGGCGCTTTGGCTATCCTGGCTTGCCGGCCTTGTAATAGTGCTCCTACCCTTCCATGCTTTTTTAACGGTCTGGGCAGCCAGCGGATTAGGGCACTACACCGCTTTGCGCCTGTGGAAGGAGGTTTTACTGGTTATCATGCTGGCCGGAACCGTTTATATACTGGCGTCTGATAAAAAGCTGCGGCGGCAATTGCTGGACTGGCGGCTATTCCAGGCAATCGCCGCGTATGCACTGCTGAGCTTGGTTTGGGGGTTCGGCGCATATCTGCTAGATAAGACAACGCCCAAAGCCCTGGGATATGGGTTAACGGTTAATCTGAGATTTTTGGCCTTCTTTATAATAGTTTGGGTAATTGCGACAAAATCGCAGTGGCTAGAGAAAGTTTGGTTGAAATTGCTGTTGTTACCGGCTGCAGTTGTAGTGATAATCGGGTTTTTGCAAAGGTTTGCGCTGCCTTATGACGTTCTGAAGCACTTCGGCTACAGCGAAAATACGATATTTCCTTACCAGACGATTAACCACGACATTCATTACCCCCGGATTATGTCGACATTGCGCGGCGCCAACCCCTTAGGGGCGTATATGGTGCTGGTTATTAGCGCTATTTCAGTGCAATTTATAAAAATAAAAGGACAGAGACGGCTTTGGGGCTTGTATGGCGCGGCGGCGGCCGCTGTTTTGTTCTTTAGCCATTCGCGCGGGGCATGGCTGGGGCTGGCCGCCGGATTATTCGTACTGGCGCTGGTTGAACTGGATAAAAAGCAGGCTAGCGGCTGGTTCATAGCGGTATCGGCTGTATTGCTTCTGGTACTTGCCGGAGCGGTTTACGGCTTGCGCAATAACACGACGTTTGAAAATTATTTACTGCATACCAATGACAAGTCCGTGGCAAAAGAAAGCTCAAACGAGGGGCATATATCGGCATTCAGGAGCGGTTTGAGCCAAGCCGCGCACGAACCGCTGGGGCGCGGCGTGGGAACCGCCGGCCCGGCGTCGGTTTATAACGATGGAAAATCAAGGATTGCTGAAAACTACTATATCCAACTAACGCAAGAGATGGGCTGGCTGGGGCTGGCCGTCTTTTTGGTAATCTGCTACCTGGTTGCGGTTGAGCTTTGGGTAAGGCGAGGCCAGAACCTGGCCTTAATTTTGCTTGTGAGTTTTACCGGAATCGCCGTGGTGAACCTGGTATCGCACGCCTGGACCGACGACACGCTGGCGTACCTTTGGTGGGGCCTTGCAGGAGTTGCTTTGGCTACTCCTGCGGTAGTTGGTAAAAAGTAGATAGTAAATAGTCAAAATCTGATAGATATTTTTATTGATGTTGCTTATGATTAGTCCAAGATGGCCCCGATTAGAAGTAACTTGCTAGCACAAATTTCTGATTTGTTCACAAATCAGACTTCTAACGTGGCGCATCCCGTTAGACCTAGGATTTCAACAGAAATCTGCCGCGGAGCGGAGGTCTAACCGGGATGGCAAAAATAAATAAGCGGCGACGGAAGCTAATAGTCCAGTTCGTCGAATATATGGTCAGCGGCGGTGTTTATTTTTGGGTCGGTTACGTTACCTTCGCGCTTTTTTACGGCGTCCACACAGACAGTTTTACTTTCGAGGGCCTGGGATGGAACCTGTGGTGGTCGACAATAACCAGCAACATTATAGGATGGACGGTCAACTTCCTGTTGCAGCGGTTCTGGGTTTTCAATAACCAATCACTGAAAAAGCACTCTACACGGGTGACCGGGCGCTATATTTTTATAACCCTGGTGGACTTCGGTCTTAACTACTTAATTTTATTCGGCCTGCGTCAGATCGGTATTACACCGTACATCGGCCAATTTATAAGCTCGGGCTTTTTCACCATTTGGAACTGGTTCTGGTATCGTTTCTGGGTGTTCCCCGAAGATATGTCGAAGCGCAAAACCAAAGCCAGCCCCGCTCGGCTGGCAGCCCACCGGGCGCACGGCCACTTTGGCTATCACGCGGCTAAGTAGAATGTTCGTGAACCGCCAGGCCGGGCGCCCCGCCCTCGGATGCTGCCGGATACTCATGCGACGTCTTGAGCGGAATCTCTTTTATGAACCAGCTGGCTATGAATGCGCCGGATACGATTATGCCGGATATTAAGAAGACCTCGCTGATTGAGCTGGCCAGCGCCTCTTTGACGACCGGTGGAATCAAATCAGGATTGGCCGTTGATAGCTGGCTGGCGGAAACACCACTTCCGGAGGCATGGGCGGCTTCCAGATGATGTACCAGCCGGTTGTTAAGAATGCTGCCCATTACGGCCACACCGATTGTAGCGCCGATGCTGCGGAAAAGCTGCGTTGAGGCCGTGGCAACGCCCAGCAGCGAGTGCGGAAAGGCATTTTGGACAATCAGGTTAAATATGGGCATTCCAAATCCCAGCCCGGCGCCGAGCAGAATCATCCGTACGGTCAGTTGGTGCGCCGTGGTGTCGATGCCGATAGTGCTAAGCCATAGCAAACCGACTGTAACCGCGCCCATACCGAAAATAGCCAGTTTTTTGTAACGGCCGGTGCGCGATACGATTTGCCCGGCGGCGATACTGACGATGACAAGACTCAAAACCATTGGGGTAAGTATTATCCCCGAATTCGTGGCGGTCTGCCCCAATACGTCCTGAGCGAACAGCGGGATATATAGAATGGCGCCAAACATGGCGATGCCGATTAGGAACACAATTAGCATCGACAGACTAAAGACCGAGTTCTTGAACAAGCTTAAAGGCAGTATCGGGTCTTTGGCGTGCTTGTGCTCTACCAGAGCGAAGCCAACCAGAGCCGCCACGGAAAAAAGAAATATACCGATTACCTGCGGCGAGTTCCATGCGTATTGCGCGCCACCCCACACGAAACCCAGCAACAAGCCGGCCAGACCTGCTGATAGCAGCGCGGCGCCCCAGTAGTCTATGCGCTGGCGGATCTTTGAGGTGTCGATATGCGGCATGAAAGTGCTTATCATAAAGAACGCCAGTATGCCCACCGGTATATTGATATAAAAGTTCCAGCGCCAGCTGGCGTGGTCGGTCAAAAATCCGCCCAATAACGGTCCGACAACCGATGCCAAGCCAAAAACCCCGCCGATGATGCCCTGCCAGCGCCCGCGCTCGGCCGGTGAGAATAGATCACCTATCACCGCGAAAGACGTACTCATAAGCATTCCGGCGCCCACACCTTGCAAAGCCCGGAAAATGATTAGCTGTGCCATGCTTTGCGACAGACCGCTGAGTGCCGAGCCGGCCATAAAAATAAAAATGGCGCACAACAACAGCTTTTTACGACCATAGATATCCGATAACTTACCACTGATAGGCACGGTGATGGTTGAAGTCAGCAAATAGGCCGTGACCACCCAGCTAAGCTCTTTAAGCCCGTGCAGCTCACCGACTATGCGGGGCAGCGCCGTGGCGACAATCGTCTGGTCGAGCGCCGCCAGAAGCATGCCGCTCATGACGGCCAGCATAATGGTAATTTTTTGTCTGATGGGCAGGTTGAGCACGTTTATCCTTTCTTTTGGGTTTTAAATAACGGAGGCCATTTTTTTGCACAGCACGGCTAGCTTCTCCAGCTCTTGGGCCGATAAGTTCTCGAGCCGGGAACGCAGGCCGGCGAACTTAAATTTATGAAGTTTTTTAACCACGCCGGCACCTTTAGCGGTAAGCATCAGATGGACCACGCGGCGGTCTGCCGGCTCGACCCGCCGCTCTACCAACCCTTTATCGGTCAGTAGAGTGATTACTTGAGAAGCGGCGCTTTTGCTAATCCCTAAGTATTGGGCTATTTGCTTTATCTGAAGCTGTTTATGATGAGACAGCATGAAGAGCATTCCCAGTTGGGCGTGCGACAGGCCGATTTCGTGCCACTTAGAGAAATTGGCCGGCCGCTGGCAGCGGGCGATGTTTTCTACGATCTCCTGGATTAGGTCTTCCCTGCTCATAATTAGTTAAGAAGCTTAAATATTAAGCTACTGAACAATTTTAGTCAAGCCGGAATTGGTTTATATTTATAAGTATGGAAGATTCGGCCGCCATAAGGCCCACCAAGAAACAAAAGGAATTGCTTAATTTTATCGAAGAGTTCATAGCTGAGCACGGTTACAGCCCTAGCTACCGCGAGATACGCGAAGGCCTGAAATATAATTCGGTGGCAACGGTGGCACTGCACGTTAACAGTCTGATAAAACGCGGTCATCTGCGCAAGCGTGACCGCTCGGCGCGGTCGCTGGAAGTAGTCGCTTCCACACAGCAGGAAGCGGAGGCCGTTAAAATCACGCCCAAGCAGCTCAAAGAGTCCGAAGGCAAATGGCTGGTGGACAAGATAGAGCTTTATTTCAAAGAAGCGGAAACTTCTCTCGCCGTATCCGAGGCGGAACTGGACCAGCTGCATATATTAGTAGGAGCACTAAAAGTCTTAGGTGCGGCCGGTGCGGCCAGCGCCTTCATGACACGGCTGAGCGAGCTCAAAAAGAAACAGGCCGAAGGAAATTATTTGGCCTAGGACAAGAATAGGACGTAGGCGATAATCAGGACTACTACAACAATACCGCCGTACAATAGCCATTTTTTCATATCTTTGCCGCCGCCACCGCCGGCTGCCGGTGCCGGAGGTGTGGGGGTTTGCCCGGCGGGCGGAGTGGGCGCCGGAGCTTCCGGTGCGGGCGGAGTTTGTGTTGGCGGTGTTTGATCAGGTGTTTGGGGTGGCATAAGAATCCCTCTAGTTAATTTATATGCTTATTCTAACACAAGAGTTACGCGGTTTTTTATCGGTAAAGTTGCGCTGGCGCTTATCTCTTGTAAAGTAGAATACGGATGGATTCAATAATCGTCTTTTTAGCCAAATATCTGATTTTCTTTATAGTTCTGCTGGCGCTTTATGCCGTTTATGCCGAAAAAAACCGCCGCGAGATAATACTGGCTTTCCTGATAGCCGGCTTCACGGCATTGTTATTATCGGGAATAGCCGGCGCCTTGTATTACAGCCCCAGGCCCTTTGTAGCGCATAATGTCCAGCCGCTATTCGCGCATGGGCCGGATAACGGGTTTCCGTCGGAGCACACCGTGCTAGCTATGACTTTAACCGCGGTCATATATTTTTACCGCCGCCGCTTGGCGGCAGCGGCGCTGGTGATGGCGCTGTTAGTCGGCTCGGCGCGGGTTTGGGCGCACGTTCACTCTTGGATTGATATTGCCGGCGGGGTAGTGATAGGCGCCGCAGCCGGTATTGCCGGAGTTTATTTATCCAGATATATTTTGGCGAAAGTTATCGCCAGGCAGCCAAAAGCGCACCGTTAATTAAGAGTACTGCTAAAAAGTAGCCGGTGTTTATCCGCCAAAGAGCCCACGGCCGCCTTTCAAAAACTAAGTGGACGGCCGCAACAACCGCGACGAATCCCAGCCACAGCCAAAAGCCGGTAACTAAACCCGTCCAAATCGTGGTGGATCCGGCGTATTGCACAAAATGCGCCAGGATATAGGCCTGTACCAGCGAGCCGACAGCCGCGATGGCGTAGCCGCGGCCGCCGCCGCCCATTTCTTCTATCTTACGGCCGGTAAGCTTGGCCCATTCTTTGCCAAAAAACTTCCTGGAATACCAAAAAGACCCCGCGACCATGTTTATGATAGCGGCAACTATAACCGCCCAAACGTTAATATCAACCTCAGGCACAAACACCCCCTTTCTTGTAGATAATTATAGGAGGGAGTTAGCTTAAGTCCAATGCCGAATCGATAAGCGGCCGGTTAAAGCCGAGTATATGCTCTTCTTTGCCGCCGTCGTGCGTGATATGTGTACAGGGCACTCCCATATTGCCGCAGCGCGCGATAAACTCGTTAATCCTGTCCGGCTGGCGGTCTAGCAAAACCTCTTCGAATTTCACGCCCTTGCTTTTAAGGTAATTTTTTTCCATGTGGCAGTAAGGGCAGGTAGTGGTTGAATAAACGATAACTTTTCTGGCCATACCTTAATTATACAAGACTCTAGTCTTCTTCGGGCGCGCGCATCTCTTCGCGCGGCGCCGACTGGTGCCTGAGTATATCTATACTCTCTGTGCGCGACAACAGGTCGTCTTTGTCTTCGAACACTTCATCGGCCGGAAACTTCTTATAAAAATCTATGGCGGCATCCGGAGAACGTTTTTTATGGCCCAATTCCACTAACTGTCTGACGCTGACCGGGTAGCGGGGAACGGCGTCGATCAGCCGGTGCAAATCGGTTAAATGCGGCTGCTGCTTTACTACTACTCCCATAAAAACCTCCTTTACCGCTGATATGGTAAAGCAGGCGGAAATATGATGCCGTGATAAATGTTACACCTTAGCCGAGTTTGTAGCCCGGGAAGTAGTCTGTCTTTATGCGTTCCGGTTCGGCGCCCATGTCTTCCAGCATATGTTGGTACGCCTCAACCATAAGGCGCGGACCTGACACATAAAATATATTTTTTTTGCCGGCCAGGAACGGCTCGAGGTCTTGCTTTTGGATACGTTCGTTGCCGATATATTTATGGATTTTGAATTCCGGGTGGCGGGCTGCTAAATCCTGGAATTCACCGTCAAAAACGAAGTTTTGGTCGCGGTTGGCGTAAAACAAGTCAATATTCAGCGGTTTATTATCGTGGTCCAGCTGCAGCAGCATCGAATGGTAAGGAGTAACGCCTATCCCGCCGGCTATAAGGATGTGGCGGGCCGCACCCGGCTCAAGCAAAAAATCACCCCTGGGCTCGCCGGCTTCTATTTGAGTACCCGGTTCCAGTTTTTGCAGGGCGCGTTTAAACGTACTGCTGCGTTCGGTATCAAACCGGGTGGTGAGCATGATGTTGCCCATATACGGCGGAGCCGATATGGTGAACCAGCGCTCCACCCCGCGGTCGTCGGCGTCAGGGTGGGGGAGTTCGTAATGAAGGTATTGGCCTGGCTGCCATTTGACTTTCTTTGACGGTTCAAACGTGAACGAGTAAACGTTCTCAATGACCTTTTGCTTGCCTAGAAATTTAAGCTTCATACGCTATACCAGCGTCTGCCAATAGTACCAGAACCGCTTCAGGATGAGCGCGATGATTACCAGGTACCAAAGAAGCAATAAATCGCCGTGATGCTTTTGGGCGAAAGCAACAACGCCTTTTAGGCGCTCCGGGGTCTTGATATATCCCTCGCGCAGGACATGCAAGGTTGTATACCAGAACATCGGCATGGTGGCGGCCCAGACTATCATGCAAAAGATGCACAAGGCGCCTATGCGGTAAAGCGTTTGGAACTGCAGCCAAGTTATAAATAAAACTGAAAGGCCCAGGCCGGCTTCCAGAGACCGCCAATACCAGCGCTTGAACTTGGCTCCGGCGAGCATGGCCGCGCCGATGGCGGCTACAGCTCCGTAACCGGCTATGCCGATGAAGTAATTAGGAAACCCAAACAGGTGGGACTGCGCGCTGTCGGCAACGTTGGTACAGCTAAGTACCGGATTAAGGTTGCAGACCGGAACATAGTTAGGGTCTTTAAGCCGGTTAAAGACTTCAACGCTAAGCAGTATAGACGCCACCATAGCCACTAAGCCACCAACTAGTAACAGCCAAGGAAGTATTTTTGCCAGCGTCCAGCTTTGTTTTTTGTCTGCCATTCAACCTCTATTATATAACTTTCCGCGATACAAAATCGTTGTCTTTTATCCAAAACCGCCAATTAGCATCTTTGGCTTTGGAAATGCCTATCCGCGGACCGCTTCGGATAGAAAGGTTAGCTGCCTGCGAACGCTGCACAAGCCCGAACTCACCCATAAAAACCGGTTTGCCGTAATCGGCGCGGCTTATGCCCATGGCCTGCGCCAGCTTGGACGGCCCGCTGCACAGCTCGTGTAATTTTTTGCCTCCGCGCCGGCGCGCCATAAGCTCGATTCCGCGGGTAGGCTCGAGCGCGCGGATAAGCACCCCGGCGCCGGTGCCATCAGCTTCGGCGGTGATATTAAAGCACCAATGCATGCCGTAGGTAAAATAAATATATGCCCTGCCGGGCGGCCCGAACATGGCGGCCGTCCTGGCTGTTTTACCCTTAAAGCTATGGCTGGCTTCGTCGGTTTGATGGTAGGCCTCGGTCTCTACAATTACTCCGGCGGTAACACCCATGGGAGTCTTATGAACCAGCTCGCATCCAAGCAAATCTTTGGCCAGGCTAACTACATCCTTATTAAAAAACTTCTCATCTATCACAGCAATAATTGTAGCTTGCAGGCCGGATTCAGCCGACACGGCTGGTGCCGAGGTCGTGAAGCATGATTATCAGTTTATTTTTGTCAATGTTGTCGCAGTTAATATCTTGCTCGTGGGCGATGATATAACCCTGAAGCATCCTTTGGAGCTTCTCAGCGTCGCGGCGCCTGAGCCAGCTGATAGATTTAGGATTCGTAACATAAAACCTTGAGGAGGTATGCACCGAACCGAAAAACGGGCCGATATCAGCTTCAACGCTTAAGATATCCCTTACCGGAACGCTGGTAATCCTGGCAACGCCAAAAAAGCCCCGGTTAATAAAAGATACTTTTTCCCTATCCAGGACTACGGTATCGGTAAAAAGCGTAAATGGAAATACGGTATTGGCTTTAAACAATACTTCATGGGACTTCATCGTTACAGTGGAAAGTTTCCTGGTAGGTTTTTCCGCGGTCGGCCGGCTGCTCATCCGCGCGGCGTGTACCCGCCTGCGGAAACGGCCCTGGTGCCTAAGAGCCCTCTTTACGGCGGTGAAGACATCAATAGCCAACTCAAGCGACACGCTCTTTTTGCTTGCCGAATCATCCATCGCAAACCGCCCAATCCGTTTTGTATTTTAATGATTTTTCAGAAGACAGCCCCGGCTTGTAGTTTACAAATACAGCCTTCATAAAAAACCTCTTTATCATACATAGACTACAAGAGGCAGCAGAATACCGCAGTTAAGAATTTAACGCTTGGGCTGTATGCTGGGTTTGAAAGATAAATTCGCCTCGGGGTAGAATAAAATTATGGCGGACACAAAGATATCGGAAGGCGTGGCACACAAACTGCCGGCGGATTTGCGCAAGGCGTTATTATCCGACAAATCCGCATTAGAAAAATGGGAAGACATTACTCCGCTGGCTAGGAATGAGTGGATTTGCTGGACAGTGACGGTTAAGCAGCAGAAGACAAGGGACGAGCACGTAAAGCGGACGGTTTCTGAATTAAAAGCGGGGAAACGGCGGCCGTGCTGCTGGATAGGATGCATACACCGCAGCGATAAGGCTATGAGCAAATCGCAAAAATGGGTTCTTGGCGTAATAAAATAAGAAGCGCCGAGCTAAAACTTGCCGTTCAAGTATTTGCCGGCAACGCTAAGGGCGAACGACGGCAGGATAATAAAAACAGTGATAAACAATAGTTTTGAAAGTACCGAATTATCTTCGGGCTGCGTGATTACCACCAATATTCCCAATACACCGAATACGATTGACGCGTAGATGAATACCTTCGTAGCGATTTTTTGCATATTTTGAGTATATCAATTTGAACAATATGTAAAAATTGTGGCTCCGGAGGCCGGATGGTTGCTTCGCAACACGCACTCGCCGTGCTCTAAGCTAAGAGGTAGCTTATGCGCGCGGCTCGTTGGCGCCCGAACCCCGGTTCTCTTTCGGCCTTAAGAAAAACAGACTTTCCAACCATCATATAGTTGATTGAAAAGTCTGTGGCTC
>DASUJO010000022.1:0-7444 GCA_036279215.1 Saccharimonadales bacterium (SeqCode)
TCGTCGTAATCTTTAAGCATTGTTTCAATCAGCCGGTAGTCGATGTCGCCGCTAAGGCCGCCTTCGGCCGAAATGATAACGAACGCTTTGCGCTGGTTCTTGCCTTCGCGGTCTTTTTGGGTGATGCGCGATTTCTCATCAACCCGCAGGGCGCTGTAGCGCTTCCACAGCAAGTCAAAGAAATCCTTGGATAGCTGGACTTTGTCTTTGATTTTGGCTACCTGGGTACTGGCGATACTTTCAAACACACCGGTTAAATCCTCTACGGTTTCGATTTCTTCGGTTTCTTTAAGGATAAGGTTAGCTCTTCGCATGCTGTTTATCCTTTTTATCGGCTTTCTTGCCGGCTTTTTTGTCAGGTTGAGCCGGCGGTGGCGGTGGCGGCGGCTGCTTGGCTACCGCCGGTTGGATGGCGTGCATCTTATAAAGCTCGGCCTTTAAGCGGTTATAATCTTCGTCTGTTTTAATCTGGGCGGCGGCTTGCTTGACAGATTTCTTCATGCCTTCTATATCGATTTCTCCGCGGCCCTGCCCCATCAAAACCGTTCCCAGCATCAGCTCCTGTTCGGCCAGCGTGTACCGCTCCTGCGGCGGCTGGTGCAGCACAGCATAAATCTGCTTTCCTAACTGGAGGTCAATACCGGCTTCTGCCGACAGGCTTGAGCCGAAGTGCGAGAACGACTCGGCCTGGTGGTATTTGGCGATTCGCTTAAACAATTCCTGCGTGAGGTCTTTTTGGCGTTTATTCTGGGCCTGGCCGCCGACGCGCGATACCGAAAGCCCGGCGTTAACCGCCGGCCTGATACCCTGGCGGAAGACTCCCAGGTCGAAGATAATCTGACCGTCTGTGATGGACATGATATTGGTGGATAAATAAGCGGTGATATCGTCGTTGGGCGTCAGGATAACAGGCAGGGATGTAAGGGTTTTGTTGCTTTTTAGCAATTTTCCGGCGCGCTCCAGCAAGCTGGAGTGCGCATAAAACATATCGCCGGGATATGAATCGCGGCCGGGATCCACTTCCTGGAGCAAGCTTAGCTGGCGGTAAGCCTCGGCGTGCGAACTTAAATCGTCGTAGATAATAATGGTATCCCGGCCTTCATACCACATGTGTTCGGCCATGGCGCAGCCGGCATAAGGCGCCAGATAGGACTGGGTAAGCGAATCAAAAATATCCGCCAGCACCACGATTGTATGGTCCATGGCGCCGCTGGCCCTTAAGCCTTCCAGCAGATTTTCTATGTCTACTTTGCGCTTGCCAATCAGCACGTATACGACGATTCGGTCAGTGCCCTGCTGCATGGCGCTCAGCTGGCTCAAAAAGGTGCTTTTACCGGATTTGCTGTCTCCTAAGATGGCGATTCTCTGCCCCAGCACTATCGGGAAGAACATATCCACGGCAGAAACGCCGCTGGCCAGCTGCTGGTTCAGCATGCTTCGTTCCATAATGCCGGGCGCCGCGTTAAATATGCCTGACGACTGTTTGGCGGTAATCGGGCCTTTGCCGTCAATCGGCTGGCCCATCGGGTTCACGACCCGGCCCACCAGCTCCGGCCCCACCGGCACCTGCAGCAGGTCTTTTTCTACCACCGCCAAAGTACCTGGCAGCATTTTTTCCGAGTCAATATTAAATAGAATAACCTGGTCGCCGTTAGCTTCGCGGACTATCCCGCGCTGGCCATCCTCAAACAGTACCTGGGCGCCAAGCTGTACGCCCTCAAGGCCCCTTACTTCGACGATAAAGCTGTTGGCGGCCACAACTTCGCCTGTAAGATTGTCTGACTCCACCAATTTCTGAAAAGCTTGATTATCAAACACAGACGCCTCCAGCTCCGTTGACAGTTATCTGTGCATGGTTACCGGTATGTTTGCTGTGTACTGTTTTCGGTGTTAAACAGTTAACCGTAAACCGATAACACACTGTAAACAGTAAACCGAAAACGGTTAACGGCGAAATGCTACGCATTTCGCAATATCTCCGGGAATTTATCGGCTGAAGCCAGTATTTGGCGCCTGAAGGACCAATCGTAAATCCGGCTTCCCCAGCGCACCACCATGCCGCCGAGTATCGTCGAGTTGTATTTGAAATCTACCAGCACCTCGGCGCCCAAGTTCTGGCGGCACCAGCCGGTCAGAGCCGATTTTATGCTGCCGGAAGGCACCGCCGCCAAGGTGATTGAAATCCGTTTGGCGGCTGATTCATAGTCTTTTAGCGCCGTGATCAGCCCGTCCAAGCTCTTTTGGGTTATCGGCTGCTGACCGTGCCATTGCTTGACCAAATCCACCGCTACCTGGCTTACCGGCGGCGGCTGCCCGTATGCTGTTCCGGTTACGCGCGTCTTAACGACTGCCTGCGACGCCCAGCGGGCGTACTTTTGGACCTCGGTAATAGCTTCTTTGAGGTCCTGTGGCGAGGCTATTTCATTTTGCAGCTGGAGTTTCATCACCCACCTCCTTGATGAATTCGGCCTTATGCTCTTCCAGCATCGCCACCAGGTAATCCTTCTGGTTGCCCAGGTCCACGTTGTGCCGCAAGGTTTCTATCAAAAACGAGCCCACAGCGTCGGCCAGTTTGGCGTCTATCTGCTGAATCAGCCGCTGTTTTTCGGCTGCTATCTCTTGCTCCATCCTGGCTTTGAGCTCGCCCTTGTGCTTTTCCATTTCCTGCCGTATAGCGCCCATTTTGTCGTCGGCCTGGATCCGCAGGCGGTCAAGCTCCTGCCGATAGCGCTGCATTTCGTTCTCGACGATATCGGTGGCGAATTTCTGGACTAAGGAGTTGATTTGCGAGGAAGAATTACCCAATTCATGCTGCAGCTGCATTGCCGATTGCTTGACAACCGACTGGAACTGTTCCTGCGACAGCCGCAACAGGTGTTCTTTGACTTCGGGCGGCATACTTTGGTAGTTCGGCTGGAAAACGGGCACCTGTACTTCGGTTTTGTCCGGATCTGCCGGATTGAAGTGCGCCCGGGCGTGGCGGTAAGCCAGCGCGGCCAGGATTCCCAAAATAAAGACCTGTAGGAAGAGTAAGCCCAGTAAAAATCCGTTGCTAGTCATCGCTTAAAACCTCGTCAGGACCATATAAATTGAACCGGTGGCCAGCGCCAGAATACCCACCACTAAAGCCGAAAGCTGCATTACGTTACGGTATATAGCCGATTGCGACATCGGATTGCGGCCCACCGAAATTATGCTGCTGCGTATCATTGAATAAATGATACTGGTTATGGATACGATAGCCACTATAAAAATACCCATGCTAATCAGTACCGGCAGCGAATCTACCTGTTTGCCCGCCAATGCATTGGCGATGTTCTGTATCGCCGAAGGAATGACCGTTTTCTCGGGCTGTTTGTAATAGTAAGCAACATTAATAGATACCGGAACCTGTCCCAGAATTACCGACGTTTCTTTGCCTTTGTCGTCTTTGTAGCTGGTTTTCTTGGCGGTGCTGTTTGGGAATGAGTCCTGGGCCACGCCGATGATCTTGGCGTTGCCGGTAGCCAGCATCCCGATTCCGCTGATCGGTGACGCCGTTATAGGGTCGCCGGTGCCTATTTTGCCGTTTATATCAGATACCAGCACCGGTTCTATGCCGCTGGTTGCCACATACGCCTGGTTTTGCCCGCCGGACGAGATAGTAAGCTGTGAATTATCGCTGTTAACCACCACGCCGATAAGGCTGCCGGCGGTCTCGATATCGGCGTACTTGATGTGCGTAGTAGAGCCTTTTTCCAGGCTAACAAGCGAACCGACGGTTAAAGCGCCGTCGGTGGTGTACGCCTGGCTTAACAGAGTAGACGCTGATACGGCCGACGGCCAGGCAATTACGGCCAAAAATAGCCCCAAAATTAGTCTATGTGTTTTCACGTTAACCACTAGTAGTTTCAGGTTCAATTATATAACAGATGAGCGGTTGACTGAAACTTGTCAATGCGCCTATGCTTGGGAGGAAAATAACCGGAGATTATGCAAACATGGCGGATTTGAAAAACCAGCGCGGCTACACGCTGTTAGAGCTGGTTGTAGTACTGGTTATAATCTGCATTTTAGCGGCGCTGTTAATATATTTCCGTACTAAATAAATTCCAATAAAAAGTAAATCCGGGGGAGCCTGCGGGCTCCCCCGGGTGCTGCGCCCCTCCCCATCTTGAAAAGCTTTGCTAACAAATGCAGTACATCGGCAATTACGCCAACAGATTGAACTACCAAGTACCGAGTTGTATCTGAATGCGCCGTATAGGCGCAAAGTGATTTCTCAATTGGGTTTAGGGGCGCGCATGCCCGGTCCGGAGCCGGGACAAGCAGAAACTATATGCCATACTCCCAAGCAGTTCAGTTAAATAGCTGACAAACCGCCTTTTAAAATTTGACGTATAGGGTCGGCGGCTGCTTTGACTTTAAGTCTTTAACGTATGTGTTAACATCTTTGAGCTTAAAACTGATGTGCTGGGCGTTAACTGTCGTGCCGTCATTATCTACCACTTTGACGATTTCCAGGGTAACCGGTTGGCCGGCCTGGACTGGGCTGGCAACAATAATATCCGAAGTTTGGCCCGGTTTTAGCTTGAATAAAGCGTCTACTACTTGCGGCGGAACGTTCGGGTTTGTTTTGGTGATTTCGAACCCGTAGTCCTTGCCTCCCAGCTTTTCAAAGTCGCCGCCGTTTTTGATTTTGGACAGCGTATCCTGGGCTTTGGCCTGAGTGGCGGTATCCAGTTTGGCTGCCAGCTTTTCGGCAAGTATCTGCTTATTAAGCGCCCGCTTGAAGTCTGATACTGACCAGCCCCAATAATCGCGCAGAACATCGGCAAACACCTTATTATTACTGCCCAGGCGGTTTTGGCTGCGGACAATATCCAGCCGCTCGTCTACTTCTTTGCCGCTGACTCCAACTTTACTCTGGGCTGCCAGTTTTTTGATATAGGCATTATTAATTACGCTCTCTAACGCCTGCTGGCGGTAGGCGTTAACCTGGCTCTCGCCGCCGAACAAATCCTGCTGCTGGTTTTGGTAGTAATGCACGTAATGCCGCAGCTCAAACAGATAATTCTCGTAGTCTACGAAAGAATTGCCGATTTTTGCCACCGGGAACGGCACAACCTGGGTCACCCGGTATAAGAAGGCGTTGTACTGGTAATACTTATAAAGGCCCATGGCGCAGTAAGCCAGCAGGCCTATGATGGCGGCAATAACAATCGTGCTGGTTATTAGCACAATGCGGTGCTTTGAGTGGGACAGCGGATAGATGAATTTGCGGGCGCCTTTTAAGACCTGCTCGCGGTGTTCGGCGATAGTCTCGTTGGTTATGCGGGGAACGTTTTCGTCGGTTACTGCCGGCTGTTGGTTTTCGGCTAAAGGATTAAGCGTATTGGCCGCTTTTTCAATGGCATTATCCGGCACCAGGCCGCGTACTTTTTTTGCTCGCTTCTTAAGTCTTTTTCTAATCATTGCTTAAGCTTCTTGGGTCTCCTCCCGGCTGACGGCGCCGGCGGATTCCGGCTGGAATGGCCGCTGAGTCGGGTGGACACCCATGTCGCGCAGCGTATGAACCATCTTTTTTTGAATTTTTTCCGGGTGGTGGACGTCGTGTATAACCAAATCTCCAACGTAAGTTTGCACAGTTATTGTACCAAAGTGCAGTAATGTCTCCTCTAGCCCGGCAATCTGGTAGTTTATCATCTGTATCTGGTCCAGCCCGATATCAACGAAGTTAATCTGTAGAAGTGAACGGCTTTGCTGGATGAACCGCTGGTCGGTCATGATATATACGCTGAAATACCACTTTACCCACCAGGGAAAAATCAGGATTATTCCGAGCGCCAAACCGCCGCCCAAGCCGCCGAAAAACCAGCCGTAAGTCGGTTTGATTAACGCCGGTATCATGCCTGCCAGTACGCCGAATGAGGCTAGAATCAGCCCTTTGCGCATTACGATGGGGTGTTTTTTGAAAACCAGTTTTACTTCTTCGTCGTCGAACTGCTCTTTGAAGTATTTCGGCTTTATATGTTCGGCCTCATGTTTGGCCTTTTTGCTCATACTTATAGGATATAGGAGTTAAGTTTAAGTATAAAGTTATTGATGGTGCCCCCGAGAGGATTCGAACCTCTAGCTTCTCCTTAGGACGGAGCTATTTTATCCATTGAACTACAGGGGCGCTAATCTATTCTAATACGAGTGGAGCTCTTTTTCGCTAAACCACAAGTTTATCTCGAACTCGGCTTCTTCGGCATCGCCCGAGGCGTGCACCAGATTCTTAATTGAACGCTTTTCGGCGTTAGCCTTCAGGGCCGTATCGTCAGAATAATCACCCCTAATGGTGCCTTTATCGGCTTTGGCCGGAATGGTGTGGCCGGCGATTTCGCGGACTTTTTTAATGGCGTTATCGCCTTCCAGCACACCGGCGATCACGGGGCCGGATACCAAAAAATCCACCAGCCATTTTTGCAGCTGCAGGCCTATTGCATGCGGATCGTCAGAACCGAATATGTTTTTTACGTCTTCGCCGGCTTCCTGGTGGCTCTCCAGTGTCTTGTGGCCCATGCCTTTGATGAATGTTTCCCTGTCTTGCGGATAATGCTTGTTAGCCAATGACTCATCGGGCCGTATCATTTTTGTGGCAACAAGCTTCAGCCCAGATTTTTCGAACCGGCTGATAATTTCTCCCACCAGCCCGCGAGCCACGGCATCGGGCTTTAGTATGATTAATGTGCGTTCCATTCCTAACATTCTACATTTACCATTTCACATTTACCAATTAAGTATCACTAAACATAAATAGGGCTTGGTAAATAATGCACGGTAATTAAGTGGCTAATGATAAATCAAAAATGGAAAATTAATTGCAACGGTCTTACAATGGGCTTATGGCAAACACAATATTGTACGACTATGCCGTTGAGCAGTTCCTTGAGTATTTAGAGCTCGAGCAAAACCGCTCGCAAAAAACAATCCAAAACTACAGCCATTACCTGACCCGCCTCAGCGATTTTGCGGGTGAAATCAAACTATCCGAACTTGATGAAGAACTTGTACGTAAGTGGCGGCTATGGCTTAATCGCCTGGGAACCAACACGTCCGAGGAAATGGCAAAGGTAACCCAGAACTACCACTTAATTGCCCTGCGTTCATTCCTGCGTTTTTGCGCCAAGCGCGGCTGGGAGACCCTGGCGCCGGACAAAATTGAGCTTGCCCGCACCAAGCGCCCTCAAGTTACCTTCCTTACCGCCGACGAGCTAGGACGGCTGGCTGACCAGCCGGATATATCATCGCTAGGCGGGTTGCGCGACCGGGCCATTATAGAGCTTTTGTTTTCCAGCGGCCTGCGTATATCCGAGCTGGTGAACTTAGACCGCGACCATATTAACCTTGGCCGGCGAGAATTTATGGTGCGCGGCAAAGGCCAAAAAGACCGGCCTGTATTCATCAGCCCTGAAGCCGC
>DASUJO010000023.1:0-23113 GCA_036279215.1 Saccharimonadales bacterium (SeqCode)
CGAAGGTGGTAACAGTTTCGAATTGCCCGTGCAGCCGCCGCCGGAGGCCGGCGAGCAAGCGCCGGAGCAAGCGGTCGAACAGCAGCGCCCGGCTTCACAGGAGGCCGGAGTAGGTAAGCGTGCTCCCCAGCCCGGTTCCACTGCCGTGGCCGGCGATGCCGCTGTCCAGGCGCCGGCGCAGCCGTCAGCCCCTTCAATTACCGCCGACGACGGCGAGCCGCTGGTGGCTCCTGTATCTCCTCTGACGGCCGGGTTTAAAGCCCACGAATCAGACCTTATAGAAAAAGAATGGATAGGTAAAACTAAAGAGATAGTCGCCAAAACTACCGACGACCCTCACAAACAAAAGGAAGAGCTCAGCCGGGTAAAAGCCGACTACATACACAAACGCTTCAACAAGATTATTAAGACCGACGAAGCCGCCGCATGATCATCTTATTCATACTTGCCGCTTTTCTGGTGCTGGTCGCTGCCGGAGCCGGCTTCGCCTATGCCTATCTTAGGCGGCTTTACAGGGAACAGAAGAACTATGAGCGCGGGCTCAAGATGGTACCGCTGCTTATCCACCTGCCGCCTATTAGCGACGACGCCGATACCGGCGGCCGCGACCGCCGAGACGTGGCCGACGAGAATATATCGCGGGCCGTAACCCTGTACAGCATATTGTCTAGCACGGCCCTGAAGGGGTTTAAGGCGCGATTTTACGGCCAGCGGCATATCGCGCTGGAAATTATCGCCAACAAGGGCTTCGTACACTTCTATACAGCCGTACCGGTACCGCTGGTAAGCGTGGTTGAGCAAGCCATAATCAGTGCCTACCCGTCGGCCAAGCTGGAAGAGGTAGCCGAACATAATATTTTCAGCTCGGTCGGCCGCATAACCGGCACCATGGGCGGCGAAATGGCGCTTAAAGAGAACTTCGTCTATCCGATCGCGACCTACCAGGATATCAAGCGCGATACCATGCAGTCGCTGCTTAACGCGCTTTCTACGCTTGATAAAGAAGACGGGGCGGGTATTCAGATACTGTTGCGGCCGGCGCAGGAGTCGTGGCGGCGGGCGGCCAAAGCCGAAGCCGACCGCAAGCGCCACGGCAAAAAGCAGGCCCAAGGTGTAGAGAACGCTTTTTCATGGGCTGGGCAGGCTTTCGGCGCGCTTACTAAACCGCCTGAAGCCGGCGGCATTAAAGACGAAAAACCGCACGAAATCAGCTCGCTGGACCAGTCGATCATAGAATCCATAGAAGAAAAAACCCGCCAGCCGGCTTACGAAGTGAAGATCAGGATTGTGGCCAGCTCTAACCTGACGCACCGAGCCCAGACGATACTCAATAACATCGTGGCGACGTTTTCGCTTTATGACGCGCCGGGCAAAAACGGCTTTAAGTTTGTGCCCGCCAAAGATATAGACAGCTTCGTAACGGCCTATATTCTACGTTTCTTCCCGCAGGAAAACAGCCGCACGGTACTAAACGCCACCGAGCTGGCCACATTGTTCCACTTCCCGGACCAACAGAACATACCCACCAGCCAGCTGGAACGCCAGCCGTCCAAGCAGGTGGACGGCCCGCGCAACGTGCCCGAGGAAGGGCTGCTGCTGGGTTATAACATCTTCCGCGGCGCTAAAAAGGCCATCCGCCTTACCGAGCAGGACAGGGCACGCCACACATACATTGTGGGGCAGACGGGTACCGGAAAGTCGGTTTTCATGGAAAACCTGGCGCTCCAGGACATGCTGGAAGGCCGCGGATTCTGTTTTGTGGACCCGCACGGCGACGCGGCCGAAAGACTGCTCTCAATGGTGCCTAAAGAGCGCACAGAGGACGTTATATACTTCAGTCCGGCAGATATGGACTATCCGCTGGGCTTAAACTTGTTTGAGTTCGACACGCCGGACCAACGCGACTTCTTGATACAAGAAGCAATCAACATGCTTTATAAGCTGTACGACCCAGGGCATACCGGAATTATCGGCCCGCGCTACGAACATATCTTCCGCAACGCCGCCCTGACGGTGATGGCTGGGCCCGATGGCGGCAGCTTCGTGGATATTCCAAAACTCTTCCGCGACCCGTCGTACGTCGAAAAAAAACTCCAGTATGTAACCGATAGGAACGTGATTGATTTCTGGCGCCAGGAAGTTCCGCAGAGCCAGCGCAGCAACGAGTACGGCGAAGTGACCAGCTGGTTCGTCTCCAAGTTCGGCGCCTTCATGAGCAACGAAATGATGCGCAACATTATCGGCCAGACCAAAAGCGCTTTTAACCTGCGAGATGTTATGGATAGCGGCAAAATCCTGCTGGTAAACCTCAGCCGCGGCCGCACCGGCAACCTGAACTCCCAGCTGCTGGGAATGATTTTCGTCATGAAATTCGAAGTGGCGGCTATGAGCCGCGCCGACGTGCCGGAGGAATACCGCCGCGACTTCAGCCTATATGTAGATGAGTTCCAGAACTTCGCGACTGACAGCTTTGCCCATATCTTAAGCGAGGCCCGCAAATACCACTTGAACTTGATTGTCGCCAACCAGTTCAGCACCCAGCTTAAAGAAGAGGTCAGGGATGCGGTATTCGGCAATGTCGGTTCAGTCGTAAGCTTTAGGGTTGGTACCGAAGACGCCGAGTTTCTGGCCAAACAGTTCCAGCCGGTGTTTGATATCGACGACCTGCAGTTTCTGCCCAACTACAACACCGCCGTCAGGATGATGATAGGCGGCGTGCCGGTACAGCCGTTTTCCATGGCCACACTGCCGCCGCTGGGCAATCCCAACAAACAGCTGGCTGACGCCCTAAAACAGCTTTCCGCCGCCAAGCACGGCCGCCCCAAGGCCACTGTGGAAGCCGAGATATTCAAGCGGCTGGAAACCCAGCCGCAAAGGCCGGCCCTCGGCCAGGGCAGGCAGCTTTCCGGCGCCCCGTCCGGCCAGTGGCCGCCGTCAGCATTGGGGCAGCCGCGCCCAACTCCCCAAGCTCCTAGACCCTCATCGCCAGGCTCATCATTCCTTGATGAATGGCTGTCTAAACGTAAATCAGCCGGCAGCCGGCCGGCGGCGCCAGAACCGGCCATTCCGGCGGCTACAACCCCGTGGGCGGCCTCATCAACAGCCCAAAGGCCGTCGACTCCGCCAAAACGGCCCCAGCCGAAACCCGAACCGATGCCGGCCATCAAGAACGACGACGGCGAGTTCAAAATTAACCGTGATATAGACGCCAGCGAGCATCCGGAAACGACCGTCCGGATTGATAAAGACGGCAATATAACCTTCGTTAAATAAAAAGCTCCAGTAGGTGCTGGAGCGTGGGTTTGGGGCCGGCGCGCGTTAGAGCGCGCCGGCCCTTCGCCGAGGGCGAGGCGGCCGCTTCGGGCGGTGTTTCACGGAAGTCAACCTCCCCTCGGTACTGCCGCCGGTGGCGGCTAAACTTGCCCCGCCGGCAGGCATGCGGCGGGGCAGCGGAGGGCAGCGCACCCTCCGTCCGAAAGAGAGCAGGCAACGCGCGCCATCAAACACGTTGCGCTCATTCTGCGCCGTCGGCAGAATTCCGCTGTCTGCGGAATCTTTCGGAATTTGTACGGGTTAAACCGTACAAGACAAAAGCTGTTGGAGAGGCGCGCGTGTGTGGTCGCGCGCCTCTCCTTGCCGGGAAGGAGCCTGCGGAGGTGGGTCAACACAGGCCCGTCCTGCACCCAGCCGGCAGGACGCCTTGCGGCTCCCCGACCTTGGCGCAGGCTTAGCGCCTGCGAAATCCGGTATCGACGGATATGCGCCTGTACAGCTTCCAGAGCAGATAGCGCGTTTCTCCAAGTGCCACCCTGGGCAGCCATGTTAGATAATCCGCCGCTAATGATAGCCGGCTCCTGCGGGAGTGAATGATTTTCACTGCAATCGCCATCCTTCCGGTTTGATAATTTAATGTGCTTTTGCGCCGGCTTGCCGGATGCCAGCCAGTGGACATACATTACAGCTAATAATCTTAAAAATCAACAGGGGTATGGCAGCCTAAATTGAACAAATTTTACACCATAATTAACTTGGATTTGCCGCCGGATTTTGCTAAACTATTAACAGAGTGGTAACACCTTAAGTTATTCCTAAGAGAGGGTTTGTATTTCAGTGAGCGCAGATAAGTCCGCAGCCAAACAAAAATCCGGTTATGACGCCAGCCAGATCCAGGTCCTAGAAGGCCTGGAGCCGGTGCGCAAGCGCCCCGGCATGTATATCGGCAGTACCGGAGTAGAAGGCCTGCATCACCTGGTGTGGGAACTCATAGACAATGGCATAGACGAAGCACTGGCCGGCTTTGCCACCCAGGTACACGTAGAGATGCTCGAGGACGGCGGTATAACCGTTATAGATAACGGGCGCGGTATTCCAACCGATAAGCACGCCAAAACCGGTAAGAGCGGCGTGGAAACGGCTCTGACGATACTGCACGCCGGCGGCAAGTTCGGCGGCGGAACCTATAAGGTCTCCGGCGGTCTGCACGGCGTAGGGGTAAGCGTGGTTAACGCGCTTAGCCGGAAGCTTACGGCCACTATTTACCAGAACGGCAATATATATAAGCAGGAATTTGAATACGGTGTTCCCAAGACGGCGCTTGAAGTAACTGGCAAGACCGATAAGACCGGCACAGAGATAACTTTTTATCCGGACGGCAATATTATGCAAGCGACCGATTTTGATTACGGAACCATCATTGACCGTCTGCGCCACCAGGCATACCTGACCAAGGGCGTCCGGACGTCTATCGAAAACCGGCAGACCGGCGAGCGGCAGGCCTTCTATTTTGAAGGCGGTATCGAAAGTTATGTGCGGCACCTGAATATGGGCAAAGAACCGCTTGATGATGATGTATTTTATGTCGAAAAACAGATTGAAGACGTTGTTGTAGAAATTGCATTACAATACACCGATACATTCAATGACACGGTCATGGCGTTTGCTAATAACGTATTTAATCCGGACGGCGGCTCGCACTTGGTAGGCTTCCGCACGGCGCTGACCCGGGTTATTAATGATTACGCCCGCAAGAACACGCTGCTGAAAGAAAAAGAAGAAAACCTGTCCGGCGACGACGTCCGTGAAGGCCTGACGGCAGTGATATTGGTAAAAATTCCGGACCCGCAATTCGAAGGCCAAACCAAGAACAAGCTTGGAAATCCGGAGGTAAGGGGTTACGTGGAAAGGGTGGTAGGCGAGTGGCTCAGCTACTACCTGGAAGAGCATCCGTCAATCGCCCGCAAGATTATCAGTAAGGGCTTGCTGGCCGCCCGCGCCCGCAAGGCCGCCCGCGCCGCCCGCGATAACATCATCCGCAAAGGCGCGCTGGAAGGCGCCAACCTGCCGGGCAAGCTGGCCGACTGCGCCACCAAAGACCGCAGCCAGGCCGAGCTATTTATCGTTGAGGGCCAATCAGCCGGCGGCAGCGCCAAAGACGGCCGCAACAGCTACTTCCAGGCCATCCTGCCGCTGCGCGGAAAAGTATTGAATGTCGAGCGGGCGCGGCTGGATAAGATGCTCAGCAACGCCGAAATCCTTAACCTTATCCGGGCGCTTGGCGTCGGCATTGACGAGCAGTTTGATATGTCCGGCTTGCGATACGAAAGAATCGTTATGATGACCGACGCAGACGTCGACGGCAGCCACATCCGCACGCTGCTGATGACGCTGTTTTTCCGCCACCTGAGGCCAATCGTAGAAGCCGGCCACCTGTACGCCGCCCAGCCGCCTCTTTATGCCATCAATGCCGGCAAGAAAAAACACTACGCCTATTCTGACGAGGAACGCGACGAGATTCTGAACCATATGATAGAAGAACGCAAAGCCAAAGGCGCCAAGATAAACAAGGACGAAGACCGCCTCAAACAAGCCGGTGCTACCATACAGCGTTACAAAGGTTTGGGCGAGATGGATGCTGAACAGCTATGGGAGACCACTATGGATCCGGCCAACCGCGTGCTGGTACAGGTGAAGATTGAAGACACCGAGAAAGCCGACGCTATCTTCAGCAAGCTGATGGGAACCGAGGTAGAGATGCGCAAGAACTTTATCCAGAGCCACGCCAAATTCGTAAAGGACCTGGACATTTAAGATGGACGACAGAGCCAAAGGCATACTGCCCACCATCGGCAAACACTCCAAAACTGTCTTAGACCGCAGTGTCGAAGACGAGATGGAACAAAGCTACTTGCAGTATTCCATGAGCGTTATCGTCGCTAGGGCTTTGCCTGACGTGCGCGACGGCCTCAAGCCGGTGCACCGGCGGATTTTATATGTCATGGATAAAAACGGGCTCAGAGCGGGCTCTAAACACACCAAGAGCGCCCAGATTGTCGGCGACGTGATGGGTAAGTACCATCCTCACGGTGACACCGCGATTTATGACGCCATGGTTCGGCTGGCGCAGCCCTTCAGCACCCGCTATATGCTGGTGGACGGCCAGGGCAACTTTGGCAGCATGGATGGCGACCCGCCGGCGGCTTACCGTTATACTGAGGCCCGGATGACCCGGCCGGCCGAGAGCCTGCTGGAAGACATCGATAAAGAAACCGTTCCGTTCCGCGACAACTTCGACGGCACGCACCGCGAGCCGGAAGTATTACCGGCCAAAATGCCAAACCTGCTGCTTAACGGCCAGCTGGGTATCGCCGTCGGCATGGCTACCAACATCCCGCCGCATAACCTTTCCGAGATTGTTGACGCGACTGTAGAGCAGATAGATAACCCCGAAGCTACGCTGGACGATCTGATGAAGTACATCAAGGGCCCGGATTTTCCGACCGGCGCCGTGGTGTACGGCAAAGAATCTATCCGCACGGCTTTCGCCACCGGCCGCGGCGGCGTAGTGATGCGCGGCGTAGCCGATATCGAAGAAGTAAAAGGCGGCCGGTACCGGGTAATCATCACCGAAATTCCCTACGCGGTTAACAAAGCCGGGCTGGTAGAGAAGATTGCCGACCTGGTTCGCGAAAAGCGCCTGGCCGGCATCAGCGATATCCGCGACGAAAGTTCGCGAGGCGGCGTGCGCATTGTTATCGACCTCAAGAAGGATGCTTATCCGAAGAAACTACTAAACCAGCTTTACAAGCTGACACCTCTCCAAACAACTTTCCATTACAACATGCTGGCTCTGGTAGACGGTATCCAGCCGCGGGTGCTTGGCCTGCAGGACATCATCAACGAACATATCCACCACCGCCAGGTTGTGGTGCGCCGCCGCACCGAGTACGAGCTGCGCAAAGCCCGGGAACGGGCCCACATTCTTGAAGGCCTTAAGATTGCCCTTGACCACATCGATGAAGTAATCAAAACAATCCGAGCCAGCCAGACGCCGGAAGAAGCTGAAACCAACCTAATAAAGAAATTCAAGCTGACGCAAATCCAGGCCCAGGCAATCCTAGCTATGCAGCTTCGCCGCCTGACCGGCCTTCAGCGCAAAGAGATTGAAGACGAGCTGGCGGAACTGGTCAAACTTATTGCTCAGTTAGAGGGAATATTGGCAGACGAGAAGAAGATTTTGAAGATTATTAAAGACGAACTGATTGAGCTCAAGAAACTGTTCGGCGATGACCGCCGTACCAAAATAGTTGCTCAGGAGTTGGGCAAATTAAGTGATGAAGATTTAGTGCCTGATGAGCAAGTCGTAGTAACGCTGACTTCAGCCAACTATGTTAAGCGCACATCGATTGCCGATTACAAGCGCCAGGGCCGCGGAGGCAAGGGCCGGCGTGGTATGACTACGCGCGAGGAAGACGTCATAGAACATGTTGTAAACGCATCAACGCATGACTACTTATTATTTTTCACTAACAGGGGCCGAGTGTTTAGAATCCGCACATATGAAGTACCGTCAGTTGGCTTGAATGCCAAGGGCGTAGCGTTGGTGAATTTACTACAATTACAACCGGAAGAAGTTGTGACGTCTGTTATTAATGTAAGTAAACAAAGCAATGGCGGGCAGCTGCTGATGTGTACTGCCAAGGGTACCGTTAAAAAAACGCCGTTTGAGCAGTACCAGAACGTCCGCCAGACCGGCCTTATCGCCATAAAACTGGACGACGGCGATGAACTCAAATGGATCCGTATGACAACCGGCAACGATGAAGTAATTATCAGCACGGCTCAGGGCCAGGCAATCAGGTTTAACGAAAAAGACGTCCGCCCGATGGGCCGCGTCTCTAGGGGCGTACGGGGAATTCGTTTGCGAACCGGCGACAAGGTAATCGGTATGGACATCGTCAACGACGAATCGTACATGTTCGTAATTTCGGAATTCGGTTACGGCAAGCGCACAAAGGTCAGCCAGTTCACGCCGCATAAACGCGGCGGCGTGGGCATCCGATCGGCGGTAGTCAATAAAAAGACCGGCCAGCTGGTGGAAGTAAAAGCGCTTGAGGGAGACGGCCAGGAAGTAATAATCATTTCCGTACATGGCCAGACAATCCGGTTGGGGCTCAAAGATATCCCGCAGCTGGGCCGGGCTACCCAAGGTGTCCGCATCATGCGCTTAAACGACGGCGACTCAGTAGCGTCACTGGCGCTGGTTGATAAAATCGCCGAGGGTGAACTTGAAGAAGATGAACCGACTGCCGCGCCCGTCAAGGATGTGCCGGTAAAAGCTAAAAAAGCTTAGTTAAACCTCTGTCGAGCCGTGCCGCGGCTTCTTGGCCGTGCAACTCTTCGTAGCGCTGGTAGGCTGTGTCTAATGCTTTTTGCAAGTCAACGCCAAGCTGATAATTTATAAACTCCCGGGCGTTTCTGCCAGTACCTTCTACCGGAATGGCTTCTCCGAAGTGCACGTGCAAAGGCCGCGGATATGCCGGGCTTTTAGCTTGCGGGCGCATATTCTCACCGGCTATGGCTACCGGTAAAACATCTACATTGTTCCTGATCGCAATAGAACCGGCGCCCCGGAATATGTCCGAGACCCTATCGCCGTTTACTCTGCCGCCTTCGGCAGCCAGCGCCAGCAGCCCGCCGGTCATTACGACTTCATCGGCGTCCCTTACTTGTGATTTGGTTGGCCCGCCACGCCTGACCGGCAGCGCGTGCATAGAGCGGAGCATCCTGCCTGTAAGCTTATTTTCGTCAAGCAGTTCTTCTTTTGCCCAAAAATGGACTAACCGGCGGTTATGCCTGTAAACCGACATGCCAATGGCAGGCACGTCCCATTCATTGTGGTGGGTGTAAGCCAAAATCTGCGCTCCTCTGTCCGCGACATTCTCTAAGCCGGTTGCGGTTACCCGGCCAAAAGGGAATTTGTTAAGCGCCAGCAGTCCTAGCGCTGCAGCGTGGTAGGTCGCACTGGGCTTGTCTGTCCGCTTCTCCATAAGGATGGATACTATAACACCTTATGGTTAATAAATAAACCCCTTAAATAAGTCTATCCTTCGTGTTGACCTCTGGCTTCGTTTGAGCTATCATATCGGTAGCTTTTTGGGTGTTCTCTTTTAGAGTGCTCTCGCAAACACCAGAGCACAGGACAATGCGAACAGGCCGCCTAAGCGGTGGCTCATGACCCTTAAAGCGCTCATTGAAAACTGATTAGTGCAAATCAACGTCAGTTCTAAATCTGAGTTTAAAATTCAGTAAGCGAGATGAAAGTCCCGCTTTTGTGAAGAGTTTGATCCTGGCTCAGGATGAACGCTGGCGGCGTGCCTAAGATATGCAAGTCGAGCGGCAGCGAGTTCCTCACTGTGGTTCGGAACAGTAGATAGTAGTTAGTAGGTAGTTGTTAGTCCAATCAAAGACCAATTACCAGCTGCCAGCTACCAACTACCCATTCCGAGCTAGAGTGAGGAATGTCGGCGAGCGGCGGACGGCTGAGTAACGCGTAGGAACGTACCCTATAGTGAGGGATAAGCCCGGGAAACCGGGTCTAATACCGCATAATCTCTTCGGAGGAAAGCAGCAATGCGCTAAAGGAGCGGCCTGCGTATGATTAGCTTGTTGGTGAGGTAAAAGCTCACCAAGGCGATGATCATTAGCTGGTCTGAGAGGATGATCAGCCAGACTGGGACTGAGACACGGCCCAGACCCCTACGGGGGGCAGCAATTAGGAATCTTTCGCAATGGGGGAAACCCTGACGGAGCGACGCCGCGTGCAGGAGGAATGCCTTCGGGTTGTAAACTGCTTTTATCTGTGACGATTATGACGGTAGCAGAAGAATAAGGACCTGCTAACTACGTGCCAGCAGCCGCGGTCATACGTAGGGTCCAAGCGTTATCCGGAATTACTGGGCGTAAAGAGTTGCGTAGGTGGCATAGTAAGCAGATAGTGAAAGCGTGCGGCTCAACCGCATACCCGCTATCTGAACTGCTAAGCTTGAGCACGAGAGAGGTAACTGGAATTCCCGGTGTAGGAGTGAAATCCGTAGATATCGGGAGGAACACCGATGGCGTAGGCAGGTTACTGGCTCGTTGCTGACACTAAGGCACGAAAGCGTGGGGAGCGAACGGGATTAGATACCCCGGTAGTCCACGCCGTAAACGATGGATGCTAGCTGTTATCAGTATCGACCCTGGTAGTAGCGAAGCTAACGCGTTAAGCATCCCGCCTGTGGAGTACGGCCGCAAGGCTAAAACATAAAGGAATTGACGGGGACCCGCACAAGCGGTGGAGCGTGTTGTTTAATTCGACGGTAAGCGAAGAACCTTACCAGGGCTTGACATCCCTATAGCCGTTTTCCGAAAGGAAAACTTCATTTAGTTGGATAGGTGACAGGTGATGCATGGCCGTCGTCAGCTCGTGTCGTGAGATGTAGGGTTAAGTCCCTCAACGAGCGCAACCCTTATAGTCAGTTGAATTTTTCTGGCTAGACTGCCCCGGTAACGGGGAGGAAGGAGGGGATGATGTCAGGTCATTATTTCCCTTACGCCCTGGGCGACAAACACGCTACAATGGCCGGTACAAAGGGCTGCCAAGCAGTAATGCGGAGCAAATCCCATCAAAGCCGGTCCCAGTTCGGATTGAGGGCTGAAACTCGCCCTCATGAAGCCGGAATCGCTAGTAATGGCAGGTCAGCACACTGCCGTGAATACGTTCTCGGGTCTTGTACACACCGCCCGTCAAACCATGAAAGTCGGGGGCACCCGAAGTGTCACATTTGTTGATCCTAAGGTGAACTCGATGATTGGGGTTAAGTCGTAACAAGGTATCCGTACCGGAAGGTGCGGATGGATTACCTCCTTTCTAGGGAGATAAATCTAAGCCGAGTAGCTCAATTGACTACTCGAGCTATGGTCGGTCCCGGACGCTGCATGCGGAACTTTGTAGCTTCCATCTAAGGGATAAGTTCCAAACACTTTGACGTCTGATTTGCACTACTCAGTTTTCAACTTGTAAAAGAGACGAAATAAATAAGCGGATTGAAATTTCAATCCGCTTATGTTATTATAGCGGTCTAACACAAGCATTATGTCCCAGCTTGCTAACGAAGCCCCATCACAAAGTAACTCCAACCATAGCGGCGAACACTACGGAGAGCATATCTTTGCGATTGACCCGTCTGACGCAGTAAGGATTCAATACCATCCACACAGGTTTATAGAGGGTTGGGATTCGGAAAACATGAGTTTAACGGTAACAAGCCCTGGAGTCGCATCTAGAGGATTAGCTAAACTACTTGGGAAAAGACAAAACGCCTGGGTTCATCTTACGACTGGAATAACGCATAAACGAAACGATATCTCCAGAGGCAGTCTCCACAGCCGCAACTGATTTGCTAAACTGATAGGTGGTTCGCTAAAATACCTCAGTTGTGGGGTTGTAGCTCAGCTGGTTAGAGCGCGTCACTGATAATGACGAGGTCCCTGGTTCAAGTCCAGGCAACCCCACCATTTTTATAGGGGCATTAGCTCAGTTGGCTAGAGCACCTCCTTTGCAAGGAGGGGGTCATCGGTTCGAGTCCGATATGCTCCACCATTTATATTTTGCCGTGGAAGACGATGCGGCTAAAGGCGCGAAGCGATTGAAGCTCTTCGCGTTTTTTAATGGCTTTGTCGGCGCCAAGCAGGCTGGCTCCGATTATGCCGCCGATTACAGGGAACAAGAAGTTAAGGTGGCTGCCGCTTACCGGGTTAGCCGGTCCTGAACCCGATGTAGAAGCGCCAAACAGGGGAAACTTGCTGCTCTGGCTGCCCGAACCACCGCCGTTATCGGTGGCTGCCGCCATAGATGCCAGCTTGAACTTGGTGGAATTAGTGTTACCTGAATCTGATGAAGCCGGCACGAAGCGGAATACCTTGACACCTTTTACAACGCTTTCCGCACCTGAAGAACTAGAAGTATTTGAACCGCCGCCAGTATGCGCCGGATTGCCGGCCGCTGTATTTATGCCAAAGCTGCCATTCCAGGTGCCGAATACATTGATGAACAGCACGCCGAACCAATCGGCCAAGCTGAAAGTACTGTTAAGTATATTAAGGATATTCGCAGCCGCCATGGCATCGCCGCTTGTTGCGTTTCCAGCCGTAGTGTTATTTGTCACAGAGGCATCACCGGAAGCCGCCGCCAGCTTGATATTGTTATTAATACTCTGGTTAGTTGTAGCTTCAACATCAGAGTTAACCGGAGTTGAGGTGTTACCGGTAATTCCTCCGCCTATGGCGGCGGCGGTTGACCCTTGCGGCGCGCTATAGAGTACCCCGACCCATTTGCCCATGACGTTGACGAAAACCAGCAACACGTCTTTACCGGCTATTTGGCTGCCTACCAGGTTCAGGATAGTCAAATTGGTCTGGGTGCTGCCGGTCGTGGCATTACCGGCCGAAGTATTATGGCTTACATCAGCCAGGCCTGAAGCAGCCGATAAATCTACCAGGTTGTTTATTGACTGGTTATTGGCAATATTTGCGTTTGAATCAACTTTGACAGGCGTGGTCGTGGCGGAACTGCCGCCGTTGTTGGCCAGCAGTGTTTGCAGGACATCGGGAGGCAAGAGGATATCGCCGTCCAGGCTGCCGTAAATATTTACTGCGCCCAAGAACGATTGGCCGGAGCCGATTACCGAATTTATGACATTTACTATATTAGCCACGGCAGCGGCATTACCGCTAGCGGCATTTCCGGCAGAAGTGTTGCTGTCTACCGAAGCGCTGCCGGTTTTAGCCGATAAGTCGACATCGTTGTTAATGCTGCCGCTGTTTTGGGCGTTAACTGTAAGGTTAGACGGCTTATCCGATTTTGCCAGTATCTGGGACGGGTCAATCATAAGGTCGCCCTGGACGTTTCCATATACATTGGAGTTGAACACCGAGAAGCCGTTATCCTGCAGTGCGCCGGTTGATGTCTGCAGCAGATTAATCAGATTCAAAATCGCATTGGCATCGCCGCTGGCGGCGCTGCCTCCGGTGGTATTCTTGCTTACCGTAGCATCGCCGCTGGTAGCATCCGAAGTGATTTTGTTACTTATTTCGGCGTTATAAAACTTATCATATGTGCCCGTTGACGAGCCGGAGGCCGTATCAGATTTGGGTGCTGTTTGCGTTTGGGCTTTAAGCAGCTGGTCCGCAGGTACCTGGTCCTTGGTTACGGAAACCGTATTCGGTATATACTTGCCGGCGGCGGCATCGTAGACGTACTTAGTGGTATCCCATCTGCCTGTATCGGGGTTATAACTGTAATCCTGTTGGGTCTTGGGAGCTGTCTGTTTAGTTACCGGGTCCCAAGTATAATACGCGTTCTCCCAAAGCCCCGTATCCGGATTATATGTATAAGTTTTGGCGTCTGCGCCCGAAGGCTGGACCGGGCCGGTTATTGGGCTTCCGCTGGTTGTAGCTGTATCGGCGGTCTGGGCTGCAACAATGGCGAAGGGCATCATAAAGGTTAAAACAACCGAAACTATACCCGCGCCCGCGCTTTTTAACACTGTATTAATACTCATAAGCCCTCCATTGAATTTTATTTCCAACCCCGTCCAGAGCGCTATGGACAAACGCCTGCCCAAGCGCTCCGGACTGCATCATGCCGCCCGCATGAACGGCTAATCCAACCGAAGACGACCGTTAGTTGCTTACGTCGATCGTAACAGAGGTGGAATTGGTGTTGGTGGCATCGCCGGATGTGGCATTGCCGCCGGTTGTGTTGCCTTCAACTTCAGCGCTGCCGGTGCTGGCGTGCTGGCTGCTGCTGTTGTAGACGTGTACGTCGTTATTGTTGGTAACACTTGTGTTGTTGCTGGTCCGTACCCTTATCGGGCTGTCTGGGCCAGTTGTACTCATATTGGCGCTGCTGGTTCCGTTAGAACCGCCGCCGCCCGACGAGTTGCTGATGCTGATGGCAGCATCCAGCGAGTTGTCGTTGCTGGCGTCGCCGCTCCTGGCGCTGCCGCCGGTAGTGTTGTGCTCTACCTCGGCGCGGCCGGTATAGGCCGATTGCCAGTTGTGGTTGCCTACGCCTACGCTATTGTTGTTGGTCCACGTCTGGTGGTTCCTGGAGTGGACGCGAATGGGACTGTCAGGTCCTTCGGTGCTTAGCGACTGGGCTCCCGCCATACCAACTAAGCCTCCGACGAGCCCCAACCCCATGGTCGATAGCGCCGCCGCTTTTAATGCTATTGTTTTTGTCATGCACCCTCCTTCCTTTATAAAGGTTTTTTATCGCGGGCTTGCCGGCCCGGCGTTATGGGACAATACGCGCTTGTCCCATAACGCCGAGTGGCTAGTCGTTGCTTGCAGATGAATTGCCGCTGGCGCTCGAATGACTGGAGACGTTCAGGCTTGTGCTCTGGGAATTATGGCTGCCGTCGTCTGAGCTTGAACTGTGGCTTTCAACATCTATGGTGGTCTTCTGGTTGCCTGATTCAATCTGTTTGTGAAGGCTGCCGTTCTCCGGCACCTCAATGTCTTGGCCGTTTACCTTTAGATTCGTAGTATTGCTGCTTGATCCGTCTGATCCGTGCGATTTGGACTCTGAGTCTATTGATAATTTAGATTGGTTACTGATGTTAGGGCTTACGGTACTTTGGGGCTCAACAGGGGCAGGGTTGTCAACGCTGGCGGACGTGTTGCCTTTTAGGGCAATGGCCGCCGGTATCCCTAATGCCAGCAAACTGCCGGCCGAAATTACGACCAATCTTTTCATAGACCTCCTCACCCAACCGCATGCTGGCCAGGTCAACCACATTTAAACAATGATTTGGCGCTACCTGCAGTTAAATGCTTGTGTATTTTCCTGTGAGGTATTTCACATTAACAGTTGGCGAATCTGTCAACTTTAGATTGGTTTGCTTCAGTTTGGACGACCGCCAGTGCCGGTTTGGGTGTTCCGTTAGGCGTGTAAAGACCGGAAGTCCACCAGCCGCCGTCAGGGTGCATCTGCCTGTCGTCAATCGGGTTAAAGAAAATCAGTGCTGATACCCGGCGGTTGCAGCGGGCTATACGGATAGCTTTAGCATAATTTTTAGCTTGTTCGGTTTGAGAAATAAGTCCGTTGGCTGTCTGTTCGATGTTATCGTATTCGGCTTTCTGCTCGTCAGGGACTTTAACCTTAGCGCCGTATTCCGTAAGCCAGATGGGCATCGGTTTCTGGAACGTCTTATCCAAAAGCGATTCAAAAGCCGGCAGGTCGCCGAGCCCGACTGCCGGCATGCCGGGGTGGGTGGTGTCCGGAGATTCATTGTTTACCAAGCCATACGGGTGCAGTGAAAAGCCGTCCATAATCGGCCCCTGGTAGCTGCTTTCCCGCCTGGCATCGCCCATCTCCTTCGTAAAGCCGGCGGCCTGCTTGGCGCCCAAGCCGCCGCCGATAATAGTAGCGCTAACACCTAATCCATCGGCCTCAGCTTTTACCGGCTTATAAACCTTCTCCAGCGTACTTACGACGGCTTTAGGGGCGTTTTCCTGCGGTTTCCAAAACAGTTTGTAGTTAGGTTCGTTTGGAACCTCAAAGACTATGTTGCCGCCGGGATTTACTTCGGCGAACAGGTGCAGGTAAGAGATCAAAGTATCTTTATAGCATCTTTGCTGCGAGGGTGAGGTGGGTGCCTTTCCCATGCCTGCGCCGCCGCCCGGAATAAGGTTAAGAATCGGCAGCAGATCCTTGTCTTTCAGGGCTGTGAAGGCGTTGCGGTAACGGTTAAGGTCGTTATTTATCTCGGCGCATTGGCGGGGGTATGTCCAGGGAGCTGTCATCTCGACGGCATTCAGGCCGGCATCCTTAAGCAGCTGCGCAGTACTTTCTGATACGTCTAAGCTCTCATCAACTATCTGGTCCTCTTTGCCGCCAATGATAAACTGCGGCAGCGGTTCGGCTGTCGGTTTGGCTGATTCACTCGGGGAGGCCATGGCGGACGGTACGGCTAAGGCACCTATTAATGCCGCAAGGGCCATAGGCTTCCTAAGCCTCTCCCTGAGAGGTGGGGCGCTCTCTCGTTTCACTGGGCTTATTTTGCCTCCTAAGGGCCAAATCGGCAAGCGTAATATACCCAAATGCTTTAAAAGTGAAAAATAAAGAGGCAAAAACGTAACCTTTTTTACAGCATTTCCTGCTTGCTTACCTCTGTTAAAATTGCTATATTTAATGTCGGAAGTTTGAGTACGGCCAGTAGATGATTGTCCGGCGACGGACAAGCGTTCTCTGGGCTTACTCAAACCCTCCTACCACAATCTGGTTTATCCAAGTGACAGTGGGCGGAGAGTGAGCACGCAATTTAACAAATTAGGTTAAGCGATAGACGACACGCTGTTGGTGTTCACCAACAGCTAGTCAAATGTACGAAACACAATAAGTTACTCAAGCGCATATAAGGGATGCCTAGACATGAGACACCGAAGAAGGACGTAGTTGGCTGCGATAAGCCGCGGGGAGCTGCCTAACAAGCTTTGATCCGTGGATGTCCGAATGGGGAAACCTCGCTGGAGTCATGTCCAGCGGCGCACAGCTGAATTCATAGGTTGTGTAGCGGTAACCGGGGGAACTGAAACATCTTAGTACCTCGAGGAAGAGAAAGTAAACAACGATTCCGTCAGTAGTGGCGAGCGAACGCGGAACAGCCCAAACCTTAACCATTTTAGATATGAATCAAGCCTGTGGTCCTATAAAAGGGAAAAGAGCAGCCGGAGCAAAAATCACACTTTTTGACCCGCGCGATGAGAAAAACCGTAGGTTTGTCTCATGTCTAATAAGCTGGTAGGCGAATATGTTTAAGG
Organism: Saccharimonadales bacterium (SeqCode); assembly: GCA_036279215.1. GTDB lineage: Bacteria > Patescibacteriota > Saccharimonadia > Saccharimonadales > UBA10212 > 2-01-FULL-49-22. The sequence goes on from DASUJO010000023.1 coordinate 17,146, forward strand.
GGTTGTGACAAGTAATTTTTCCATGCAGGGGATTTGGTAGTTCAAGTCCCGCGCATGGTCAACGGGGGCTACCACCACCCCGTGTAAGGTAAGAAATTTCCGAAGCGAGCAGAAGGTTCTGGAAAGGACCGCCAAAGACCGTGAAAGCCGGGTACGCCAAGCGTCGGAAACCTTATTAATTACTAGGCCGCCTTTGGCGGCCGCGTCGAGTAGGTCGGGACACGTGAAACCCTGACTGAAACCGGAGGGTCCACCCTCCAAGGCTAAATATGTCTTGTGATCGATAGTGAACTAGTACCGTGAGGGAAAGGTTAAAAGAACTGCGGGTAGCAGAGTGAAATAGAGCCTGAAATTATATGCGTACAAGGAGTCGGAGCCAGGATTAGGTAAATCTGCCTTTTCATCCTTGCTGCTTAGGGAAAAGAGCAGCCGGAGCAAAAATCACACTTTTTGCCCCGCGCGATGAGAAAAACCGTAGGTTTGTCTCATCCTGGTGACGGCGTGCTTTTTGTAGAACGATCCAGCGAGTTATTGGCACACGCAAGCCTAAGCCATTTGGCGGAGGCGCAGTGAAAGCGAGCCTGAATAGGGCGACAAGTGTGTGTCAGTAGACCCGAAACCGAGTGACCTATCCATGGGCAGGCTGAAGCGCGGGTAAAACCGCGTGGAGGGCCGAACCGTAGCGAATTGCAAAACGCCCGGATGACCTGTGGATAGAGGTAAAATGCTAATCGAACTCGGAGATAGCTGGTTCTCCTCGAAATAGCTTTAGGGCTAGCGTCGTACGGTAACTATCCGGGGTAGAGCTCTGTTTCGGGCTGGGGCCAGTGATGGTACTCACCCTTGACAAACTACGAATACGGATAGCGGAACTACGGCAGTTAGAACGGCGGGGCTAAGCTCGCCGCTCAAAAGGGAAACAGCCCAGATCGCCAGCTAAGGTCCCTAAATATATGCTAAGTGGAAAACGAAGTGAGATTTCTCAGACAGTAAGGATGTTGGCTTAGAAGCAGCCATTCATTTAAAGAGTGCGTAACAGCTCACTTATCGAGAGATCTTGCGCGGAAGATGTAACGGGGCTAAGCATATTACCGAAGCTGCGAACTTTCTATTTATTTAGGGAGTGGTAGAGGAGCGTTGATATCGCGCCGAAGGTGTGCCGCGAGGCATGCTGGAGCGTTATCAAGTGAGAATGCTGGAATGAGTAACCACAATGAAGGTGAGAATCCTTCACACCGAAAGAGCAAGGTTTCCTGGGCCATGATGATCATCCCAGGGTTAGTCGGTCCTAAGCCGAGGCGTAGCAGCGTAGGCGATGGACAACGGGTTAATATTCCCGTACCGGTGTATGTTTGTTATCGGGTGCGCATCGACCAGGCAGGAGCGGATTCATGGTTATATCCGTCCAAGCCGCTATTATGGCGGCGAATGAAAGGCCCGCAAGGGCTGATTCCTGCGGATACGGTGACCAGAAAAGCCCGGTGACGCGTGGCATACGCCGACCGTACCGCAAACCGACACAGGTGCTCAGGTCGAGAAGACCAAGGTGAGCGAGTGAATCTTCGTCAAGGAACTCGGCAAACAAGCGACCGTAACTTAGGGATAAGGTCTGCCTCGCCATTCCTCGGCTAATAGGCTTCAGCTTAGGAAGCCCATTGCTTTGGTGTTTAGGCGCGCGCTTTTTAGCGCGCTGGTAAACACTCGCATAAGCGAAAAATTGCTATGCAATTTTCAAAGCAATAAAGTTCGGGATTGGCCTCGGAATGGCGAGGCCGCAGCTAAGGAACCCATGCGACTGTTTACCAAAAACACAGGTCTCTGCTAACACGAAAGTGGATGTATAGGGGCTGACTCCTGCCCGGTGCTGGAAGGTTAAGGGGAAAGGTATTACGCCTAGAACTGAAGCCCCAGTGAACGGCGGCGGTAACTATAACCGTCCTAAGGTAGCGAAATTCCTTGTCAGGTAAGTTCTGACCCGCACGAATGGAGTAACGATATGGGTACTGTCTCGACGAAGAGCTCGGTGAAAGTGCATTGACGGTAAAGATGCCGTCTGTCCGCAGCAGGACGAAAAGACCCCGTGGAGCTTTACTACAACTTGGCATTGGACCGGGGGTACGCATGTGTAGGATAGGTGGGAGACTTTGAAGCCCGGGCGCTAGCCCGGGTGGAGTCGCCGGTGAAATACCACCCTTGTGTGCCTCTTGTTCTCAGCCGTGCCGTTATCCGGTATGGCGACAGTGTCTGGCGGGTAGTTTAACTGGGGCGGTTGCCTCCTAAAGAGTACCGGAGGCGTTCAAAGGTTGGCTAACTACGGATGGAAATCGTAGTGATAGTGCAAACGCTTAAAGCCAGCTTGACTGTGAGGCTGACAAGCCGAGCAGGTGCGAAAGCAGGAGTTAGTGATCCGCTATCCGTACCAATAGGTACATGAGTGTGGTATCGATAGCGCAAACGGATAAAAGTTACCCCGGGGATAACAGGCTTATAGCGCCCAATAGTCCACATAGACGGCGCTGTTTGGCACCTCGATGTCGGCTCATCACATCCTGGAGGAGGAGCATCTTCCAAGGGTTGGGCTGTTCGCCCATTAAAGTGGTACGTGAGCTGGGTTCAGAACGTCGTGAGACAGTTCGGTTTATATCCGCTGTGGACGTCAGGAAATTTGAGGGGACTCAACCCTAGTACGAGAGGACCGGGTTGAACGCACCTCTGGTGTACCAGTTGTCATACCAATGGCATGGCTGGGTAGCTACAGTGCGGAACAGATAAGCGCTGAAAGCATATTAAGCGCGAAGCTGGCCCCAAGATTAGATTTCCCTATGACCTCCCTGAAAGACTATCAGGTTGATAGGCACCAGGTGTAAGCACGGTAACGTGTTCAGCCGAGGTGTACTAATAGAGGCATTGACTTATTGTGATTCCTCACACGCCCTTGCGAGAGCGTGGGAGGAAGCGTACAATGACTAGCTGTTGGTGGCCATCAGATACAAATGGCCAAGTACGTTGTCTATCGCGCAACAATTTATGGATGCCGGCTTGGGTTTTGCACCGGAGCGATGCAAAATCCAAGTCGGTGCCCATGGAGAAGGGGAAACACTGGTTCCCATCCCGAACACCAAAGTTAAGCCCTTCATCGGTTACAATACTGGGGGTTTTGCCCTCGGGAAAATAGCACGGTGCCGAACTATAGAAAAGGAGTCCGAAAGGACTCTTTTTCTTTCTATTTACTTTTGGAAAAGTAACAAAACTATTTCTTCCATTTTGTACCGACAAAACGGAAGCCAAAAACTCCCGGGCGCTGCGCTCGCTTGAAGCAAGATGTTGCCAAAAGCCACAACAGCTTCGACAACGACAAGCGGCTTCGCTCATGGCTCTTCCATAAGAATTCGCTCAGCAAAGCCTCAGCAATAGTTGTGCTTTATGGCAACACTTGCCTCAGGCTCGCTCCGCATGCCCGGATAAAAATAGAAGCGACACCTGCCAGTTTAAAAATGCTAATTTGTTCTATTAAGCCCATCTGGTCTCTGTACAGTTTTCTTGAATTTAGCCCTTACCTTATATAGTCCTCGCTCTCTTATACGTTCGATTATCTCCTTTTGAGTTTTAGGTGGTTGATTCGTGATGTAGCCATTCATCTCACCCAACGCTGTGATTAATATTTCACGCATTTTTTCAGAATAAATAAACGTTAAGTCACCTCTAGTTTCTGCGACATTTGTCGTTCCTCCAGGATGTATTGGTGAGACTATCATGTTCATATGAGAATACTCGTGCGCAAGAGCGTTTCGTAGAACCCAGACTAACTTCGAAGTAGGTTTATCCTGATTGTAAAATCCTGGAGTGTTTTTTTGAAATACTTTCCGACCTGATTCTTTGGTCGGTTGAATATAACGACTGAAGATAAATCAACCGCGGTACAAAAAAGTAGTATCGGTGCAACCATCGGCCTATTTCTATAAAGTGCATTTACGCCTGCATTACTGAGTTGGTATGAGGTCGGCTTGTCAAAATGACAAAGGATAAAATCCATATCTCGCTTTATCTGTAATAGTACGCTTTTGCACTTAAAATCAGAATTAACAATTCTTCCACCGTCTCTCAGCAAGAATTGCCTCAGCGCATGACCCGAGTTATTTATATCAACCATACTAAATCTTTTAGGATTATACCTTGCTATGCGAGGTGAGAAACGGTTATTCTTCGGGTTGTTCCATGAAGGGGGCGAGGATTTCGTCGGGGTCGAGACCGGCCTGGGTCAAGTAGCCATAAGCCACCTCAAAAGCTTCACCAAATGGCATGTCGGCTACTTCTTGGCAGGTTTCCTCGTCAAAGCCGTGCTCCTCGCCGTAACTCCTTAGAACATCCGCTAACTCCTGGCCTAATTCTTCTTGGTTCGGTTCTTGTTCCACGGGTTAAATTATATACCCGGAAGTGAATGAAAAGTCTTATTTCTTGGGTTTGGTGCGGTTTTCGGCAATGCGGAATTCGATAATCTTCCGGACCAATTCTTTATCTAACGGTTGGCCGAAGGGGAAGTGAATAGCCGCTTTGGTTTGGCCGTAACCTTTAAGTTCCCGCTGGAACTTTTTAACCGCCGAAGGCATAGCGAACAGGCTTACATGGGCTTTAAATGCTCCCAAGTATAATAACCGCCCATTAAGGCTGTAGTACGGCATACCGTAGCTCAGCTTTTCCTGCGCGTCCGGCGCTGATTTTTTAATTATTTTACGCAGTTCAACCAGTATCTTACGGGCCTCAGGCGGTTGGACAGCGATATACTCATCAACGGTTTCAGGCTTCGGCATAATCAACCCTCGGCTCTTCCATTGGCTCGGGCTTCCCGGCTAAATCACGCACGACCACAGCATCAAGCTGGCGATAGACCACGACTCCCTTGTGAGCCATCCGGAGTAGCGGGTTACTGATAGCTTTATTTTTTTCACGTGCTTCAACCAGAGCCCGTTCGGCCCGCTCCAGGCTAATATTAAAGCCACTTCGGGGTTCTTCCATATGGCTAAATTATACTTGTGATTCATAAGGAGTAAAATGGTTATTGATGAAGTCGCACCACAAGAACCAGATCAGGCGGGGAAACGGGGCGGAGTTTAGCGAAGATGATCAGCTTCCGCGCATCGGGCTAGATAACGTTCCGCCGCTAACCATCGAGGAGCTATCCGATACTTACGGCCGAATGACCGATGCCGGCTGGGAAACCGATAAATCAATGGGCGAATTCGTGCTTGATGCTCTTCAGCGAGAGTACGAGATCCTCAAGGAAGACGCCAGACGTTCGTCGCATTAGTCAAACGAACCGGTTTTGACTTTGCCGTCGCGTTTATAGCTGGCAAAAATCACGCCGCCGGGCGTTGTTTTAGAATTTAAAAGTTTGAATGCGGCAGGGATAGTGCCTTCGCCGAACAGTTTCTTGCCGCTGCCGAGCGTAACGGGAAATGTCTTGAGCCACAGCTCGTCAACTAAGTCATGTGCCAGCAAAGTTTGAATCAAATTGCTGCTGCCATGCACCTGCAGCATCGGCCCGTCTTCTTGCTTTAATTTCTTTATTTTTGGAACCACATCGCCGCTTATCTGGACAGTCTCTTTCCAATCTTTATCAACCACGCCGTTAGAAACGACGTACTTAACGGCTTTATCAAAGGCGGCCCCGGCCAGTCCGTCCAGATGCTTCGGCCAATAGCCGGCAAATATTTCGTACGTAACCCGGCCAAGTAGTAAATCAAACGGCATACTCATCTGTTTTCCCATTTCGGCTCCCGATGCCTCGTCGGAATAAGGGACCGTCCAGCCTTCATACTTAAAGCCGCCGGACGGGTCTTCGCCCTTGCCGCCGGGCGCCTGCATTACGCCGTCCAGCGATATAAACGTTAAGACAACAAGCTTCCTCATACGTATATTTAATTATAGCGGACAGCCGCTAGTTACTGTTAGGATTTATAGCTTTTGACAA
>DASUJO010000024.1:0-3426 GCA_036279215.1 Saccharimonadales bacterium (SeqCode)
TTCTGGATGGATCTGGTAATCCTTATTAAAACTATCAGGGTGGTATTCAGCGGCCGCGGCGCCGCCTAAAAAGTTATGAAAGTCGCTATCATTCATGATTGGTTCGTCGGCGGCGGCGCCGAGCGGGTAGTCCAGGAACTACATAATATGTACCCCAAAGCGCCGATTTACACTTCTTACTGCAGCAAAAGTTGGCGGCGCAGGCTGGAGGGCACCCAAATTATTACCAGCTATATGCAGCACTGGCCGTTCTCCAAGCTTCGTAAATTTCTGCCGGTACTGCGCGGACTTTGGTTTTCCCGCCTTAACCTTAGCGATTACGATCTGGTAATTTCTTCCAGCGGCGCCGAAGCAAAGTTCGTAAAAGTCCGCGCAGGCGCGGTCCATGCAGCCTACATCCACGCGCCTACGCACTATTACTGGAGCCGTTACGAGCAGTACATGGCGCATCCGGGATTTGGTTTCTTTGATCCCCTGGCCCGTTTGGGCTTAAAACTGCTGGTCGGGCCGATGCGGCGCTGGGATTACAAAGCCGCCCAGCGGCCGGATTATCTGATTGCTAATTCCAGCTACACCAAAGAGCAGATTAAAAAATATTACGGTCGTGAATCCAAAGTAATCCATCCGCCGGTTGATATCGAGCGTTTTAAGAATGTGGGTTTGCCGGCAGGTCGCCGCCACGGCTTTGTAACGGCCGGCCGCCAGACGCCCTACAAACGGATTGATTTGGCGGTAGAAGCCACAACCCGGCTCAAAGTGCCGCTGGCCGTCATCGGCAAGGGCCCCGAACACCGCTGGCTTAAAAAACTGGGCGGCCGTAACGTTACATTCTTTACTAAAGTTATTGACCAAGATATCGCCAGGCACTTTGGCGAAGCCAAGGCCTTTATTTTCCCCGGGGTAGATGACTTTGGCATCGTGGCGGTAGAGGCCATGGCCGCCGGCACGCCGGTTATCGCCTACAAAGGTGGCGGCGCCTTGGATTACGTCAATCAATATACGGGAATATTCTTTAACGAACAGACAGCAGATAGCTTGGCCAAAGCCATCGAAAGTTTTGATAATAAATCGTTCAGTCACGCCAAAATCGCCGCCGCTGCCGCCAAATTCTCACCCGACAAATTCAGGAGTTCTCTTGAGAAATTTCTTTCTTCGGTTCGTAAATAACAGTTGATTTCGCGTAAAGATCGGCAGCTAGTTCCATCTTCTCTAGAGCTTGTAATGTTTTTTCGTCGTGCGCTTTATATTTGGCATCCTTATCGTCAAAGTGTGCCCTCTTAACTGAATATTGGTCGGCTTTTATTATCGGGTCGCCGTCATTAAACTCTCTTTCGCCAATCTCAAGTAATATGCTCGGGCTATATGCTGCCGCTTCGTATGCGCCGCTTAGCGGTTTGGGGTTAAAAATCCAGAACTGTACGGGCACCGTTCTGTTTGAAACAGGGTCTTTTACCCATTTGCCGGGAAGTTCAATCCAGCCGGTTTGATCTTCGCTGTTCAGTTTTGCTAGCAGTTCATCAAATCGCTCGATGGGAGTAAATTCCATGTTACCGGATTCAAAAGAAATACTTGCTTCATGATTCATGCCAATCACAATTTATACAGATATGTTGCCGCGTGCAAGCACAAGCGAATTAGTTAAACTACGTAACGTACAGTATTGCCTGGATAATCAGCGCCGTGTCTTGCCAGTGCGAAACTTCCATTGAGTCGATGCCCATAGCTTTGACCGGATAGTCATTGCCGCCCTCAACTAGCTTGTCGCCCATGAACAAAACTTCTTCTTTCGTAATACTTAACAAGTCAAGTAATTTCTGCATGCCGTATGCTTTATCGATTCCAGGCTTGGTTACATCGATTGAAGTTGTGCCAGCGGCGCGTACTTCAAATTCCGGAATCATCGGCGCGATTATTGCGCGTAGCTTCTGCTTTTTTTCACCCGTCGGGTCCCAGGTTTCTTTAGCTTCCAGAGGCGCTTCCTGGCCCAAGGTAGACAGCGTTACTTGGCTTAGTCGGTCTTCAATAATATCGCCCCACGGTTTTTTGGGCATCCAGCCGGACTGCTCAAAGCCGTTTTTTAGCGCCCTGGTTATGGCTTCTTTTTGCTCTGGAGTTAAATCTTCGGCATATACCTGCTTCCAATTTTTGGTTTTTAAATCAAATGCGTAATATCGCGTGCCGGTAGTAGGCATAAGGTGCAGGTTCGCCAGCCTGTCTTCATCAGCATGCAGGTACCCTATTATCTGCTGTTCAAACAGTTCGTATTTACCGCCGGATATTATGCATACCTGGTATTTAGCCAGTAAATCGTTTAACAGCTCGTTAATCCTGTCTGGCAGCGGCGCCTTGGATGGCGCCAGCGTTCCGTCCAAATCAAATGCGATAAGTTTTTTCTTCATCTGCGTAACTTCTATCATACTGTAAAATATAAGCTGTAAATGAAAAACATTCTGGTAACCGGCGGGGCGGGATTCATCGGCTCTAACTTTGTCCGCTACATTTTCACAGAGCGTCCCGATTGGCACATTACCGTATTAGACAAGCTTACCTACGCCGGCGACGAAAAGAATCTTGAGGGCTTAGACTCATCCCGTTTCAAATTTATCAAAGGCGATATTTGCGACGAACAGACCATAGGCTCAGCGGTTGCCGGCTGCGATGCCGTAGTGCACTTCGCCGCCGAAACCCATGTGGATAATTCGGTACACAATCCAAAGCCGTTCGTGGATTCCAACGTACTGGGCACATACCAAGTCCTGGAGGCCGCGCGTAAGCACGGCAAGCGCCTGCACCACATCTCAACCGACGAAGTTTATGGCGACCTAGAGCTGGACGACCCTAAGTTTTCGGAAAACTCGCCGTACAACCCGTCCAGCCCGTATTCCGCTACCAAAGCCGGTTCCGATTTGCTAGTCCGGGCCTGGATACGCACATTCAAAGTACTAGCCACTATTTCTAACTGCTCGAACAATTACGGCCCGTACCAGCACGTAGAAAAATTCATTCCCCGCCAAATTACTGAGATTTTAGAAGGCCGCAGGCCCAAACTTTACGGCGGAGGGCAGAACATACGCGACTGGATCCATGCCCAAGACCATTCGTCAGGCGTGCTGGCGATTTTAGAAGACGGTAAAATTGGCGATACATATCTAATCGGCGCCAACGGCGAAAAATCTAACAAGGATGTCGTCGAAACAATCCTGGAACTTATGGGCAAAAATAAAGGCGATTACGAGCACGTCAGCGACCGTCCGGGCCATGACTTGCGCTATGCTATCGACTCCAGCAAGTTACGAAAAGAATTGGGCTGGCAGCCAAAATACGGCGATTTCAAGGCGGGACTCGAGCAAACGATTGAGTGGTACAAGCAAAACGAGGACTGGTGGAAGCCGCAAAAAGCACAGACTGAATCTAAATATAAGGAAC
>DASUJO010000025.1:0-7457 GCA_036279215.1 Saccharimonadales bacterium (SeqCode)
TTCCGATACTGTCGTGTAAAATAAACGTAACGACAATGGCAGGGTGGCTATGAATAAAATCCTAATCGTGGGTAATTGGAAAATGTACCTGAATACCTCACAGGCCAGTTTGCTAGTGCACCGGCTGCACGAAAAAATCAAGATTCACCAGGATATCGAAGTCGTCTTAGCACCCAGTATGCTGACACTCCAGCCTCTAAGTTTGCAGATTGACCGCCGCAAGTTCCGGCTGGCCGCCCAGAACGCCTATTGGCGCGACGAGGGTCCGTATACCGGAGAAGTAAGCTTTTCTATGCTGCGCGACCTAGTTCATTACGTTCTTGTGGGGCATAGCGAAAGACGCCATGTGTTCGGCGAAGATTTAGACATGGTTCGAGATAAGGTAGCTGCTGCGGTGCGAAACGAGATTACCCCGATACTTTGCGTTGGCGAGACCAAGAACGAGCGCGAAGACGGCGAGACCAAACAGGTTTTACACGACCAGCTTATGACCGCGCTATCAAACCTGACGGCCAAAGAAGTGCGTGATGTAGTAGTGGCTTACGAACCGGTATGGGCAATCGGCAGCGGCGATATCGCCAAACCTGATCAGGTATCTGAAGCAGTCAGTTTTATAAGAAAATACGTAGAAGACGTGTTCGGCGACAGGGCGGAGAAAGGCCTTAGGGTTTTATACGGCGGCAGCGTGGTGCCGGAAGTGGTTGCCGGCTTTTTGGAAATTCCGGGGATGGACGGCTTTTTGGTTGGCGGCGCCAGCTTGAATTACCACAGTTTTTCGGACATCGTAGAGAACTCTCGGAGCTGGCAGAGGAATAAAGATGAAGCACGAGCCTAAAAAGCACTTCGACGTCAGCAAACCCCGGCGTAGAGGCCCGGACCCGACTTCCAAACCGATTATCGTCGGCCACCATCCTACAATGCCCGACCCTATGATAAGGGAAGAGAGGGAAAAAGCTTCAAAGCCCATTACTGTTATTTCTGACGGCGACGAACCCGAGCCGCTAAACGTTACAACTGGAAATCCAGAGTTAAAAACCGATGAACCGCCGGAAATCGAGGTAGTAAAAAAACCAGAAGTAAAGCCGGTAGAGGAATCACTGGAAGTTAAAGCAGGCCAGCCGGATCAAAAGCCGGATGCGGCAGCCGCAGCACCGGCCGAAGCCGTTGCAACAGCTTCGCATATCTTTCCGCCGACCGAACCGCCGCCGGAAGCAAGCTCCGAAGAACCAGCACAGCCAGATGCAGTCCAGCCACCCTTCGCAACTGAGGCGCTGCCAGCCGAGCCTGCCACCAAAGCGCAGGCTGATAGCGCGACCGCTGTGGCGGCCGCTGCTGATGCTGCCGCGCTGCCCGCTCTGGCCGCCGACCAGCCGCCGGCTCCGCCCGAACCGCCCGCGGGGCAGGAACTCCATATACCCGCCGGAAACGGTACGGGCCACGGAGACGCTAAGGTCCGACATAGGCCGCGCATCTGGGTGTGGATTGTAATAGGGCTCATCGTGTTCATCTGGATTTATGCTGCCGTGGATGCTCTTACCAACACAAAACTGCCATTAGAATTCTTCGAGAATTCAAACCAGACTGCCCAACCGGTGACCAATACCCCGGTCCAATCAGCAGCTCCGGCGCAAACCACAACGCCGCCAGCCGCATCTTCGTTCGTCCTGCCGGCAGGCTGGACATGGTACGAAAATAAAGACCTAGGGTTTAAATTTGCATACCCGATAACTTGGGGAACGGTTACGGTTAATAAAACCGCCAGCGCTGAAAACACAACAAAAATGGTATTTTCTAAAAACAAAAATTATTACATCGATGTTAATGATAATAAAATCGTGAATCAAAGTAATGGCGACATTCGAGATGGAATACAAAAATTAATCAGAGATGACAGCGGCAAGCTTCAGATTGTAATTGATGGAGAAACCAGAAGCCTTTCAGATAATACCGTAAAGATCTTATCAGTGACGAATGAAACTTGTGGGTACTGGCTCGTAGATTTACCCGCATCTAATAACAATGCGCAAACAGCTGTTAACGTTGAGCAGTTTGCTGTGTGTTCGCTAGCCAAATCATCCGGTGTATTTATTCTTTCACACATTCAAACACCTAAGGAAACTGCGAAATCTATCGAGGAAGAACTAACTTCTACAATTAACAGTTATCAGACAATCTAGTTATATTTGCTTGCTACAATTAAACTGTGACTAAAGAGTTACTGAAGGGGTTGAATCCCGAACAGAGGCGGGCGGTAGAGACTACCGAGGGCCCAATGCTGATATTGGCCGGCGCCGGCAGCGGTAAAACCAAGACGCTGACACACCGCATCGCATTTTTATTGTCTTCACATAAGGCAACTCCATACAACATTCTGGCCGTTACGTTTACCAACAAAGCCGCCGCCGAAATGCGCAACCGCATTGCCTTGCTTTTGGGCAGGCAAACCGATGATCGAGCGCTGTTACCGTTCATGGGGACGTTCCACAGCGTTTGCGTGCGGATTTTGCGCCAAGACGGCGAATCTATCGGCATTCCGCGGAACTTCGTGATTTGGGACGAATCGGACCGGCTGGCAGCAGTTAAACAGGCAGCCCGCCAAGCTGGAATTGATGAAAAAAGTTATCCGCCCAGGCTGCTAGTATCTTTGATAAGCGGCGCCAAAAACGAGATGGTAACGCCGGAAGAGTTCCTTGGTTATGCCAATAGCCCGGCCACTAAAGCGGCCGCCAAAGTATTTCCGCTTTATGAAAAGTCGCTCAGGGAGGCGCACGCGTTAGACTTTGACGACTTGATAGCCCGCACAGTAGAAATGCTGAACCGCCAGGAAGGCGTGCAGGCCAAGTGGCAGAAGCAGTTCAAGTACGTAATGGTTGATGAGTACCAGGATACAAACGCCGCGCAGTACCAGCTGATACGCCTGCTGACCGGGCCGCACCGCAATATTGCCGTTGTAGGCGATGATTGGCAGAGCATTTATTCATGGCGCGGCGCAGACTACCGCAACATTTTAAACTTCGAGCACGATTTCAAAGGCTGTACGGTTATAAAACTGGAGCAAAACTACCGCAGTACCAAAAATATTCTAGATGCTGCGCACCAGGTTATCAGCCACAACCGCCAGCGCAGCCAGAAAAAGCTTTGGACCGAAGCCGCCAGCGGCTCGCCGGTGCAGATTATGCAGGTTAATAGCGAGAGAGCTGAGACCGAAGCTATCGTGCGGCGGATTCGTTCAGCGGTCGATATCCAGGCCCGATCGTTCAAAGATTACGCCGTGCTGTACCGAACAAACGCCCAGAGCCGCGCCATTGAAGAAGTTTTTATCCAATACGGAATGCCATATCGTATCGTGGGCAGCGTGCGATTTTACGATCGTAAAGAAATCAAAGATATTCTGGCTTACCTTCGTCTTATATACCAGCCGGCCGATACAGCCAGCTTTGAAAGGATAGTAAACGTACCAGCCCGGGGGATAGGACCGGTATCGCTGGCCGGCTTCGCCGACTGGCGCTCGCGCAACAACTACAGCTTGCTTGAAGGCCTGCAAAAAAGCGCTGATTGCGACCGCTTAACCCCTAAAGCCCGCGCCGGCTTTGCCGAAATGGCAGACTTGATTACCAGTTTTCGTGCGCAGCTTGACGATTTGCCGCCGGAAGCTTTAATCGAGACATTGCTCAGACGCTTGGATTATCTGAATTTTTTGCATGACGGCACGCCGCACGGCGAAGCCCGCAAAGAGAACGTCAAAGAGCTTTTGACTGTGGCAGCCGAGTACCACGACCTTGGCCTGTCCGGCTTTTTGGAAGAGGTGTCACTGCTAAGCGACATTGACCAGACTGATTTTAACAGCCAGGCAGTTACGCTGATGACGATGCACGCCGCCAAAGGCCTGGAATTTCCGGCAGTATTTATAACAGGCCTGGAAGAAACCATAATGCCGCACTCGCGGGCGCTTTATGACGCCGGCGAGATGGAAGAAGAGCGGCGGCTGATGTATGTAGCGATGACCCGCGCCAAAGAAGAGCTTATTTTGACATACGCTACATCCCGAACGCTCTACGGGGGCCGGATGTTCAACCCGCCAAGCCGGTTTTTATCGGATTTGGAAGCCGGAACCGTAACAAGCGCAGAAACTCCGCCAAGCGCGCAAGTACCTGACGACGAACCGCATTACATACCGGAACTAAATGAGGGCGACGGTGTTAAGCACGATATATTCGGAGTCGGCACGGTCCTGGAAATTGAAGGCGAGACCGCCACTATATATTTCAAAGGCAAAGGCACCAAAAAGCTTAACGTCGCGTTCGCCCCGCTGACTAAGATAGAATAGTCTAGGTATGAGAGAGCGCATCAAACAGCGCCCGTACATTATTCCTATAGCCGGACTGGTTCTTGGCTTATGTATCGTGGCGGCGATTTGGGTCAGCCGCGGCAGCGGCCAGACATTCCGTCCCAGCGACGCCCACGTGGTTTACCTGTATGATTCAGGCAGCGCGCATGTTCTGGACACAAAGGCTGAAACCGTAGGCGAACTGGTAAGCCGCTTAAAACTGGATTTGATAAAAGAAGACGTAGTTGAGCCATCGCTGGATACGCCGATAGTAGAGGATAATTTCCGTATCAATATTTACCGGGCCAGGCCGGTTACCGTTGTGGACGGCCAGCAGCGCAAAGTTACGCTAACCGCCCAGCGCAGCCCTCGCACCGTAGCTAAAGAAGCCGGCCTTAAAGTGGAGCCGGAAGATATCGCTACATTTGCCCGAGGAGACCTGCAGCAGAATATCTTGGGAGAACAGGTGGTCGTAGCCAAAGCCGCGCCCGTGACCCTTAGCTGGTACGGCTCGCAAGTCAATACCCACACCCAGGCCAAAACGGTAGAAGGGCTGCTGATAGAAAAACAAATCAAACTGGAAAACGGCGAAAGCGTGATTCCAGGTTTGGATACGCCTATAAAGCCCAAAATGCAAGTATACGTACTGGCTAAAGGCGCCAGCGTCCAGACCAAGGAAGTAAAGATTGAGGCGCCGGTTAAATACGTTGACGACGCCAGCCTTAGCTTCGGCTCGACAGCCGAACGCCAGGAAGGCAGCGACGGCAAAAAGCTGGTAACTTACTTAGTTACTAAAAAGGACGGTAAAGTCACCCGCAAGCTGATACAGCAGGCGGTAATTGAGCCGCCGGTACCGCGGGTGGTCGCCAAAGGCACGACAATTAAAATTAACCGCGATAAAACCGCGCTGATGGCCGCAGCCGGTATTAGCAGCGGCGATTACGCCTACGTGAACTACATCATCAGCCGCGAATCAAATTGGCGTCCTACTGCCGCTAACGCCAGCGGCGCTTATGGCTTATGCCAGGCATTGCCGGGAAGCAAAATGGCGACCGCCGGGTCGGATTGGCGCACCAACCCGATTACCCAGCTTAGGTGGTGTTCGGGTTACGCCAGCCGTTATGGCGGCTGGGCGGGTGCGTATAACTTCTGGCTCGGCCATAGCTATTGGTAAAATGCAGCCGCCTAAAAAATCACTGGGGCAGCATTGGCTGGCCGATGACCCGGCGCTAAGAGCAATTTGCGATGCCGCCGGCCTATCTAAACAAGACACCGTGCTGGAAATCGGCCCCGGCCCGGGCAACCTGACCAAATATCTTGTAAAAAAGGCGGGCAGCGTGGTGGCGGTAGAGCTAGATGAACAGCTTGCCGGCAGGTTATCGGCGGCAATTAGCGAGCCGAACCTTAAAGTGGTGCGGGCGGATATTCTAAAATTTGACTTAACGCAGCTGCCGGCTGGATATAAGACGGTGGCCAATATCCCGTACTATCTGACCAGCAAATTACTGAGGGCCTTAAGCGAATCGCCCAACCCGCCGTCGTCAATGACGCTGCTGGTCCAGCAGGAAGTCGCTGAACGTATTTGCGCCGGCCCGGGGAACATGAGCATACTGGCTGTTAGCGCCCAGCTTTATTACAGCTGCGGTTTGGGCATAAAAGTACCGGCGCGGCTGTTCGTACCGCCGCCGAAGGTGGATTCGCAGGTAGTAATGCTGGAACGCCGCCAGCAACCGTTATTCCCGGGCCTGGATACCGCAAAGTTTTTCCGGATTGTCAAAGCCGGGTTCTCAGAAAAAAGAAAAAAACTTCGGAGTTCGCTGTCCGGGGGGTTAGGCATATCCAAAGAAGAGGCAGATAAGCAGTTGGCGGCTGCAAATATAAAGGGAGATTTACGCGCCCAACAACTATCGTTAGGGCAATGGTTCGAATTGTCGCGGCACTTCCCCTCCGCCTAAATACTTGACTAGTCAAGTATTGCTTGTTAGCATAAACGTATGGGAACAAAACAGCCGTTATCTAAAAGCAATTTTCCTCCCCTGCTCCATTTATCGTATATATTACAACAATCATCGGATGAGCGTTTGTTGGAAGAATTAGGGGTTGGGCTGTCGCAGGCGCGTATTATGAGCGTCCTGCACCGCAACGCGGCCCGTTCCCAGCGTTCGGTCGCTTCCGAACTGGCGCAAACGGAAGCGAACGTTAGCCGGCAGCTGCGGCACATGCATAAGCAGGGGCTTGTTAGTATCAAGCATTCAAAGAGCGATGCCCGGCAAAGGGAAGTCGTGCTGACAGCCAAGGGTTTTAACGTATACCAGAAAGCCGAGAAGCTTCTTAAGAAGCAGCAAAGCCAATTCCTTCGATTGCTGGCGCAGAACGAATTGAAAGTGTTCGAAAAAGCCACCCAAAACCTCTCCAAATCGCTCAACTAGCCAAAAAAACATTAGCGGTATATTGTATACTTACTACGCTTGTGGTATAATATATTTACCTCGCAAGAGGTCTGCAATTTTGCGAAAACACGCATTGTGCAGGTTTTTGCAGGATTGAGAGGAGCGATATAGCGCTAAACCGACGCTTTTGGATTACACCCAAAACAAGGTAAGCGCGTAAATCGCGACGAGGGGCTGAATTTAGCTCGACGTTTGGACTTTAACAGACTTAGATGGCAGGCCGGGCTGATCTGCACGTTAGCCGGATCATCCAAATTAGATGCCAAAACATCTTTTAGCGAAAAGCTGGCCGCGCTGAATCCGTTCAGCCGGTTGGCTCTAGCACCAGTCCGCGCTTAATATCCGCGGACCGCGCAGCTTACAACGCCAGATAGTAAGTGAGCGCGCCATATTTTCTGGCTGCTCCGCCTTAAGCTGCCCGCTTAAGCCGGCTAAGACTGCCGGGCAATCGAACCGGTCCGCTTTTGGCTGTTTTAATGGATCGGTTTGAACAAACTTAAACGGCCTAAGCCTGTAGTCATCTTGTTTGTTACCAATCGGACGCGGGTTCACTGCCCGCCAGCTCCACCAAAAATTAAGCACTTTGCGGTGCTTATTTTTTGTTTAGCCCGCGATTCGCTTATAATAAGCCCAAGTAATGGTTCTGGCATTTATTTTACTGGGATTGATTGCCGGAATGG
>DASUJO010000026.1:0-3674 GCA_036279215.1 Saccharimonadales bacterium (SeqCode)
CAGATGGTCGGCAATTACCCGCATGCTTGCCTGGTGTTCCTCGTATTTTTTGCCGCTAAGGCTCTCCAGACCGTTTATTATCGGCTCCAGAAGACTTACTCGGAATACATCCGGGTTGTTATTGCTGGCGGCGGCAATGCGCTCAAGGCCGCCGCCAAAATCGACGTTCGGTTTGGGCAGTTTTTCAAAACCGCCGGCGGTTTTTTTATACGTCATGAATACGCTGTTGCCGATTTCCAAAAAGCGGCCGCAGTCACAGTTGGGGTGGCAGTTTTGGCCGTATTTAGGGTCGTGCGGCGTACCAAAATCGTAAAAAATCTCGCTGTCCGGCCCGCCCGGTTCGCCTTCGGCCATATTGGCCGGTCCGCCCTCGCGGCTCCACCAGTTTTTTGAGGCGTCGTAATAAAATATGCGGCCGTCTTGCATGCCTTTTTCCGCCCCGGCATTGCTCGGCAGTTCAACTTCTTTGGCCTCTATGCCGGCTTCGCGGAACAACCGTTTGTAAATTTCTGCGCTTTCGGTATCTTTGTCTATACCGTTGGCACCGTCGCCGATAAAACAAGTGGCGTACAGATTATTCGGGTCCAGCCGTACAGCGCCGGTCAAAAATTCCCAAAACCACGGGATTTGCTCTTCCTTGAAGTAATCGCCCAGGCTCCAGTTGCCCAGCATCTCAAAAAAGGTGGTGTGGCGGTTGTCGCCTACTTCGTCCATATCTTCGGCACGGAAGCAGGTTTGGCTGTCTACCAGCCGCGAGCCCTCAGGGTGCGGCTGGCCAAGCAGATACGGAATAAGCGGCTGCATGCCGCTGCCGGTAAACAAGGTTGTGGGGTCGTCCTGCGGCACCAAATTGGCGCGCGGAATCAGCTTGTGATTTTTCATCACAAAAAAATCCAGGTACTTTTCCCTAATTTCCTGAGCTGTCATAATCCGTATTATATTACGATTCCGCCGCCGAGAACCTTATCTCCTGAATAAAACACAGCCGATTGGCCCGGCGTTAACGCCCTTACTTCTTCTTCCAACTCAACCGCCGCCGTTAAATTACTTAACAAGTCAAGCTTTTTGACGGGAATCAGCGATGCCCGGTGCCTTGTACGGACCATTACGTTCCCTTTTATGCCATCCAGCCAGTGCGTATCCGAAAGTTTAATAGTCCGGCTCCACAGCTTTTCATCCTGCAAATCGGTAGTTACATAGACTTCATTTTTCTTCATATCTTTGCCGGTTACGTAATATGGCAATCCGCCGCCGACGTGCAGCCCATGCCTCTGGCCGATGGTATAAAAAATCGCGCCTTCGTGTTTGCCCACTAATTTGCCGTTCTGGTCCAGTATTTTTCCCGGCCTTTCCGCCACGTATTCGCTCAAAAAGTCCTTAATCCCCACGCTCCCGACAAAGCATATCCCCATGCTTTCTTTACGGCCGGCAGTTACCAGGTTGTTTTCTTTTGCGATTTTTCTAACTTGGGTTTTTGTTAAACCGCCCAGCGGAAATAAAACTTTTTTAAGGGCTTTACTATCGATTCTGTACAGAAAGTATGTCTGGTCCTTGTTCTCATCTTTGGCTTTAAGCAACTCTCCATTTTTAGCCTTGGCATAATGACCGGTGGCTATAAAATCAGCTCCATCATCAAACGCCGCCTCCAAGAAGAGTTTGAATTTAACTTCCTGATTGCACATGATGTCCGGATTAGGCGTGCGGCCGGCTTTATATTCACGGACCATATAGTCCACGACTTTGTACCGGTATTCTTTTTCAAAATCGTACATCTTAAAATCAATTCCCAGTTGTACAGCCACACGCTTGGCATCGCGGTAATCGTCCAGCCACGGGCACTTCATTCCTGGCAGGTCACGGCTCCAGTTTTTCATGTACACGCCAACCACATCAAAACCCTGCTGTTTTAGCAACAGGGCGGCCACGCTACTATCAACGCCTCCGCTGAGGCCCACGAATACCCGTTTCATTTCGCTTTTATTTTAACAGATTAGAATGGCCTGTCGCCGCGGCGGATACGGCTGCGTATTACTTGCAGCTGGTGTTTCCTGCCAAGCCAGAAAGCGGCAAATAACAGTGGAATCAATATCAATGAAGATATCAGCAGTACTCTGTTCAAATTGGTGGCTGCCTTTGTAGCCGGTTTGTTTGTTGCCGATGCTTGCTGTATCGGGCCGTTACCAATACCAACCAGCTGCAAAAAGGCGGCCGAACCTTTGCTGTCAGATGCTTTGACAATGATGTTGTACACACCGGCTTGGCTATAAATGTGTTTAAGTAGGACATCGCCGGGCGTGCTGCGGCTTATCAGTTCGGGCGATGATTTATCGCCCCAGTCTATGCTCAGAGCGAATGGCGGGGTACCGCCGCTGACGGCAATCGGCCAAGTGAGTTCTTCGCCGGGAGCCGCGCCGCGCTTGGCGTACGCCGTCGTAAGCGTTACTCTAGGCGTTCCTTGTGGCAAGCTGTCGCTGAAAGTTACGGTAACCTTGTTTGAATCCGGGCTGGCCTGGTTGAGCGCGTCATACTGGCGGGCAATCAAATCGTTGCGCCCGCTGAACAGATCTATCTGCAGCGAGTAACTATTGTTAGTACAGGTTACTGAACCTGAGAAGACACCATTTTTAAACACTTCTACTAAAAGGTCATTCTGGCAGATGCCAGCGACGGTAATCGGCAATGTGGTGAAAGACTGTCCGTTTGCCGGTGTAGAAATAGTAGGCGCTGTAGACGGTGGAGCCGACGGAATCGTTGCCTCCACTCCTACAGCGCCCGAGCTCGACTGCGTAGCGGCTAAAACAGCGGAACTGCTGCTAGTAAAAACCAACCCAAGGCCGGTAATTAACAAAGTTGAGGCGGCTAAAAATCGGTGCTTCATCCCGGCACCTCCGGCCTAGCCCCGGCGCTTGTATGCGCGTTTGCGGTCGCGCCTGTAACGGCGGTATGCCAAGTAGGCCAGCAGCACCAGAAGTAGTAGCACCGCCAGTATTATGCCTGCCAGCCAAAGCGGAATATACCAGAATGTTTTCTTAAGCGTCAGCACTTGCGAACCTGTCCCATAACTTACGCTGGCTGTGACCGTATAACGTCCAGGGCCGCTAATATTTTTAATGGCATCGGTGAATATGCGGCTGGAATTAGGCAGTATCGTCGCCCGGGGATTGGTGTTATTCAGCTGATATGAATATATTTTTTTACCGGCCATGTTATTTATTTCCACTGTTCCGAAAGGCTTTACGAAGCCGTTACCCAGATTCTTAATCTCTACGCCCGCTTTATTCGGTTTATCAAAGAACAGCGTGGCGTCAGTAGTGTCTTTGTAAACATGCAGCCCTGTTAACTGGACTTGCTCTTTAACATTGCCGGGCACAGATATTAACACTATGGTTCCCACGCTGGCCGAGAGTGAAACCTCTCCTGGAGCCGGCGCGTTCGCGCCAGCCGGCACTGCTTTATAGCGGATGATGCCGTAATACGCGCCCGGCACGGCATTAGATGGCGCCTGTACCGGCAATGTTACTTTCTTTTGCTCCCCAACTTTTAACGGAACATCTTCCAAGCCGGAAACGAATTTACTTATGCTGTGCGGATTATCGCCTTTGGATTCTCCCAGTATTTTAGGGCTGCCGGTATTGTTATCGGATTCGAAATCATAAATACTGGCCTGGGCATTT
>DASUJO010000027.1:0-24011 GCA_036279215.1 Saccharimonadales bacterium (SeqCode)
GCGGCACGCCCAAAATTATGGAACCGCACAAAATTGAGCAAATACAATGGGCGGGCTTTGATTCTCTGCCGCAGCCGCTATTCATGCCTTGGGACAACCTGTTGAAATCCGAATTTATCGCAAACATCAAAAAACAGCTACAATAGTTCTTATGCCTCCGCAGACCGACCAGGAACAATCCAACCCTGACTTTGGATTCATGCTTGACCAGCAGCAGCCGGCGCATAATCCGCCCGGCCCGGCCGGTAAATTCACCGGTTTTGGCAAGCCGTTTAAGATTTTAGCCGCTTTAGCCGTGGTATTCGTGGTTGTTATCGTGGCGGCGCTAATATTCAGCGGCGGCGGCAGCGGCAGCTCGCAGCAAGTATTAGACCTGATGGCCCAGAACCAGGAGATTATCCGCGTCAGCCAGGCGCAAGACCAGAAATTCACCGACGGCGACACTAAAGGCCTGGCCGCTACCACCCGGTCGGTTCTTTCCAGCCAGAAAATCGACCTGGGCAATTACTTGGCTAAATCTCATGTAAAGTACGGCGAAAAAGAACTGGCGGTTAAAACCAACCCGAAGACTGATTCAGATTTGGAAACCGCCGCCCAGAACAACAATTTGGACGACGCCTACGCAATTTATTTACGTTCTTCATTGACGGCGTACTCTAGTTCCTTGAGTTCGACTTTTAAATCAACCGATTCAGCTTCGCTAAAACAAACGCTAAAATCGGCCTTCGATAGCGTTCAGACCATCCTGGATTCGCCGCAGTTCAGGGGTTAGCCACCAGCTCGTAAGAATGCTTAATAAGGTCTTTGATTTCATCCCAGCTTAATTGGCCTGTGAGAACGATTGTGTTCCAGTGTTTTTTGTTCAGATGGTAGCCGGGCATTACGCTCTCGTATTTTGCGCGCAACGTTTCGGCCAGCTGAGGGTCGCATTTCAGGCTCAAACGCACAGGGTCCGACTTTTCGGCAATGATTGCGAACATCTTTTCGCCGGTTTTATAAACGGCGGCTTCCTTGCCGAACGGATAATCAAGCATGGCATTCGGCATGCTTAAGATGAAATCCTCGACGGTCTTGTGGTCCATGGCTTATTATTGGCCGAATTGTTTGGCGAGCGCGGCCCAGTTCAGCCGCTGTTCAATCGCTTTTTGCTGGGCAGCGTCAGCCCGCTTGGTGATTTTATGGGCGCCGCCGCTGGTTACAACCGGCTGGAACTTCAGCTTAAGGTCTATTTTGGACAACCCTTCGTCTTGGGCAGTCTTAAGGCAGTCGTCATCGCGGGCGGTAATGTCGCACTTTGATCCAAGCGCAAGCCACTTGCTTAGATTATCGTCGTATTTGGCGCTGGCCGTTACCGCCATCGACAAGCCCCGGGTTGTCTCGGGGTCCACTTGGTCAAACACAAAGTTGCCCAGCGAATAAATAATTAGTTTATCCTTGTAGACTTCGCTGTTCTGGACGCCGTGCGCGCCGTTGCCGATAACGAAGTCGGCGCCGTTGTCTATCATCTGGCGGGCATATTTAATTTTTTCCGGCGTAGCGGTATAGATGTACTCAGCCCCTGACTGCAGAAGGCCGAACACCGGCATGATTTTGGCATATTTTTGGATTGCTTCTATTTCGCCAGGCTCGGGGGCGAACAAAATTTTGTAATTGAAGGCGCAAATGGCTACAGGTAATGTCGCTTTGCTAACTTTTTTATCTGAATTTTCTACCCTGACGGGCAGTCCGACTATCCGGCAGTTATCCTTATCTATGTGCGGATTGTAGTGCCCAACAGTCTGTATTCCGGCGTCCTGGAGCCTTTTAACTGTTTCGGTAAAGCCGTCGGCGCCCATGTCGTATGTATGGTTGCCGGCCAATTTGATAACTCCGAAATACTTCTTCAGTTCGGGAATCCACTTCGGCGAGCAGTTAAAGCGCGGGTTATCCTGGCCTTTGACCGAATGGTAACTGCTACTTGTAATCGGGCATTCCAAGTCGGCAATCATAGTGTCGTAAGTGCCCAAAGTATCGAAATACCTGAAAGGCTGGGTCAGGTCAGATCCGGCATCTGTATCGGTCAGCCGGTCAAAAACCATGGTGCCGCTTATAAGGTACTTTCCCTCTATGGACTGTGGCTGCGGTGAGGCCGGTTCGGGAGCCGGCGCTGGAGATTGGCTGGTGACAGCCGTCTTGGTATTATCGCGCGTTAGCGCGTACGCCGCCCCGCCGCCAATAACAACCAGCAATAACGCGGCGGCAATAATTAGTTTTTTTCGCCGGTTGCCGGCCGGCAGTTCCTTTTGGGTATTGTTATCTTCAGCCGCACCAGGATTTTCACCGCCGAGCGTATCGTAAAGTCCGGAATCCCCTCGCTTCATCTTCAAATCAGATTATACACCCACTCACGCTATACTGTTGAATATGGCAAAGCGCCGAAGGTATCCAAGCAAGATATGGCTGGCTGCCGCATTAGTTTTAATAGCGGCTGGCGGCGCTTATTATTTTTGGCAAAAGGATGAACCGCCGGCGCCTAAAACAACCGCTTCGATTCCACCGTCGCAGCCGACGGCCCCGCCGGCAAAAGCCGAAAAGCCGCCGGTTATAAACCTGCAGCCGACAGTAGATGCCTGGGCGGATAAGCAATCCGGGCGTGCAAGCGTAGTTATCTATGACTTGGCTAACGGCAAAACCGTAGCTTCGCTGGACCCGGATCGCCAGTACTTTACCGCCAGCCTGTACAAGCTTTATGTAGCGTATGTTGGCTACCAGAAGATTGACGACGGTGCTTATAATGCCGATGAACCTTATCTGGGCAGTTATACGCGCGCCGAGTGTCTGGACAAAATGATTCGCGAATCCTACAGCCCGTGCGGTGAAAAATGGTGGAACGAGTTGGGCAAGCAGGCAGTTACGGCCCAAATGCGCGGTTATGGTCTTAAAAATACCTCGCTGACAGGCCTATACACATCCGCGGGCGACGCCGCGGCGATTCTGCGCCTGCTTTATAAAGGCACCGATTTAACCAGATCATCGCGCGCGGCATACTTAGATTCCATGAAGGACCAGCCGGCGCTATACCGCCGGGGCCTGCCGTCGGGCTTTAGCAATTCTACGGTTTACGATAAAGTCGGCTGGAACGGGCAGGTTGAATGGCACGACGCGGCTATAATCACCTTGCCCGGCGGCCGCAGTTACGTGGTTAGCGTACTGACGCAGAACGTCGGCTCAAGCCAAATCGCCGCCCTAGGCAAGGCTATCGAGGCCCGCCTGACGCAGTAACTTGGATTTCCAAATAGACAAAAAGTTTGTTCCCGGGCAAATCGTGCCGGAATTGGCTTCGCAGTGCCCGATAATTTTTTTGATGTCCGGATAGACGCTTTTTATGTGTTTTGCCAGTTTATCAATAACTTCATCACTTGGATCCTGGTTTTCGTAGTCATTATCCAAGCAGATAGCTATGCTGCACTTGTTTACTTCCCAGCTGCCGGCATGCCAGCCGATTTGCGGGTCATCAAGCAGCCGCTCAAAACTGCCATCCATGCGCATCAGCCAATGGTATACATAGAATACCTGTTTGCCGCTTTGCAGGTGGTTCGACCAAATATCCCCATTTTTATACTCGGGTGCGTAGACATTTAACAGCTGGGTGGCATTCATATACGACAGCCGATAGCCCGGCTTAGCGCTTGTATGATGGATAACAATCGTGTCAATGGGCTGCCGTTCTTTGTCTAAGTCAGGCCCGCTGGCAGCCAAAGCAACCTTACCTTCCAGCAGGGCTTTCTCGAAGAAACCTCTCGATTCCCTCTTAAATTTATTCAGCGTTTCGGTGTCGGCACTGAACTTATCAGCCATTTCCCGTGCCAAGGCGTTAAATTCCAAGCACCAACCAGGGCTTTTAACGGCTTCTGTCCAATGCTCTTCGTCGAACCCGGTCATTTACTGCTTTTTGTCCTGCGGTTTGAAATCCAGGGCGCAGGAGTTAATACAGTACCGCTGGCCGGTGGGCTGGTCGTGGGCGTCGTCGAACAGATGTCCCAGGTGGCTGCCGCAGTTGGCACAGACAACCTCGGTGCGGCGCATGCCGTGCGAATCATCTTCCTTTAACTTGACGGCGCCTTTGGCGGCTACGTCATAAAAACTCGGCCAGCCGCTGCCGCTGTCGAACTTGGTGCCGCTGGCAAACAGCTCGGCGCCGCAGGCAGCACAAGTGTACATACCGCTGTCTTTATTATGCAGAAATTTGCCGGTAAAGGGCGCTTCGGTGCCCTTCTGGCGCAATATATGGTACTGCTCAGGCGTCAGGCGCTTTTTGAGCTCTTTGTCGCTTAGGTTTCGGGCCATAGGTTATCTTTTGTGGTCTGGTACCAGCGAAGTGTAAATCCACAGCAGGATTTCAAGCAGGAGCAATGCCAAAACGGTAACCACTACCGGATGGAAATATACGACCTGCCATTCGCCGACAGCCGTAGTTGCCGAGGTTAAATCTAAAGAATTGGCAATCGGCTCGGCGACCCCGCTTACAAGGCTGTAAAGAACCAGCCCGACGACTACCGCCGCCACAACAGACGCGGCATCCTTGCGTTTAAGGACTTTGATAGTAGTGACCATAACGAACTCCTTGATTAATAACCCAATTATAATCCTCTTATGTTTCTAATGCCACTGCTGTCACATCTTTTCCGGCGCCGGTATGCCCAGCTGGCGCAGGCCTTCACGCAAAACTTCGCTATAGGCATTGGCCAGTCCCAGGCGCAAGGGTTCCCGGGCGTCGCCGATTATCCGGTTTTTCTCGTAAAAACGGTTAAAGTTCTGGGCCAGCTCATAAAGGTATGTGCAAATATGGCTGGGCAGATGCTCTTGCGCCGCCACCTCTACTACTTCGCTAAACTCGCCGATTTTACGCGCCAAACTGCGCTCATCAGCTTCTAATTTACCGTCCAGAACAGCTTGCTTATTTGACGCTTTTTGCAGGATGCTCCCGGCCCTAACAAGCGCGTATTGCAGGTATGGGCCGCTGTTGCCCTGCAGGCTGACAGATTCGGCCGGGTTAAATACCATGTCGGAGCCAAGGCGGTTCTTAAGGAAGGCGTATTTGACCGCACCCAAAGCGACCTGCGGGTTATCCTGCTGGTTCGCCTTTTTATTCGCTTGGCTGGCGGCGTCCAAAACGTCTTCGGCCCTGATGATATTTCCCAGCCGGCTGCTCATCTTAAGGCCGCCGCCGGCTTTTACCATCCCATGGGTAATATGCACCGTTTTTTGCGCCAGTTCCGGTTGTATTTGTTCAACCGCTTTTAGAACCACTTGCATGTACTCGTAAATATCGTTGCCGGTGATTACTACCGATCGGTTAAAGCGGTAATCCTGCCACTTTTTGAATATCAATCCGACATCTTTTGTCTCGTATGTCGGCAGTCCTTCGCTGTTTATAAATACCCGGGTATGCATATTGTGCACCTCGCCTTTGAATACCACCGCGCCTTGGCTTTCTTCAAACACTTTTCCGATGTTCTGCCGCACGATTTTGAGGCCCGGCTCAGCGGTTTCGCTTTCGGGGTAATAACGGTCGAACCGGCTGCCTATTCGATCATAAAAAGCGTCAAAATAATCGTAGCTCCATTGGCGGGTGGCCCAATAAATTTGCGCAAGGCCGGATTCGCGGTCGTTTTGCTCAACAATTTGGTAAATCCGTTTGTTCAGCTCATGTATCGCGGCTTTGGAGCCCTCAGCCTCGTAAGCCGAATTGCCTTCCACGTATCTTTCCGCCAGCCAGCCGGCTCGCTCGCCTGGATCTATTGATTGCAGCCCTGACGGTGCTTCGCCGCCTAGCTTCTGGATGATTGCCCACATGGTCTTGGCAACGTGCAGGCCGACGTCGCCACCGAAGTTAACGCGCGCTACTTCGGCGCCCGTGGCTTCGTATAAGCTGGCGATGGCATCGCCGACAACGCTGGTATACAGATGGCCGACGTGCAGGACTTTGAACGGGTTGGGGTCAGAGTATTCGACCACCACGGATTTGCCGCTGTTGCTCTGGCGCGGTTTCTTGCCCATGGCATCCAGCAGTGATTTATCCGATAAAAAGACATTAATAAATCCGGGACCGGCTACCTCGGTTTTTGCCAGTATCTCCGATGCCCGAATTTTACCGGCAATTGCCTCGGCGATTTCCCGCGGCTGCTTGCCCAGTTTAGCTCCCAGCTGCATAGCCAAATTAGTGGTGTAATCACCGAATTGTTCTTCGGAGCGTGTCAGCTTCGGCTCAACATCTTCATTGAACAAGTCTTTTACGGCTTGCTTTAAAGCATCCTGCAGCTCATCCATAGCTAATAGGTTATAGGTTTTAGGTTCCAGGTTCTAGTACTTAATAAGCCACTGGGGGCTGTCAACTAGGTGTTCCAAACGGAATTGCAGCTCCTGCAGCAATTTTAGCCGCCCGGTGTCGTTTAAGCCCAGCACATTGGTGGCGACGAACGGCTCATGCACATCAAAGCCGCAGAATGCCAGGGTGCCGTGGTTCACCGGATGCAAGACCTGGGTCGTTGTTATACGGTGCTTGCCCACCGGGCTGTAATATTGCGCCGGGTGGCCGGCGGCCACTATCATCATCGCCTGTTTTTTGCGCAGCAGGCCTTTATCGTAAAACTGGCCGCTGTCCCAGGCGACTCCCATTGCCAGAACCCTGTCGAACCAGCCTTTGAGTATGGCCGGCACGCTGAACCACCAGAGCGGCGTGGCGAACAGCACGATATCGGCGGCTTTAATCTTTTGGATTTCAGAAAGTATATCCGGCGAAAACGCCAGGTCCAGGTTAGCGGCGTGTTTTTGCTCGGTCATGTAATTAAAATGCCCGCCGCTGGTGGTAACGAAGTCCCACTTCTGGGCTACCGGGTTGAAGCCCTCGCCATAAAGGTCGCTGATAACCACATTATGCCCCTGCCGGCTCAAAATTTCAGTTGCCATATTCTTCATGGCGCCGGTAAACGAGCCGGGCTCATGGTGAGCATAAACAATCAATACGTTCATAACTCTTGTGCTTATTGTACAAGAGTATTATCCGCAGTGATACGCTCTAGGCAGTAATCGGCCGGACCGCTTGGTCTTGCAGGCGGAAAACCATTTGGCTGATTTTCCAGGTGCCGTTGGTGGTCTTGACCAGAATGTAGTCTATGGTGCCGCGCACGGTCCAGGCGTAGCGCTCACCGCGGTCGGCCACGTAGTGTACATGCTCTACATCTGTGCTCACTTTGGCGCGCCGAGAATTAAGCATGCGCACCGCTAACCGGCGGATAAAGTGCCTGGTGGCGTAAAAGTAACTGCCTATCTCTTTGCGCCAGCTTTCAATCAGGCGCTTCTTGGGAATCATCGCCGGCATCTCGCCATTGATGGCTTTGTTATCTACAAACGGTTTTTTGACGAAATAATTCTCAAGCCGCTCCCACTGCTTCATATCCTGCAGCTGCGCCACTTCTGTTACTACTTGCTTGATTAGTTCCTTGTCTGACATATTTTCTCCTTTTCTGTTTGCCGTTACAGGCTATCGGGCAAAGCTGAGATTAAGCTAAGAAAAGCGCGGGCTACCGGCCGTACATTCCTTATAACATTCATGATAGACGCTATAAGCAGATTTGTTCTGTGACCTTAAATACAAAGAATATAATTTCATATGATATAATCTTCATATGAAGTATCTATCATTTGACCACTTTTTTACAATTCTAGGGAACAAGCAGCGCGTCAAGATCCTACAATTACTTCGCCGACATGGGCCGATGAGCGTATTATCCATAGCCGATAAACTCCAAGTTGAGCAATCAGCCGTATCGCATTCGCTTAGGCAGCTTCTGGCTTGTCATTTCGTATCTGTTAATAAATCTGGCAAGGAGCGGATTTATTCGATTAACGAGGATACCGTGCAGCCGATGTTCAATCTTATAGAGCAGCATGTGAAAAAAAACTGCGTTGATGGTTGCACGCACTGGAGGGTGGAATGAGTGAAGCAAGGCCTAAACAACACGATTTAGCAGCCGCAGATGAAGCCTTCTTGCTAAGCCCCAGAGAGATCCTGGTACCGGAGCATGAGGTCTGGGTAGAGCGACCAAGTAAGGAGCATGCCATTGAGGTAGCGGATTTGTACCAGCAGGCATATTCAAGGAATGACTTTTTTGCCGGCCGCTATGAATATCCGCGCGATGAGATTTTTAACCCCGCGTGGCTAAAAAAAGATTTCGATAACCCTGACCATAAGTGGTTTGTGTTTACCGGCAGTAGCGGCCAAGTGATCGGGGCAACAGGTTTATTCCATGACTACAACATTGATGGCCTGCCCATTTTGACCAGCGATGAAACACAAATCGCGCCCGAGGGCAGAGGCAAACATATAATGGATAACTTCTTTAGGATGGTGGTCCCAAGAGTTGAAGCCACTGGCAGTCTGCTTTCTACAAGTTTTGTACTGACACCCGAGACAAAGGGTTTGCGACGAACATTGGAAGCGGAGCTAGGTATGTTTTCGCTTGGCATCCTGCCCCACGTGCTAAAGCATCCTGATAGCGGAATAACAAGGAGCGAGATAGTATCCGCAAAGTTTAAGGAATTCCAGCAACAACCGGTAACTCTGCTCGCGAACTTTGAGCCGCTTTATCGCATCGTGCAATCGCAGGTACCCCAGCTCCCCGAGCCCTTGGTTTTACCTTCCGATAAAAGCGGGATACCATCTTTTGCCGAAAATTATGAAGAATCGCTTCAGCCGGCCAGCGGGTCGGACACCGAACAGCAAAGGCACTTGTTGCAAGCGGGCTTTAAGCCGGTTGCTTACTACCCTCGTCTGAACAGTTTTGTAATGGCAGAAATCCCTCAACCAATGCCAGAGCTTGATTTCATAATCGAAAATGAATCGATTGAAGCCAATAAAGACTTAGTTAGGTATCTTCAAGAAGAGTTATATAACGCTTAAGAAAGGAGCTAACAATGACGGAATTAACAGGTGAAAGATACGATTTTGCTGGAAAAAACGCTCTTGTTACCGGCACTAGCCACGGTATGGGTGAAAAAATAGGCCAGATACTGCTAAGCGAGGGCGTCCATGTAATAGGCAATTCACGAAGCGGGCCGCCGGAATCTTTCGCGGATTATATTGCTAGCGGCAAGGCAGATTACGAGCAAGGAGATTTAGTCCTAAGAGCCAAGCAGGTTATAGAAAATATATACAAAAAGCATGGCGGCAGCGAAATACTAGTTATTAATGCCGGCATGTTTTCTTCGAAGCCATTTTTCGAAGCTACTGACGAAGAAATAGATGCCATCGTTGATCTAAACTTAAAAGTTCCAATGAAGCTTTTCAAACACTGGTACAAACTTTACGACCCAAATAACGAAGGCGCAAAAAAACCGGAACTGGCAGTCAGTATCGCCTCAATATCGAGTTTTTATGCTTGGGAGTCCGGCTCGGCGTACCAGGGGGCCAAGGCCGGCCTTATGGCCACGCTTGCCAGCTACCGCTCAACGCTTGACCGCATCAGAAAAGAATCTTCGACAGGCGCATTATCGCCAAGAATTATAGGCATTTATCCGGATAATGTGGCCACTGGCTTGCTGGAGAAGGACAGCACGGAATCGTCATATGCAGTCAAGGGCGATCTGTTGCCGGTCGACACCGTAGTCAACACAGTAATAGATGCCATTAAAGGCCAGGGCGACTTTGGCCGTTACGACGACGTAGCAATATTGGTTAACCCCCGTGAACCGGAGACAGGCGCAGAACTAAAAGGCGCGTATCTGGCATTTTTGCCTCCAGACGATGAAACGCATCGTCCTGACTTTAGCGCCAGACAATTAGTAATGGTACTGGACGAAGATCAATTGATTAAAGGCAACTCTTAAGCATTAAAGGAAGGAGAAAATATGATTCAAAATGTCAAACTTGTAGAGAAAAAAGAAGTTGCGGCAGGCACCATGGCCTTTTATTTTGAAAAACCGGAGGGACTAGATTTTAGAGCCGGCCAATTTGCCGACTATACGCTATTAGATCCGCCGGAGACCGACGATGAAGGCAACACCCGCGGCTTTTCGTTCATCACCGCACCGTATGAAGATAAGATTGGTCTAACCACCCGTATGCGTGATACGGCTTTTAAGCGCGTACTTAAAGGTTTGTCGATTGGAAGTGAAGTAAAGTTTGACGGGCCATACGGCGACTACACTCTTCACAAGACCGAAACTACTCCAGCAGTATTCGTAATCGGCGGTGTCGGAGTAACTCCCGTACGCAGCATCGTCGCCCAGGCGACTCACGATTGGTCGCCAATAAAAATAACTTTGCTTCATTCCAACCGCACGCCAGCAGACGCGCCGTTTACGGAGGATTTTGAACGTTTTGCCAAAGAAAATCCAAACTTTACATTCGTGCCGGTAATCACCGATTCGGCCCCGGACAGCTGGCACGGCGAACATGGCCGCATTGACGCGGATATGCTTAAACGCCATGTGCCGGATTTAAGTACACCAATTTTCTATTTGTCTGGCCCTGAAGGTATGGTCAAAACCATGAGAAGTTTGCTGATTGAAATAGGCGCTAATGAAGATAATATCCGCACCGAAGAATTTACCGGGTATTAAAATGGGACCGCGCATCAAACGGGTGTATGAAGAACCGCAGGAATCTGATGGAAAGCGCATCCTTATTGATCGGTTGTGGCCGCGCGGGCTTACCAAAGACAAGGCCAAAGTCGATCTTTGGATTAGAGATATCTCGCCCAGCACCGAGCTTCGTAAATGGTTTGGCCATGATCCTGCAAAATGGCCGGAGTTTCAAAAACGCTACCAAAAAGAGCTGGATTATAACGAGCCGGCCGTATCTAAATTAAAGGATGAGCTTGAAGAAGGTCCGGCTACGCTGGTTTACGGCGCTAAGGACGAAGTACATAACGACGCCGTGGTACTCCGAAATTATTTGAATAAATAGCATGGCGGAGGGACAGGGATGGTTGCTTCGCAACACGCACTCGCCGTGCTCGAAACTAAGAGATAGTTTCTGCGCGCGGCCCGTTGGCGCCCGAACGCTGGCGGAGAGGAAGGGATTCGAACCCTTGGTGCGGTTGCCCGCACACACGCTTTCCAAGCGTGCCAATTAAACCGCTCTTGCACCTCTCCTCAAGAATTAATTTTAACAGATAGAACTCTCTGTTATTTTCACAACTTTTTTATTTTGGCGTAAGCAGAAACCGGCGAGTAAACTAAATCTAGAGACTCGTTGGAGGGAAATTTCACATCTGATTGGGGGTGTGGCGTCTTTTTTTATATCAAAAATCACATATGACGGGGATAAATGGCTTTAATCCAATTGCGCGAGGTATCAAAGGTTTACGGCTTCGGCGAAGCTTCTACTTTGGCATTGGACGAAGTAGACTTTACCGTTAAAAAGGGCGAGTTTATAGCGGTGATGGGTCCCAGCGGCAGCGGCAAGACAACTTTGCTGAACGTCATCGGCTTGCTGGACAGGCCGACCCACGGCGAGTACAAGCTCGGGGGCAAACCGGTTGCCCGGCTTAGGCAAAACACCCAAGCCAAATTACGCCGCGAACAAATAGGATTTATCTTCCAATCTTATAACCTTATTCCCCGCCTTAACGTCCTGGAAAACGTTGCCTTGCCTCTGGCATATTCGGGCATCACGCCGGTTAAGCGCTGGAATGCCGCCAGCGATATGCTTGAACGGGTGGGGCTGCGCGACCGCGAATATTTTTTGCCCCGCCACCTGTCGTCCGGCCAGGCGCAGCGCGCGGCCATAGCCCGCGCGCTGGTAAACAAGCCCGGCATCATTATTGCCGATGAACCTACAGGCAACCTGGACAGCTTTGACAGCAAAGTGGTGATGGAGCTTTTTTCGGAAATCCACCGCCAGGGCAACACGATTATGCTGGTAACCCACAATCCTGAGTTAACCAGGTATGCCAACCGCGTAATTTATATGTACGACGGCGCAATTGTCGGCGATGAACGGACCGCTATCGGCACGCTGGCCCGCGGCGCCCGGCGGATTTACTTTGGACGGCACCGCCGTTCGGCAGAGGATATCACGGCCGGTGTATCGGCCTTGCTGCACGAAGTGCCGGGCAAAGAGATAACAACCTTACCGAAACGTGTTAAAAGAAGCCGTTCAACTAAACGGAAATCTAGGAGATCTAAAGTTGCGACGCGCTGATTTAACCACTTTCCTTTTTAAACGGTCATTGTTATTTGTTAATTCATTGAAAACTGCTAATTGTAAATTGATAATTGAGCGCCGGAGGCGCGTCTGATGTGGTCTGGTAATTTCAGGGCTGCGGTCAACAGCCTGCGTAGCACCAAATGGCGTTCGCTGCTGACCATGATGGGAGTTATCATCGGCATCACGCTGGTAGTTACCACCGTCAGCTTGGCCGAAGGCATTAAACATGAGGTCGTCGGCCAGGTTAACCGCTTGGGCAGCGACGTCCTGGCGATACGCTCCGGACAGCTTGTCACGCGGGGGCAAAACGGGCAGATAGCCAGTATTAACTTCCTTGCATTGTTTGATTCCAGCACGCTTACGACCAAAGACATCAATGTACTTAAAACGGTGAAGTCGGTAGACGAAGTTACCCCGGTAGCTTTTGTCACCAGCAGCGTCTCCAACGGCCCGGTACGCTTGAATAACGTTTACGTTATGGGCACCGAGCCAACACTGCCTAAGCTGCTGCACGAAAAAGTCGCGTACGGTGATTTTTTCCAGTCTGATGGCGACCAGCGGTTCGCGGTTATAGGTTCTAATATCGCGCATAAG
The DNA here is from genome assembly GCA_036279215.1 of Saccharimonadales bacterium (SeqCode). Taxonomy (GTDB): domain Bacteria; phylum Patescibacteriota; class Saccharimonadia; order Saccharimonadales; family UBA10212; genus 2-01-FULL-49-22. The sequence continues at coordinate 12,788 of DASUJO010000027.1, forward strand.
CTGTACGGCGAGCTCAACCCTACCGGCCGAAGCATTACAATAAACGGCCAGCCATACATAATACGCGGCGTTTTAGCGCCAAGCACCGGCGGCTTGTTGTCTATCGGCCAGGCGGACTTTAATTCGGCTGTCTTTTTGACGATGCAGCAGGCGCAGTCAATAAACAAGGATATTAATCTTGTTCAGATATTGGTAAGGGGCAAAGATGATAATACCGGCAAAACAATCGCCGATGTGAAAAAAGCGCTGCTAAGCTCGCACCAAGGGCGAGAAGACTTCAGCATCTTGAAACAGGACGAGCTGGTAACGGTCGTGAACAGTTTAGTAAATAAATTGACCGGTTTTATATCGGCTTTGGCGGCCATCAGCCTGCTGGTCGGCGGCATCGGCATTATGTCTATCATGCTGGCTTCGGTCAGCGAGCGATCGCGCGAAATCGGTATCCGCAAGGCCATCGGCGCTACCAACCGGCAGATCTTGAACCAGTTTATGGTAGAGGGGCTGGTCATCACGGTTACCGGCGGGCTGATAGGCGTAGTCGTATCTTTGATAGTTTTCGGCCTGCTTCAGCTGTACACGGATTTGGATCCGGTCATAACGGCGCCAATTCTTATATCAGCGGTGTTGGTAGCGATATTCGTAGGCATTGTTTTTAGTATCGCTCCGGCGCTCAAAGCTGCCCGCAAAGACCCCATCAATGCCCTTCGCGGCGACTGAGCAAAAAATACTTGACTTGTTAAGTATTTAGCTCTGATTTGAATTTTTCTACCAATTCCACAGGGGTAGGATTAACATTGTTAAGCAAAGCCAGGTAGATACTTACAAAATCCCCAAAGTTTATCGCCCACAATAATTGTTCAAGCGGATTGTCTCCCTGCACTTGCACGACATTCGGCGCCGGACGCAAGCCGGAAAGCACTTTTTCGCCGATGGCAAAGCGCTTTTGGACGCGCGGGTGCTCCAGATTACTTCTTAATTCTATGACTTCGTATGGCTTGCTGGTGGGATGGCTGCTCCAGCCGATCAGCTCGTTATGGTCGAACTCCGGCAGCTCATTCCACCAGGCGACGTTTTTGGCGTTTTCGTTAAAGCTGATTTTCCACTTGTATGCCGCCGTCGCCAGCAGTGGCCCGGCGTAAACAACTGGCGACTTCCCGGCCAGCTCCAGCGCCAGTTTCTTTGCTGGGTTCTGAGAACTCGGGACGGCAGGCAGCCAGGCGCCAGAGGAATGCTGCAAGAAACCGGCTGCCTGCCCCATGGCTTCGGCGGTTCGGGTTTGAGCTGTAAGATTGGCGGTTTCCAGTAATAATGTTAGCGCTTTAAGACCGGCCATTACCGAGTAGCGCGGCTGGCTGGTATCCGGCAGGACCAAAAAAGGATAATTTTTTTGTACTGCGATTTCTTTCAGCTTGCCGCCGCCGGCGATTACCGCAATTTGGGCGCCTTTGGCTTCGGCATCGGCTAACGCCGCCAGCGTTTCTTCGGTGTTGCCCGAGTAACTGCCGGCAATGAATAAAGTGCCGGCGGACACATATCCCGGCGCGACGTATTGCCGGCAAACTTCATATGGCACTTTACAGCCGGGCCAGACTTTGGCAACCAGCGCCGCCAATGCCGAGCCGCCCATTCCGGCAAAGACGACGTTTTGGTAGCTGGTAGTTGGAAGATGGAAGTTGGCTGTGTCGAAGCTATGGAGCAACTGCTGGTACTGCTTTTCAGCGATTCCCAGCGCGTCTTGGCCGTCGCGATGGTGGATGAACTTCAGGTCATCAAGCATAAGCACATTTTACATTTAACATTTACCAATTCACATTAATTTCTCATCTTCCATCTAGCAGACTAAGAAAGGTTGTGCTTTTTCACTGATAATTGTAAATTGGTAATTGATAATTCATTGAAAATTGTAAACTGTAAATTGCTAATTGCTCGCATCAGCGAGCGGGGGGTGGGATGTTCGGTTCCAGCGATAAAAACCAGCCAGACGACAATCAATCAAACGGCGATGCGGGCGACTCCGCGCTGCCGGTAATCCCGATGCCGGAAGATAGTTTAAGCTCGGCCCCGCCGGAGCCGCTGATAACACCGTCGGCGCCGCCGCTTAATGACGCCATGGGCCAAATGCCCGCCGATACCGTAATGCCCGTGCCGGCACATACGGAAGTTCCGGAAATGACGCCCAAAAAAGACAAGAAGGGCGATAAGCCGCAAGCCGTGCCGTCGGCAGAACCAGATGCTGAAGACGAAGAACTTTTTGATATAAAACAGCAGGCCCTGCACAATCTTGCCCCGTTAGTAGACAAACTCGACCAAACCCCCGAAGAAAAGTTCAAAACCACGATGATGCTTATACAAGCGTCAGATAACGCCTCGCTAATCAAAGAGGCCTACGAAGCCGCTAACTCTATAAGCGACGAAAAGGCGCGCGCCCAAGCCCTGCTGGATGTAGTCAACGAAATCAACTACTTTACCCAGCACCCCAGTACCGAGCAGAATTAGCCGGTTTGGCGCAGACGGTAGATAAAGTGCAGCCCGCCGGCGGCTATTGATACAGTGACAAACAATGCTACGACTTCTCCCGGGCCGGTATTAGCCAGTTCTTTTGTTTGGCTGCCGCTGGAACTCGATTGGCTGCCTGTCGTACCGGATTGGCTGCCGGAAGCCGCCGGGCTTTCTGGCGGTGAGGTACCGCTTTTTTTAGTCCCGGATGTTGCTGAGCTACTCTTCTCATTATCGGCGGCGGCGCCTTGTTCTGAAGTTTTGTCGGTGCTGGTGGTAGCTGTTTCTTTAGCCGGTTCATTGCGTACTTTGTGGTAAACCCACCGCCCGCCAAGGACAATGATAGCCGCTACGGCCAAAGCGATTACAAGATATACCAGAAGCGCCAGCCACGGCCTGCCTTCGCGTACTTGTGTTTGGGTGACTATAGGAGGCGGCGCGCTGGGCGGCACGGAACTGGTTGATTTATTACCGGATTGGTCTGCCATAAAATAAACCCCTCTTGATTATACTAATTATACCATGGAGGGGCTTATTTGAAAAATTTGTTGGGATTACATTCCCATACCCATACCGCCCATATCGGGCGCGGCGGCCGGCGGGTTCTTTTCTGGCACGTCGTTTACCAGCGCGCCCATGGTCATCGCGGTGCCTGCTACCGAAGCGGCGTTCTGTATAGCCTCTTTGACGACCCTTGTAGGATCAACTATGCCGGCATCCTTTAGATTCACCATCTTGTCGGGTTTATTGACATCAATGCCCATGCCGCCCCTGGCTTCCAATAATTTCTCTAGTTTAGCCTCTGCGTTCAGGCCGGCATTGGATACCAGCTGCTTGAACGGTTCCTGCAAAGCGTTTTTAAGTATACCCGCTCCGGCGTCGTTATCTGCGATCAGCTTCGACAGGTTTACCAGCGTCGCGCCTCCGCCCGGAACCACGCCTTCGTCCAGCGCCGCTTTAACAGCAGCTACGGCGTCGTCTACGCGGAATTTCTTTTCTTCGATCTCAGTCTCGGTGGCGCCGCCTACTTTGATTACGGCCACCTTGCCGCTCAGCGCCGCCCGGCGCTTTTCCAGGTTCTCTTTATCGTACTCGCTGGTGGCGGCTTCTATCTGCTTATTAATCTGCGCGATGCGCGATTCCACTGCCGTCTTAGGCCCGGCGCCTTCGATGATAGTCGTCTCGTCCTTGGTGGCTATGACCTTGCGCGCCGATCCAAGTACCGACAGGTCAGCGTTTTCAAACGTCATACCGCGCTCTTCGGATATCACCTCGCCGCCGGTCAGGATGGCAATGTCTTCCAAAATTTCTTTGCGCCGGTCGCCAAATGCCGGCGCTTTTACGGCTACTGTATTGAACACGCCTTTTAGGCGGTTAAGTATCAGCGTGCCCAGCGCTTCGCCCTCTACTTCTTCGGCTATCAGAACAAGGTCTTTGCGGCCGGATTGGGCCAGCTTCTCCAGCATCGGCAGAAAGTCCTGGATTGAACTTATTTTGTTTTCGGTAATCAGGATAGCCGGTTTCTCATAAACGGCTTCCATGCGGGCGGTATCGGTAACCATGTACGGGCTAACGTAACCGCGGTCCATGGTAAAGCCCTCTACGACTTCGCTCTCCATCGTCAGCCCCTGGCCTTCCTCAACTGTTACTACGCCGTCTTTGCCGACCTTTTCCATTACGTCGGCAATTAACTGGCCGATTTGCTCATCGCCGGCGCTGATGGTGGCTACTTCGGCTACGCGGGTCTTTTTGCCGGAGATGTCTTCGCTCATGCCTCCCAATTTGGAAAGCACGTCGTGGGCGGCTTTTTCCAGGCCTTTGCGCAGCTGCATCGGATTATGCCCGGCGGCAATCAGTTTATTAGCCTCGTTAAGGATGTGGTATGTCAGTACGGTAACAGTCGTCGTGCCGTCGCCCGCCACATCATTCATCTTGCTGGCGGCCTCTTTGATAAGCTCGGCGCCAACCTTGTAACCCAGCGTTTCGTCGTCTTTGTCCTCAAGCTCTACGCCCTTGGCTACTGTTACGCCGTCGTGCGTAACGGTGGGGTTGCCGTAACTTTTGCTGATAATCACATTGCGGCCTTTGGGCCCCATGGTGGTGCGCACGGCGTTGTATAGAATTTCCGCTCCGCCCAGAACCCGGCGGCGGGCATCATCATCGTAAAAAACTTTTTTAGCCATCTATAATCCTCCTACTTAACGGTTGCCAGAATGTCTTCTTCTTTAACCAGAATGTACTCTTTATTGTCTACGGTGACTTCCGTAGTGCTGTAGCTTTTGTAAACGATCCGGTCGCCTGCCTTGACGTTTTTAACATCTTTGCCGGCTTTTAAAACTTTGGCCACTTTGGGCTTCTCGGCAGCTTTGTCGGGCAGATATAGCCCGCTGGCGGTCTTGGTGACGGCCTCTTCCTGCTCAGCTACTACCCAATCGGCTAACGGTTGCAGATTTACTGCCATTTTTAAACCTCCAAAGGATTAGTTTCTGGCACTCATAATAGCCGAGTGCTAAAAATCTTGCAAGACGTATTGAATTTTTTACAAAAGAAAAGACCGCCCCGGCGGGCGGTCAAATATTCCGGCAACTTACTGGCGCTTAAATAAGCGCGGGTGCCAAGGCCGGCCGGAAGGCCGGCCTTGGCTAGATGTGGATCACCTCCTAGGCCGCGGTGCCTGCGATTTGTTCGATCGCTGTGCGATCGAGTGCAACCAGCAGAGCGGCGGACCTTGAGAGCTCAGGGTCGGTCTCGAAGAGATCGGTCTGTTCGCTGAAGTAGGAGGGGCAGGCGATCAGGCGGGAAGCCCGAGCACTCTCGGCTTCGCCGTCGGCAATCGCGGCGAGGAAAAGGACTTCCTCCTCCTCGTCCAGCCTCTGCCTTTCGTACTCCTCGGAGTTGGGGTCGCAGCCGAACCACTCGGCTGCGTCGTGCGGGTCTGGGCCATGGTCGGGCTTGAGATCGCCGCTCGTGCATCGTGCACGCGCTTGATGGCGGGACTCGTACCTCTGCATCGACATGGCTTACCCCTTTCTGCCGCCTATCCGGCGGCTCCGGCGGCTTGTCTTTGTGCAGCGCAGGGCGCGGCGGCGCCCGTCCCGGTTCTGGCACTTGTGAGAGCCAAGCACCTGGGGTACAGCACAGCTGGGTAAAGCCATCCTGCCTCCTTGTTTGTTGCCGAAGTTAAAGTTCGGGCCCTTTTAAAGCAAAAAGGGCTCCTGACTGCCTACCGATTGGCAGGCACCCAGCAACCCTCAATAAAATTTTGTCTAAACATGGCTTTTTGTATGGTTTCAGCCTGTTTATTTAGTAACTGAATTTTATCGTACCATAAGTAGTTTGATTGTCAAGCCAACCTGTTGCTTGAGTTGACTTTTTAATCTGTTTATGCTAATCTTGCTGAAGACTGATAAAATAAAAAATAACTAAAAAGGAAAGATATGGAAAGCCAAAACACTCCTTTTCCGGTTCCCAGCCAGGCAGAAAACGCCTCAGCGCTGGAAAATAGAATTAAACCTGAAGCTCCGAACAATGTCGGCGAAGTTATAAAATTTCCCAGCCAGGCAGAAGCCATCGCCCAGCTGCCAAAAAGCGATGACACGCCGGAGCAGAGCCAAGCGCAACCGGATGCCAGTGGTTCGCCGGAATCGCAAAGCAACCAGCAAGCCGCTTAGACTCTGTTTATCGCAGGTTTTTTAGCGATTCTCGAGCTATTTTGACCTCGTCATAGGGGTCTTCCCTGTCGTCGCGCTCGATAGTCTTTTCGTGCCCTTTGCCAAGCAGCAGCACGGTATCGCCGGCTTTGGCGCGGCCAAGGGCGAATTTTATTGCCGTCGGCCTGTCCAGAACTAAAAACAGGTCTTTATCGCGGATCTTGCCGGCTTTTTGAGCGCCTTTGGCGATAGCTTCTAATATCTTATTGCCGTCTTCGTCGCGGTCATCCTCTTCGGTTAAAACTACCTCGTCGCAGTATTTGCCGGCCAGTTCGCCCTGGATGGGCCGCTTAGCGGTATCTCGGCGGCCGGCCGAGCCGAACATCACTATAATTTTCCCCTTCACCACCGGCCGCAGTTCTTTGAACATCTTCTCAAAGCTGTCCGGCGTGTGGGCGTAATCAACAATTACCGTGAACGGCTGGCCTTCGTCTATGGTGTTCATCCGGCCCTCCACCGATTCCAGGGCGGCAATCCCCTGCTCTATCTGCTGTTTGCTTAGCCCGATAATATGTCCGACGCTGGCGGCCGCCAAGGAGTTATAAACGTTAAAACCGCTGGGGAGGTTAGTTCGCAGCGCATAGTTCGTAGTTCCTATCTTGGCTTTAAAGCTGCTGCCGTCAGCCGCCATCTTAACTCCGCTGGCGCGTAAGTCGCCGGACTTTAGCCCGTAAGTAAGCGGATTCGCGATGGCAGCGGCAAATAAACCGGCGCTGGGATCGTCGGCGTTGATTACCCCGGCCCGCAGGCCTTTCTTGTTGCGGTTAGCCAATTTGAACAGCTTTAGCTTGGCCTCGCGGTAGCGCTCAAATGTACCGTGGTATTCCAAGTGCTCATGAGTGATATTGGTCATCACGGCAACTGAGATAGGTATGCCCCACACGCGGTTCTGCGCCAGCGCGTGGCTGGTGGTTTCCAGCACCAGCCACTTCGTTCCGGCTTTTTTCATCTGCTTTAGCCGCTGCATCAGCTCTGGAATGGCGACGTTGGTCATGTGATGAATCTGCGGGTTGACGTCTTTCCCCGTTCCCCAGCCGACAGTGGTCATCAGGCCGGTCTTGTAACCGGCTTCGCTCATCATCCGGTGGATTAAGAAACTAGTAGAGGTTTTGCCGTTGGTGCCGGTAACGCCTATTACTTTTATCCTGCGCGCCGGAAAGCCGTTTATCAGGTTATAAATAAATGCTTCGGCCAGGTGGCCGTACGGCTCAATCCGCCTAAATAAGCCCTTCGGAATAAAAGCCTTAACCAGGCTCCGCAGATTCATATGCATCTATTGTAAATCAGGATCCAGTTCGCCGTCAGGATCGTGCCCATTATTTTCAATCGGCATCGGGTTGAGCAATTCGTTAATCATGGCCGCGACTAGCAGTTGCTGTTCCGGCGATGCGATTTTTTTGCCGCTGTAACGGCCATTCACAAGAAAACCGGCATCAACTTTATCGTTTGGGTTCAAAAAGAGCTCCAGCCCGTCACCCTTATCCAGCTTATCCCTTATACCGATATGCACTACTCTCAAGCGGTAATCGGTGGCGCGCGCCGGAGTTTCGTATGCCTCATACTCAGCAACGATTCTCATGCGATAGCGAGCGTAGGCGTCTGATACGGCATAGTTGTTTCCGTATTCTTGTTCGATAATGTTCGTTTCGTCCGATGATTCAGGCGAAGGCACAATATTCAAGTCCACATAGAAGTGCCGGCCATCGTCTGATACGGAAGCGCTCTCTTCAAATTCCTTGTAAAGCTGCAGCGCTAAGCTGTTAGCGCCCATGAGCGGCAGAGACAATACACCAAGCTCCGGGCCTTTGATAGAGTCTGAATTCGGTTCATAGTTGATTCCGTAATCTACAAAATCCCGAACGAGCGCCGGCGTATCTGGAGTAGTCTCAAAGACACCTTCATCTTCCGGATGCAAATCCCGGTATTCCATGGGCTTATTATATAATAAAAGGACAAATATACAATTTCTTATCTGATAAAATGATTGGATGACAGTTTTAGGCATTGAATCCAGCTGCGACGAAACAGGGGCGGCGGTTGTAAAGGACGGAAAGCTGCTATCCAATGTTGTGGCCAGCAGCTTGGACTTGCACATTCCCTTCGGCGGCGTGGTTCCGGAAATAGCCGCGCGGTCGCATGTAGAGGTAATAATTCCGGTTATCGAACAGGCGCTTAAAGAATCAAAAACCGATTGGGCCGGCATTGACGCGATTGCTGTTACCCAAGGCCCCGGATTGCTGGGCAGTCTGCTTATAGGCGTTGTGACCGCCAGGACGCTGGCAATCGCCAAAAAGAAGCCGCTTTACGCGGTTAACCACGTGGAGGCGCATGTTTACGCGGCTTTTCTGCAAGAGCAAAGGCCGCAGTTTCCCCTGTTATCTTTGATAGTGTCGGGCGGTCACACCCAGCTTGTACTCTTTAGGGACCATTTTAACTACAAGGTGTTGGGCCGGACCGGCGATGACGCCGTAGGAGAGGCGTTTGACAAAGTAGCTAAAATTCTGGGACTTCCCTACCCCGGCGGCCCCTCAGTTTCAGAGGCGGCTAAGAAAGGCGATTCCAAGATTGTGGCTCTGCCCGAGGCCAAAATGGCCAACAGATACGATTTTAGCTTCTCCGGGCTCAAAACGGCCGTTTTAAGAGCCGCTCAGAGCATGAGCGGTAATCCATACGACTTCCCTTCCTCAAAGCTGCCAAACGCGCTTAGCGATACCCAGAAGGCCGATTTAGCCGCTAGTTTTCAAGCTACAGCAGTAGAAACGCTGGTAAGCCGCCTGAATAAGGCCGAAGAAGAGTTCAAGCCCAAAAGTGTCATTATTGCCGGCGGCGTGGCGGCCAACGGGCTACTAAGGGAGAGGGCAACGGAACAGCTATCTGCCCCAGTAATTTACCCTGACATCAAGCTTTGTACAGATAATGCCGCGATGGTGGCAGCCCTGGGCGGATTCATGGCTAGCCATAAAAGGCCAGTAGCCGACCCCTACTCCCTTGAACCGGATCCCGGCCTGGAAATGAAAATCACTATCCCCTAGACCCTATCCGCTCTGCCCTGTCCGGAGTATAATCATAAGTGAAAACAAACACGGGTGGGCTTAAGGCCGACGGGCCATAGGGCACCAAAATAAAATCGTTTTTGTTTTGGCTGTGCCGGCTAGCAGGCCAGTTTTGAGAGAGCCTTTTCACGTGAAAGGTTTGTATTTGTTTGCTGATTTTTCATGTGAAAAAGTGTTGCGAAGGCAGGTAATTTACAGATTCTGGTATACTCATCAACAGATGAGATTGCCCAAAGCATACAACCCGCAGGAGTATGAATCTGACATCTATGCCCTATGGGAAAAAAAGGGAGCATTCCAGCCGTCCGGCAAGGAAGAAGGCGATTATTTCAGTATCGTCATGCCGCCGCCCAACGCCAATGCCGATTTGCATATCGGATTCGGCTTAACGATTGCGGTTGAGGATACGATTGTCCGATATCAGAGGATGAAGGGCAAATCTACCCTGTTTGTTCCTGGCGCGGACCACGCCGGTTTTGAGACCCAGGTGGTTTACGAAAAACACCTTAAAGGGCAGGGAAAAAGCCGGTTTGATTACAGCCGCGAAGAACTTTATAAACAGATATGGGACTTCGTAGAGCAGAACAAGCATAATTTCCAGTCGCAGATAAGGGCGCTGGGGGCAAGCTGCGACTGGACGCGCTTTACTTATACGCTTGATAAAAAAGTGGTTGAGCAGGCATACCGCACGTTCAGTAAAATGTGGCAGGACGGGCTGATTTACAGGGGTAAGCGCATTGTGAATTACTGCACTTTCCATGGCACAAGCTTTTCTGACATCGAGGTTGTACACGAAGAGGAAGATACCCAGCTTTGGCGTATCGCTTATCCGCTGGCCGACGGCAGCGGGGAAGTAGTAATCGCCACGACCAGGCCCGAGACAAAGCTCGGCCAATCGGCATTGATGGTCAATCCAAACGACGCCCGTTACAAGAACTTAATCGGCAGGGAAGTGCTGCAGCCGCTGGTGCCTGATACGCCGATAACAATCATCGGTGACGAGCATGTCGATATGAAGTTTGGTACGGGAGTGGTTACGGTTACTCCCGGACACGACCCTAATGATTTTGAAGTGGCCCAGCGCCATAATTTGCCGATAATCGAACTGATTACTACCGAAGGCAAGATGAGCGATAACGTTCCATCGCAATTCAAGGGTATGGCTGTTTTGGACGCCCGTGAAGCGGTAGCCGAAGAGCTGGCTAAGCGCGGCATGCTTAGGGGAGTAGAAAGCTACACGCATTCGGTGGGGAAGTGTTACAAATGTGGCACGGTTATAGAACCGCTGGCGCTGGAGCAATGGTTCGTGAATATGGATACGCTAAAGCAGCCGGCGCTGCAGGCGCTCAAAGAAAATAAGATTAAATTTTATCCGGATAGCAAGCGTACCCAAGCAATTCGCTACCTGGAAGGGCTTAAGGATTGGAACATCAGCCGCCAGATTGCCTGGGGCATACCGATTCCGGCTTTCCAGAATACCGAAGATAAGTCCGATTGGATATTCGATACGCGCGTGGACCAAGAGACAATCGAAGTTGATGGCAAAACTTACCAACGGGACCCCGATGTTTTTGACACCTGGTTTTCCAGCAGTTCGTGGCCGTATACCACGCTGAATTATCCGGACGGGCAGGAATTCAAGCAGTTTTACCCGACTTCACTGATGGAAACCGCCGGCGAAATTCTGCACCAATGGGTGGTCCGGATGGTGATGCTGGGACTGTATACAACAGGGGTATTACCGTTCAAGGACGTTTATATCCACGGGCTAGTTCTGGCCGAAGGCGGGGCTAAAATGAGCAAGTCTTTGGGCAACGTAGTGAACGTTATGGAAATTATCGCCGAGCACGGATCTGACGCCCTGCGGATGGGCCTGCTGGCCGGCCGGGCGCCGGCGGTAAACCGCGGCTATGACCGGCGGCGGGTGCATGAAGCCCGCAACTTCGCCAACAAATTGTGGAACGT
>DASUJO010000028.1:0-8273 GCA_036279215.1 Saccharimonadales bacterium (SeqCode)
TTGCCAACGTTGGCCAAACCTGCAATCCCTATAGATAAGCTCATTCAGATAGTATAACTAAGTGGTATTAGTAACCACCGTGCTAAGCCGCTATTCCGTACCAGGTTTTAGCATCGGTCTCGACTTTAGATTTTTCCTGCCACGGGCAGACAGAGCGCCAATAACTGTATGGATATCCTTCTATCTTATTGCTGACCGGGTTTAAATTTGTAAATTCAAAGGTCTGCCCATTATCAATCTGATTGGTGTTGTAACGGCTGGCCTCGTCGTAAGAAAGACCGGCGAACACCACCAGCGAGCCCCACATCCATTCCCTGTGCGTTACCGCCAACACCGATTGATAATCATCAATCTTATCTTTAAACCTGCCTATTTCGTCCTCAATCATAGAGGCTACCGTTCTGCCGCCCGGCGGCTTCCAGCGCAGCGGGTCTTTCTGCATCCGCTCATAACTTTTGGGAAACCTGGCTTTATGTTCGTCGGGTGGCATCTTGAACCGGCCCCTGTCCCTGTCGCTCAGCATCGGCTCATCCTGCCAATTATCGCCAAGCCCAAGTGAGCGGGCGGACTGCCTGGCTCGGAGTAGCGGTGAATTAAAATATAAGCCAAAATCATTTATCCCATGCGGCTCCATGACGTTGCGCACAAGCCAACTGCCTACAGCCACCATCTGTTGATGACCTCTCTTCGTTTGTTCATGCCGGGCTGGATCCCTGACGATGGAATAGTTCAGCAGGCCGATTTTGCGTGACGCGCGCCAGACATCGCCTTCGCTTTCCCCATGGCGCACGATAACCAAATGGCGTTCACTATTTTCGGCCATAGCTCATATCCTTACCCTATACATACTATCTCTGAATCTATAATTTGCATAAAACAGGATGGCCAGAGAGCTGGCGGCGAGCAAGAACAGGGCGACCGCGTATGAATGCGTGCGTTCGTAGGTTATTCCAAGTACCAGCGGCGGTAAAAATCCACCCAACCCGCCAACAGCGCCGATTATTCCAGTAACACTGCCTACGCTGCCGGCTTTGACTAATTTTCCTACCAGCGCGAATACCGCGCCGTTGGCGGTGCCAAGCGCGGCGGCTAAGGATAGGTAAACGGCGGTGGTTTGGACGCGCAGGTCCGGTTGGAGCGCAAGGTACGCCGCCAGCGCGGCAATCGCCGCCAATGAAATTCTGATAACCGGTTTGCCGCCTATCTTATCGCTGAGCCAGCCGCCTATCGGACGGGCTAAAGTAGCCAGCAAAATAAAGCCGGCCGCCCGCGAAGCGGCATCGGTAGCCGGCAAATCATACGCAACTTTTAATAGTACCGGCAGGTAAACGCCAAAAGCAACGAAAGCGCCGAAGGTTATGGCATAGACTGATGCCAAGTCCCAAGTCATACGGTTATCGGACGCTTTTTTTATTTGCGATAGCGACGAGGCCGAAGATGCTCTCCAGCCGGGTGCGTTCTTTATTTTAAACGTAAAGATTACCGCCATCGCCGCTAGCAGCAGCGCCACAAAGAAAAACGTTTGTCTGCGGCCGATTGCGTCGTCCATCCGCGGAGTAAAAAACCCCGCAAGCGCGGTCCCGGCGTTACCGACACTGTAAATACCTAAAGCCAACCCGCTTTTTTCGGACGGAAACCAAGCGCTTACGAACGGCACGCCGACTACAAAGCTGGCTCCGCCGATTCCCAAAAAAACGGCAGCCGCAATCAGGCTAGGGTAATCGCCGGCAAACGCCAGCACGGCCACAACGGCCGCCTGCAGAACGCAAACTGCCGCAAACATACGGCGTCCGCCGTATTTGTCCGTCAAAGCACCCAGAACGATCCGTCCCAGCGAACCTACAATTACCGGTATCGCCAGCAGCAGTGCCAAAGCTACCGGCCGCAAAGAAAGCTCGTCGGCATAGCGTGTTCCCAGCGGGCTTAGTATTGTCCATGCCCAGAAATTTAGCGCCAAGGCCGCGGTAGCAGCCAATAAGGGAATATAAGCTTTTTTGGTATTCAGCTGTCGCGCTCGGGCGGGCATTTTGCGGTGCTAAATTGACGCTTCCCAGTCAAAGAAAACCGTGTCTTCACGGTAGCCACCGCGGCCCTGGCCGATGCTGGCAAAACTGGAAACAAATTCAATGGATTTTAGGTATTTGGCCATTTTGTAGCCGTATTTGCGTTCGCAGCGCAGGCGCAGCGGCGCGCCGTGTTCTATCGGCAGCGGCTTGCCATTCATCTCGTAGGCCAAAATAGTTTGGGGGTCTAGCATGTCCTTGATGCGCAGGCCGGAATAGTAAGCCGCGCCTTTGTCGTCTTCGTCGTAGCAGTGAAAAATTACATACTTAGCCCTTTTGCTTGGCTGGCAAAGCTTAATAATATCCCTCATCGGCACACCGCCCCACTCGCCAATGGCGGTCCAGCCCTGTATGCAGTTGTGCTTGGTAATCTGTTCCTGCTTAGGCATGGCTTTAAGGTCGGAAAGTGAAAGTTTGAGCGGTTTTTCTACTAATCCATCTACTTTCAGGTGCCAATCTTTAAAATGATTGGACTTTAGCCGGTGGTATTCGGCGGTTTCCGGCGGATAGCCGTTAACCCGGAAAAACGGCGAAATGTCTTCTTTGGAGTAATGCTGGTTGGACTTCATCCAGCCGAATAAAAAGCGTACCACAGGCGTGTAGAAGCGGGTGAGTTTGTGGCGCAGTTTAACTTGGTCGTTAAGCGTGAAGAAAGACGCCCAGATATTAAATGCTAGAACCAGCGCCAAAGCCCCTAAGAACAATGTCAGGGCGTAGGCAAAGTTCACATCGGTATGGCCGAAGGTTATCGTTTTAACACTGTCGTAGAAATGGAACAGCATGGTGATAGTAATGTGAATCAGAATAAACAGAGAAAAAGACACCATGCCCAAAAAGTGCAGGCTGCGGGCAACCTGGCGGCGGTCGCCGAACAGTTTTAAATACCACGGGAAGCGCGCGACCAGCGCCGGCGACATCGCAATTCCGGTCAGTAACATTATCGGCGCCAGAATAAAAATTACCGAAAAGTAAGTAAGCTGCTGCAGCGAGTTATAAGATCCAGCCGCCTCGGGTGGAATATTTAGCGTAAGGTAGCCGTACATTACATCCCACGCTTGGTGGAATACGCCGGCATCAGTTGGCACAATACGGCGCCACTCGTCGCTCGTCAGCAAAAACCCGACGTAAATCAAACCCGTGACTACCCAGATTATCGCCGCACTAAAGTGCCAGTGGCGGCCGGCGCCCAGGTTATGAGTGCCGCCGGGCAGGGCACCTTTGCCCGGGTCTTCGGCCTCGTCCAGCGAAGTCCAAAGCTTGTCTTTGGGCATAATTTTTCTGCCGAATCTCAGCCAGTGGTTGTCGTCGGTCGTATGGTCGGTCCAGTAAAGCTTGGGGTGATCGTAAAGAATCTGAATGCCGCTTCTAATCAATATAAGCAGGCAAAAAAAGTTAATAAGATGGGCTATCAGGACAATTGGCGGTAATCCGGCTTCTTGCATAATGCATTAGCTCCTTAAACTGATTATACCGCTCCCGTAAATAGAGATGCAAAAATTTTAACTGCGGGCGTTAAAGCGGAAGACTAGCATTTGCTTAGAAAGGCAGGGAAAGCATATGGCCGAGCCCAAAAAACTTAAAAAAGAAGCCAAAGAGCATAAAAAAGCTGCCGAATATTTAGAGGAAACGGCAGAACAGCAAGAATCAGACGAAAAGCCGGCTATGCAAAACGCCGAAGAAACCGTCAAAGAAAAAACGGGTTACAAAGCAAACGAGATTTTAAAGGCGCCGGTAGAACCGCCAAAGCCGGAAGCCAAAGACAAAGTAAAACCGGGGCAGGTCAGGAATATAATAATCGGTTTCGCGCTAGCGGCTGCGGCCCTGCTGGCTTGGCCTATACTCGGCTTCCGCGTGGCGCTGGCCATCGCGATAGTTGGCGCGGTTTTTATTTCCATCGGCGCCATCGTCAGTGTTTAACTAGCTGAATTGGTATGAAATATTCTTCCCCAACTTAGAACAGCGGCTATAGATATAAGAATAAAGACTGCAAAGCTTATAGGTCTCCAATTTGCACTAGCTAAATCAAATGGGGCAGGAGAACTACTGACTTTAGTGCCGGATTTAGGATTTACATTCGATGTAGACAACCCTAATATTTTTGTTTTCTGATGATCATTTGGTGCTATAAAACTCGAACCTGCGTCTTGAAGTGACGCAGCATTCGCTTCTGAAACTAATTGATTGCCGTTGGAATCTATTCCTCCATTTTTAACCGGCGAAGCAGATTCAGTTTTTTTGTTTTCAGTAGAATTGCCTTCTGAGCCTGTTCCTGCTAATGCTGTTGTTTTTTCCGTAACAGGCGGGTCGCTAATATATATTACTTTTTGTATATCTATAGGCTGGCCGATTACATCGGTCCCATATATGTGCAATGTATGAAATCCCAGGGGAATTCCGTCCGTTGCATTAACAGAAATATCGAAGCCGCCGTCTTGGTTAACATCATATGCGCCAAGTGAAATTGGATCCGATTTTAATACGACTTTTACTTTGCTGCCGGCTTTGAACAAAAAATGGCCGGACTTATAGACAATATTCCAAGCGCCTCCGCGATACTGAACATCGTTAGTAACGTTGTCATCATAATTAATAACGTTTATAGATCGTCCGCTTTTTGGAACATTTAATATATCCAAGCCGCTTTCTGATGGCGTTGAAGCAGATAAATTCGTACTAGGCATTTGGCCAGATAGATTATTAGTTGCAGCTAAGATTTTTTCTTCAAGAAGCTTGTAGCCTAAGGCGGTAGGATGGTAACTTTCAGCACCTATCGGACCGAAACTGAACGGACGGTCATCTCCGACAGTAATACCATTCATGGCGCTATCTAAGAAATTGGTTTCGCACAACCGATGCCCGGCAAAGGCATCTTGCACATCTACATATTTGACGCCAGACTTATCTGCAGCCGCATTAATAACAGAGTCCAGATAAGCGATAATCTGCTGCGAAAACTTTACTTCATTATTATCTAGCCGCACATTTTCCGAGCAATCGCCATCAGGCTTGGCGATTTGCGGATATCCGATTATATAAATCCGTGCGCCAGGGGCTGAGCTATTCTTAAGCGATTGATACGTGTTAACCAAGTTGGGGAACACAATATTGTTAATTTCTCGCACCAGCTCGACTCTGTCTTCATAATCGCTGAAGCATGAGTCGGGCTCCATGCAACGCAAAAGTATTTTCGAAAAGCCCATATCGTTACCGCCTATTGATAGTGTGATTGTTTTTGGTTGATAATGGCTAACAAACCCCAATTGATTAATATAACCAGGTAAAAAAGAAGTTAGGACGAGTTCAGTAGTGCCGTTATTATCTCTTTGACCTCTTGTTATTCTCTTATTATCAGCCTGGCCTTTGTAATCCGAGCTTTTATTAATAATGTCATCCGTAGTGGCACCCGAACATGCAACTGACGGATAAGGATTGTAGTTAAAATCCAAATCATTATTTATCAAGTATGAGTAGGACAAAAATGAAAGGTGGCAAGTGTTATTTTCCGTATCAGTTCCGGGAGCATAATCAAATGCACCCTCACCGGAAATATATGAGTCGCCTAATGCCAAGTATGGAATCTGGGTGTTTATCGGTTTAGTGCTAAGTATGAATCTTGCAGTTTTAAGCGTAGGGCCATCATAGAAAGTTCCGTAAAAACTTATTGTATCATCGCCTAAGAACCTGATATTAGTAGCGCTCCTAAAACCCGGGATTTGTTGCAGAATATAGGGTTTTAGGTCGCGATAATGGCAATTAACCGGTCCTGAAATCGTATCAGGCACGGGTAAGGCACAGGTATCCAAATCGTAGATTGCGAACCGGTTTTGATTATATGAAGCTTCGATAGCGTACCGCCCATCTTCAGTCACTGCCGTTTTAATGTCCGGAGGGTTACCAATACCGTATACAAAGCGAGGTCCAAATGGCAGAACCTCGAAAGTTCGTAAATTTACGCGCAAGGTTGCCACATTGGGTTCTGCCGCTACGAGCCAATTGCCATCGTCCGAAAAACTCATGGAGTTATAATCGGCCGCCAAAAGATGGCCGCTGCGATCCGCAAGAACACCGCTCGGAGGGGCAGTCATCTTATAAACGTCCCGGGTACCATAATTCGTATATATGCTATCTGATTTTATAAACGCGTATGTATCGTTGAAGAAAATATTCCAGCCAAACACCGGAGTGGTGTTATAGCTTATCAAAGTATTCGAATTTGGCACTGCTAATACTTTTTGGCTTCCTTCAATATAGTTCAAAATCGGTTTATAAGAGCCAACGCTGCTAAAACTAAGACTACTATTGCTTTCATTGAATATGCCATAAGGAGCCGGCACAGCACATCCACCTGACGATACTCTGTAGCAGTCGATGTTGCCATTCAAAGAAATCGGTAGTGACGAAGTATCAGTTTGTTTTTGGATATTAAGCGCAGCAGTAATCCAAGGTGAAGTATCGTTAGCCTTAGCTGGCAGAATAAAGAACAAAGCGCTGATTACTACAGCTAATAACACACAGATAAATTGAAGGAAATGCTTACGCATAAAGATATTTGACTGTTTGTCAAATTATCTCAATTTTCGTTCTAGTATTCAAGAACGGAGCTCGTTCTAGTAGTATTTTCCTCTAGATGCGCCAGAACACGATAGTTCTATATTTAAAGATGCTTTTAATTGACTGTTTTTCTGCCTAGTGCTACTTACGTTTTTCGACTTATAGTTGTAAATCACCTGGCACTTAACATTCTTATTTGTTTTATAGTAATCTGATTCAGCTCCTCCTCTGCTAATTGGCAATGTTGAAACAAACGGATCAATCTTTGGCGGCAAGGCAGATACAGCTAGATTTGAATTAGCTGATATTACACCTTCAATTGTTTTTTTTAGATTTACTGCTTCTGAATTATTTGCTACTTGATAGTTAAAATTTATACTCCATGAACAAATTATGGGACCTGATTCCCCAAATTCACCCCGAAAACCACCGCACCCGCCGTTATGATTATAATCTGTGGGATTGCCCAGTTTTGTAATGATATCCGAGTAAACTGCATTCAAAGTATTACGAGCCTCGATATATTTTTGTTTATCAAACTTATACGCTACAACTTCGTATGCCACCCAACAAATAACAATAATTACCATGATTGTAAGCAATGTTAACCATTTGTGTTTTTTCGGCCAAGCCGGAATATTCATTAGCTTTATTAAAAATTAGATTGACGGCTGAGACAAGCCGTTAAAAATTTAGCCGCCGGTGTTCAGCTGGACGATGTCCGCCACGGTGGCGGGTTTTAGCGAAGCCAGAAGTTTGATTGCCTGGTCGCGGGTCATGACGTTTGAAGCCGTGATGTAATTGAGCGTTACCAGCGTACCGTGTACCACGGTATAGTAATTTTCTTCGGCGGGCAGGAATCCCTTTTTATTCTCCTTTGAGTGAGAGTAATAAACATTGCCGGTAGGAATGGTAGCTACCTGCACGCAGGGATAAGTACCTTGAGAGGTTTTTGAACTGGCTGGCGGGGCAAGCGGCGAACCGCAATCTGTGGGCGGGTTGTAATTGCTTTGCGGGTGAAACGCCGTGACATCAAAATGCGTATCCAGCCCGTCGTTCTCGTACCGCGCCCAGAAATAGGTGCTTTTTGCCGAACCGCTTGTTTCAACAGAGGCGTAGCTGTAGTCATAATCCTGCGGCAAATAGTCCGGCATCAGTATGGCGAACCTGGCGTTCTTGTTGGCGGCGGCTTTCTGGTACCTTTGCGCGAACGGCGGCTGCTGGCCGGCCGCATTCTGGTCGCTGCCGCTGCCGCTGATAGCAACAACATAAATAATTACGCTTACCGCCAGCAAAACTACTACTAAAACGGCGGCGGCCAGCGCCCAAGAATTATCTTTTATAAATCTTTTGGTAACTTTGTTGTTTTGTTTCTTTGCCGAATCCACATATACATTCTACAACTTAAGGCGGCGGGAAATGCGGTCTAAACTGTGCGGCTGGACTTCGTCCAGGGGCAGGTGGCTGCCCAGGATATCTGCGATTTTTTCTTCGTCTTCGGCTTTGTAATAAGCCGATATTGGCGGCATAAGTTTTTTTAGCGGCGTAAGCTGCACGCTGTTAATCGCGCCTTCGCGCACGAAAGAAAACGATTTGAACGAGCTGTACGGATACAGCTTTTGGCCGATACGCAGGCCGGAGCTTGATAGCTCATAGCCG